>NZ_CP108882.1:3046875-3417500 GCF_036347055.1 Streptomyces sp. NBC_00820 | reverse complement strand
ACGCAGGAAGGTAGTCCATCCCGGGCGATGGTAGTCCCGGGGTAAGGGTGTAGGACGTTGTCCAGGTAAATCCGGACAGCACATAGTCTGAGACCTGATGCCGAGCCGATTGTGGCGAAGTGGATGATCCTATGCTGTCGAGAAAAGCCTCTAGCGAGTTTCATGGCGGCCCGTACCCTAAACCGACTCAGGTAGTCAGGTAGAGAATACCGAGGCGTTCGGGTGAACTATGGTTAAGGAACTCGGCAAAATGCCCCCGTAACTTCGGGAGAAGGGGGGCCATCACCGGTGATTGGATTTACTCCATGAGCTGGGGGTGGCCGCAGAGACCAGCGAGAAGCGACTGTTTACTAAAAACACAGGTCCGTGCGAAGCCGTAAGGCGATGTATACGGACTGACGCCTGCCCGGTGCTGGAACGTTAAGGGGACCGGTTAGTGCGCTTTCGGGCGTGCGAAGCTGAGAACTTAAGCGCCAGTAAACGGCGGTGGTAACTATAACCATCCTAAGGTAGCGAAATTCCTTGTCGGGTAAGTTCCGACCTGCACGAATGGCGTAACGACTTCTCGACTGTCTCAACCATAGGCCCGGTGAAATTGCACTACGAGTAAAGATGCTCGTTTCGCGCAGCAGGACGGAAAGACCCCGGGACCTTTACTACAGTTTGATATTGGTGTTCGGTTCGGCTTGTGTAGGATAGCTGGGAGACTTTGAAGCATGCACGCCAGTGTGTGTGGAGTCGTCGTTGAAATACCAGTCTGGTCGTGCTGGATGTCTAACCTAGGTCCGTGATCCGGATCAGGGACAGTGTCTGATGGGTAGTTTAACTGGGGCGGTTGCCTCCTAAAGAGTAACGGAGGCGCCCAAAGGTTCCCTCAGCCTGGTTGGTAATCAGGTGTTGAGTGTAAGTGCACAAGGGAGCTTGACTGTGAGACCGACGGGTCGAGCAGGGACGAAAGTCGGGACTAGTGATCCGGCGGTGGCTTGTGGAAGCGCCGTCGCTCAACGGATAAAAGGTACCCCGGGGATAACAGGCTGATCTTCCCCAAGAGTCCATATCGACGGGATGGTTTGGCACCTCGATGTCGGCTCGTCGCATCCTGGGGCTGGAGTCGGTCCCAAGGGTTGGGCTGTTCGCCCATTAAAGCGGTACGCGAGCTGGGTTTAGAACGTCGTGAGACAGTTCGGTCCCTATCCGCTGTGCGCGTAGGAATATTGAGAAGGGCTGTCCCTAGTACGAGAGGACCGGGACGGACGAACCTCTGGTGTGCCAGTTGTCCTGCCAAGGGCATGGCTGGTTGGCTACGTTCGGGAGGGATAACCGCTGAAAGCATCTAAGCGGGAAGCCTGCTTCGAGATGAGTATTCCCACCTCCTTGAGAGGGTAAGGCTCCCAGTAGACGACTGGGTTGATAGGCCAGATCTGGAAGCCCGGTAACGGGTGGAGGTGACTGGTACTAATAGGCCGAGGGCTTGTCCTCAGTTGCTCGCGTTCACTGTGTTGGTTCTGAAACCACGAACAGCCCCGCTGTAAAAGGCGGTGCGGCAGTTCAACAGTTTCATAGTGTTTCGGTGGTCATAGCATGAGGGAAACGCCCGGTTACATTCCGAACCCGGAAGCTAAGCCTCATAGCGCCGATGGTACTGCAGGGGGGACCCTGTGGGAGAGTAGGACGCCGCCGAACAATTTTTGAGAAAACCCCCGCATCGAAAGATGCGGGGGTTTTCTGCGTTCCGGGGGATTTATATTCCCTCCGAAGAGGGAGCAGGCAGCGTCATGGCCTCAGAGCCGGCCTGCCGCTTTCAGGGCCAGATACGCGTCCGCCAGTGCCGGCGCCAGCTCGTCCGGCGTCGCGTCCACCACGGTTACCCCATGGCGACGGAGCTGTTCCGCCGTGCGGTGACGCTCGCTCTGCGCCTGGGCAGCGGCGGCTGCTTCGTACACCGCCTCGACGTCTCCTCTGGCCTGTGCCATACGCGCGATATGAGGGTCGGCCACGGAGGCGACAAGAACCGTGTGCCGCTGGGTGAGCTGCGGGAGCACGGGCAGCAGGCCCTGCTCCACCGGCGCCGCGTCGAGCGTCGTGAACAGGACGATCAGGGAACGCTGAGGCGCCGTACGGAGCGCCGCGGCGGTGAGACCACGGGCGTCCGTCTCGACGAGTTCCGGCTCCAGCGTCGCCATCACCTCGACGAGGGACGGCAGGACGTCGCCGGCGGAACGCCCCTGGACCAGGGCGCGTGCGCGCCGGTCGTAGGCCAGCAGAGCCACGCGGTCGCCGGCGCGGGAGGCGAGGGCTGCCAGGAGGAGAGCCGCGTCCAGAGCGGCGTCGAGGCGTGGCACGTCGCCCACCCGACCGGCCGAGGTGCGGCCGGTGTCCAGGACCAGGAGGATGTGGCGGTCCCGTTCGGGGCGCCAGGTGCGGACGGCGACCGAGGTCTGGCGAGCGGTGGCCCGCCAGTCGATCGAGCGGGTGTCGTCCCCGGGGACGTACTCGCGCAAGCTGTCGAACTCGGTTCCCTCACCACGTGTCAGCACGCTGGTCCGGCCGTCGAGTTCACGCAATCGAGCGAGCTTCGACGGCAGGTGCTTGCGGCTGGTGAAAGGGGGCAGAACCCGTACGGTCCAGGGCACCTTGTGGGTTCCCTGGCGGGAGAAGAGACCGAGGGGGCCGTAGGACCGGATGGTCACGCGGTCGGCCTGGCGGTCGCCGCGGCGGGTGGGGCGGAGCCGGGTCGTGACACGACGGCGTTCTCCGGGTGGGACGGTGACGCGGTGTCGGGAGCCCTCCACCTCGGTACCGGGCTGCCAACTGCTGGGCGGCCAGGCGTCTCGCAGCCGTGCGCGCAGGAGGCGGCGGGACGGGTTGGTGATGGAGAGCGTGACGTCGGCGGTCTCACCGAGACGCGTGGAGGTGTCGCCGGAACGGGTCAGGACGAGGCGTCGTACGGGCGCCGCGAGCGCGAAGTCGCACGCGCAGGCCAGTGCCAGCGGACCGTTGACCGCGAGGATGCCCGTCCAGCTCGGTTCCAGGATGCCGACGGGGATGGAGCCGAGGGCCGCGAGGAGAGCTGCACGTCCGGTGAGCGCCATCAGCGGGGGACCGGGACGTGGGCGAGGATGGCGTTGATGACGGAGTCGGCGGTCACGCCCTCCATCTCCGCCTCGGGGCGCAGTTGGACCCGGTGGCGCAGCGTGGGCAGGGCGAGGGCCTTCACGTCGTCGGGGATGACGTAGTCACGGCCCGTCAGCCATGCCCAGGCGCGCGAGGTGGCGAGGAGCGCTGTCGCGCCACGCGGGGAGACGCCCAGCGTGAGGGAGGGCGATTCGCGGGTGGCGCGGCAGATGTCCACGACGTAGCCCGTGATCTCGGGGGAGACGGCCGTCTTGGCGACGGCGGCGCGGGCGGCCTCCAGGTCGGCGGGGCCCGCGACGGGACGCACACCGGCGGCGCGCAGATCGCGCGGGTTGAATCCCGAGGCGTGCCGGGTGAGGACGTCGATCTCGTCCTGGCGGGACGGCAGAGGGATCGTCAGCTTGAGCAGGAACCGGTCCAGTTGGGCCTCGGGGAGGGGGTAGGTGCCCTCGTACTCGACCGGGTTCTGGGTGGCCGCGACCAGGAACGGATCGGGGAGCGGACGCGGGGTGCCGTCCACTGTGACCTGGCGTTCCTCCATGGCCTCCAGCAGGGAGGACTGGGTCTTCGGCGGGGTGCGGTTGATCTCGTCCGCGAGGAGGAGGTTGGTGAAGACCGGGCCGGGCTGGAAGGAGAACTCGGCGGTGCGGGTGTCGTAGACGAGCGAGCCGGTGATGTCGCTCGGCATCAGGTCGGGCGTGAACTGGACGCGCTTGGTGTCGAGGTCGAGTGCGGACGCGAGTGCGCGTACGAGCAACGTTTTGGCTACTCCAGGGACTCCTTCAAGGAGAACGTGTCCGCGGCAGAGGAGAGCGACGACGAGGCCGGTCACGGCGGGGTCCTGGCCGACCACGGCTTTCGCGATCTCGGCGCGCAGGGCTTCCAGGGAGGCGCGGGCAGCGTCCGCGTTCCCGGTGGTCCCGGCGTTGTCAGTGGTCGGGTCCGTCATGAACGGCGTACCTCTCTTTCGAGGGCGTCGAGTTGGTCGGTGAGTGAGACGAGAGCCGTGTCGTCGGCGGGCGGCGGTCCGAAGAGAAGGGAGTGCTGGGCCTGTCCGTCGCCGTGAAGGTGGGCGGACAGGGCGGGGAGCAGCGCTTCGGGTGCGTGCGCCTGGGCGACGGGGACGCCGACGAGAGGGGCGAGCCTCGTGCGGGTGGTGGAGCGCAGGGCGGCGGCCGCGCGGTCGCGGGCATCGGCCTTGCGGTAGAGGCGGGCGCGGCCCTCGACGGTTTCGGAGGCGCGGATCGCCACCGGGAGTTTCTCGGGCACCAGGGGACCGAAGCGGCGTGCCCGCCAGAAGGCGGCGAGGGCCGCGGCGACGAACAGCTGCAGGGTGGCCCAGAGCCAGCCCGACGGAAGCAGATCGAGGATGCTCTCGCGGTCGCGGGTGTCGGTGACGGAGGTGTCGGTGAGCGAGGGGAGGTACCAGACCAGATGGGTGCGGGAGCCGAGGAGTTGGAGGGCGAGCGAGGCGTTGCCCTGCTCGTCGAGACGGTCGTTGAGGAGGATGTCGGGCGCGCCGAGGACGACGGTGTCACCGTTCCCGGAGGATGCCGGGACGCGGACCAGGGTGGCCAGACGTTCGCTCGGGTAGCAGGAGTCGGCGTCGAGTCGGCTGGTCGTGTACCGGATGCCGCCGGTGTCTGCGCGGCCGGCCCGCCGGGCCGCTGCCAGGGCGCAGTCGGGGGCGAGCGTGGAGCCGATGCTGGTGGCGGGGTCCGCGGCGACGCCGGGCGCCAGTCGCTCCACGGACCGGCTGCCGGCGGCCACGAGGACCGTGCGACCACCGGAGGAGGCCGTCGCGGAGTGCAGCCGGTCCTGTTGGCGGTGGGTCAGCAGGTCGGGTACGGCGACGAGGAGGGTGGTGTCCGGTCCGGCGGCGGAGCGTGCGGCGGCGAGCGAGGTGACCACGCGCGTGGAGACCCCCCGGTCGGCGAGGAGTTCGGCGACCGCGCGGCTGCCGTTCGGGTCGGCGGAGCGCGGGTCGAGTTCGCCGTGCCGGGTCTGGGAGCGGACGACGGCGATCGCGACGGCGGTGACCAGGAGGAGCACGACGGCGAGGACGATCCCTCGGGTGCGGGTCCACACCTGGCGGGTGGTGGGCGCGGTCGAGGTGGCCGGCGATGTGGCCCCGGCGGTCATTCGGCGGCCCCCTGGGCGGTGTTGTGGGCCGTGCTGGTGGCGCTGTTCGCGAGGGTCGGGCGCGTGCGTTCCAGGTCGCGGTCCAGTTCGGCGATGCGCCGGTACGACTGTTCGCTCGCACCGCGGCCGCCGTATGTGACGTCGTCGAACTCCCGGGCGGCGGAGCGCAGCCGGTCGGCGTGTACGGGGAGGGAGCGGCCGGCTTCGGCGGCCGCCTCGTCGGCGGTGCGGCCGGGCCGGTTGTCGAGCAGGGTCCGCTCCTCCAGGGAGCGGACGATGGCCCGCATGCGTTCTTGGACCGCCTGGCTCCAGTGGCCCTGCGCGGCGTGTGCCTCGGCAGCCGCGCGGTGGTCGGCGGCGGTGCGCGGGCGGTCCTCGAACAGGGCCGCGGCGGACGTGGCCGGGCGGTGCGGAGTGCCCAGGCGCCACCACAGGGCGGCCAGGACGGCGATGACGAAGAGGATCACGACGAGGAGGCCGATCGTGCCGCCCGGAGTCGCCGAGGCGGCCGTGCCGAGTACCCGGCCGAGCCAGTGCCAGAACGCGTTCAGGGCCCGCTGGAGCAGGCTGGGGTCGTTCTCGTGGTACATCCGCTTGGCCAGCTCGCGGCGCGCGGCCTCACGTGCGGCCTCGCGTGGGATGGTCACCGGCGGCTGGCCGGAGCCGTCCGGTTCCGGCCGGGGCGCGTGCGCCACGCGCGACAGGAGTCGTACGGCCGAGGCGGCGGCGCCGGGCAGAGCCGGCACCGCCGTGAGCATTCCCCCCGTCAGGCTCACCGCATCAGCTCCCCGGGAGCGGGCCGGGGGCGGCGGCGGTGCCGTAGTCCTGCACACCGGCGGCGCGGGCCAGTTCGAGGTCGAGGGCCTCGCGACGGATGCGCTGGTCGATGTAGAGGAGCACCGTGACGCCCGCGGTGATCGGGAGCGTGACCATGGTGCCGATCACCGCGCCGATGCCGCTGATGATCAGGAATGCCCAGCTGACGTGCTGGGGCGCGGTGCCGAAGAGGTCGGTCATGCCGTCGCCGCTGACCGCGACCGCGATGAACGTGAAGGGGATCACGACGATCGAGGAAACGATGTTGGCGATGAGTCCGGCGAGCAGCTGGATGCCGAGGACACGCCACCAGGAGCCGTGCACCAGCTTGGCGGAGCGCCTCATCGACTTCACGACGCCCTGCCGTTCCAGCATCAGCGCCGGCGAGGCCAGGGAGAAGCGCACCGACAGCCACAGCATGACGGCGATGGCGCCCAGGACGCCGACGGCGAACAGGGGGATGGTCACGGCTTCGCCGCCGCCGAGGAGGAGGGCGATGATGCCGGGCACCGCGCCTACGAGGAGGACACCCGCCCCGATGAGGCCGAGCAGGAGCAGCAGACCGAACAGCTTCGGGATCTGGGAGCGGGACTCGCGCCAGGCCTCGCCGGCGCTGACCGGCTTGCCGAGGACGGCCCGGCTGGTCACGGTCGTGAGCAGGGCGGTCGCGATGATGGTGCCGACCACGGAGATCAGCACGACGACGAGCCCGCTGACCATGGCCTCCCCCGCGGCGCGGAACACATCGGCCGGGGTGGCGCTCGGGTCGTTGAGCGTGCTGTCGGGCGCGAGGGCCTCGTTCATGACCAGGCCGCGCAGCAGGAGCACGCACAGCTGGGTGATGGCCGCGACCGTCAGCGATATGCCGAGCACCGTACGCCAGTAGGTGCGCATGGTGGAGACGGCGCCGTCGAGGATCTCCCCGACGCCGAGCGGACGCAGCGGGATCACGCCGGGCTTGGCCGCGGGCGGGGGACCGCCCCAGCCGCCGCCCCAGGCCCCGTACCCACCGGGGTTGCCGTGACCGCCGGGGCCGCCCCAGCCGCCACCGTGTCCACCGGGACCGGCGGTGGGGCCACCCGGCGCCTTTCCGCCCCAGCCCGGGCCGGCGGGCGGCGGGGTCGGGCCGGAGTCGGCGCCCGCCGTGGGCGCGGACCACTGACCGGCCGGCGGCTGCGCGTCGGACCACTTCGAGCCCGGCTCCTGCGGTTGTTTCTCTGGCTGTGCGGCGGGCTCGGCGGGCTCGACGGGGTCAGGACGGTCGGCGGGCTCCCGCCCCTCGGACGACGGGGTGGATCCGGGCGAGGCCCAGCCCGGAGTGTCAGTCATCGAAGCTCCTTCATGGTGCCCTTCCGCGTTCGCGGCGGCAGGTTGGCAGCCATCGTGCCATGGGCCGGTCACCGCGTGACCGACCGCGGTAAACGCTGTGCTCCATCAATTGTCCGGCGTGTACGGGGCAGACTGACCGCATGGCTGATCAGCACCCGCCGACGGGCGACGACAAGAAGCCGACCGCGATACCCGTTCTGCGATGGGAGGAACCACCCGAAGGTCCCGTCCTGGTCCTTCTCGACCAGACAAGGCTCCCGGCCGAAGAGGTCGAGCTGGTGTGTACGGACGCATCGGCGCTGGTGGAGGCGATCCGCTCGCTCGCCGTACGCGGGGCGCCGGTGCTGGGCATCGCCGGCGCGTACGGCGTCGCGCTCGCCGCCGCGCGGGGTTTCGACGTGGACGAGGCCGCGCGGGCGCTCGAAGCCGCCCGGCCGACCGCGGTGAACCTCTCCGTCGGAGTACGCCGGGCCGAGGCCGCCTACCGCGACGCCCTCGCCAGGAGCGGCGACACCACGGCGGCGGCCGCGGCCGCGCTGGCCGCGGCACGCACGCTGCACCAGGAGGACGCCGAGGCCAGCGCGCGGATGGCCGCGCACGGGCTGGCGCTCCTGGGCGAGCTGCTGCCGGGCGGGGCGCACCGGATCCTGACCCACTGCAACAGCGGATCGCTGGTGTCCGGCGGGGAGGGGACCGCGTTCGCGGTGGCTCTCGCCGCGCACCGGGCCGGGCAGCTGCGACGGCTGTGGGTGGACGAGACGCGTCCGCTGCTGCAGGGCGCTCGCCTGACGGCGTACGAGGCGGCCCGCAGCGGTATGACGTACACCTTGCTCACCGACAACGCGGCCGGTTCGCTGTTCGCGGCGGGCGAGGTGGACGCGGTGCTCATCGGCGCGGACCGGATCGCCGCCGACGGCTCGGTGGCGAACAAGGTGGGGAGCTATCCGCTCGCGGTGCTCGCGCGGTACCACCATGTGCCGTTCATCGTGGTGGCTCCGGTGACGACGGTGGACCCGCGGACGCCGGACGGCGCGTCCATCGAGGTCGAGCAGCGCCCCGGCTACGAGGTGACCGAGGTCATGGTGCCGCAGGCGCCGGTGACGGGGGCGGGCGGCGGGATCCCGGTGGCACCGCTGGGGACCCAGGCGTACAACCCGGCGTTCGACGTGACGCCGCCCGAGCTGGTGACGGCGATCGTCACGGAGGAGGGGGTCGTCTCCCCTGTGACGGTGGAGGCGCTCGCGGAGCTGTGTGACAAGTCGGGCCGGGAGGCGTTGGGCTGATGGGATGATGTCGCGCCGACCGACGGCGGCGGCCCCTGATTCCACGGTGATCCGTGGACGAAGGGGCCGTGGCGTCCGGCGGCGACATCGGCCCGTCGGACGTCGGTGTTCGTCGGCGTCCGGCGGCGTCCGGCGGTGCCGGGGGGACGCGGGCAGACAGTGACGGCGCCGTACGACTATCGTCACAGGCCAGTGACCTCGCTCACCAGCAGCTCTGGCGCCGTTATGAGAATGGGATGATGTCGTTTATGAAGGGACGAGTCCTTGTCGTCGACGACGACACCGCACTGGCCGAGATGCTCGGCATTGTGCTGCGTGGTGAAGGTTTTGAGCCGTCTTTCGTAGCCGACGGGGACAAGGCGCTGGCCGCTTTCCGTGAGAGCAAGCCCGACCTGGTGCTGCTCGATCTGATGCTGCCCGGCCGGGACGGGATCGAGGTGTGCCGCCTGATCAGGGCGGAGTCCGGGGTGCCGATCGTGATGCTCACGGCCAAGAGCGACACCGTCGACGTGGTCGTGGGCCTGGAGTCGGGCGCCGACGACTACATCGTGAAGCCGTTCAAGCCCAAGGAGCTGGTGGCGCGGATCCGGGCCCGGCTCAGGAGGTCCGAGGAGCCGGCACCGGAGCAGCTCACCATCGGCGACCTGGTGATCGACGTCGCCGGGCACTCGGTGAAGCGGGACGGGCAGTCGATCGCGCTGACCCCGCTGGAGTTCGACCTGCTGGTCGCGCTCGCCCGCAAGCCGTGGCAGGTGTTCACGCGCGAGGTGCTCCTCGAGCAGGTGTGGGGCTACCGTCACGCCGCCGACACTCGCCTGGTGAACGTGCACGTCCAGCGGCTGCGCTCCAAGGTCGAGAAGGACCCGGAGCGTCCGGAGATCGTGGTGACCGTCCGTGGTGTCGGTTACAAGGCCGGACCGAGCTGACATGTCCGAGGACAGCGCCGCTTCGGCTCCCGGCCGCTCCGGGGACCTTCCGGGGCGGCCTGTCGGCCGTGAGGCGGCAGGTTCGCGCTGGGGACGCCTCTTCGCGGGTGGCCTGCTGCAGGGCGGGGTCCAGGGCAGCCCGGTCGTCCGCCTGCTCATGCGCTGGGTGCGTCGCCCGCTGCTGCCCCTCATGCGGCTGTGGCGGCGCAACATCCAGCTCAGGGTCGTGGCCACGACCCTGCTGATGTCGCTGGGCGTCGTGCTGCTGCTGGGCTTCGTCGTGATCGGGCAGGTGCGCAACGGCCTGCTGGACGCGAAGGTGAGGGCGTCGCAGAGCCAGGCCACCGGCGGGTTCGCGGTGGCCAGGCAGAAGGCCGACGAGGCCACCACGGGCGACGGCACCGCTGCCGGCACCGCCACGGGCGACGGCACCGCCACCGACGGACAGCAGTCGCAGAACGTCATCCAGTGGATGAGCGACCTCGTGGACTCGCTCTCCAGCGGTGGCGCGGGCGCCTTCGACGTGGTGACGCTGCCCGTCGGCAACGACACCGGCGGCGGGCGCAGCCCGCGCGGTTCCGGGTACGTCAGCCCGACCGACAGCGTGCCCGGCGGCCTGCGCGACCGGGTCAACAACAGTACGACCGCCGCGCAGAGCTACAGCCGGATCGCCTACAACAACGACAAGGAATCCCAGCCCGCGCTGGTCATCGGCAAGCAGCTCAACGACCCCAACGGCCACCCCTACGAGCTGTACTACCTCTTCCCGCTCACGCAGGAGGAGAAGTCGCTCAGCCTGGTCAAGGGCACGCTCGCGACCGCCGGCCTCTTCGTCGTCGTCCTGCTCGGGGCCATCGCCTGGCTGGTGGTGCGGCAGGTCGTCACGCCGGTGCGGATGGCGGCCGGGATCGCCGAGCGGCTGTCCGCGGGCCGGCTGCAGGAGCGGATGAAGGTCACCGGCGAGGACGACATCGCGCGCCTGGGCGAGGCCTTCAACAAGATGGCGCAGAACCTCCAGATGAAGATCCAGCAGCTGGAGGACCTGTCGCGGATGCAGCGGCGGTTCGTCTCCGACGTCTCGCACGAGCTGCGCACCCCGCTGACGACCGTCCGGATGGCCGCCGACGTCATCCACGAGGCCCGTGAGGACTTCGATCCGGTGACCGCGCGCTCCGCCGAGCTGCTCGCCGACCAGCTGGACCGGTTCGAGTCGCTGCTCGCGGACCTGCTGGAGATCAGCCGCTTCGACGCGGGCGCGGCGGCACTGGAGGCCGAACCGATCGACCTCCGGGAGGTCGTGCGGCGCGTGGTCGGCGGTGCCGAGCCGCTCGCCGAGCGCAAGGGCAGCCACATACGTGTCATCGGCGACCAGCAGCCCGTCGTCGCCGAGGCCGACGCCCGGCGCGTGGAGCGCGTCCTGCGCAACCTCGTCGTCAACGCCGTGGAGCACGGCGACGGCAAGGACGTCGTCGTCAAACTCGCCGCCGCCGGGGGCGCGGTGGCCATCGCCGTGCGCGACTACGGCGTCGGGCTCAAGCCCGGCGAGGCCGGCCGTGTCTTCAGCCGCTTCTGGCGGGCCGACCCGGCACGCGCGCGTACCACCGGCGGGACGGGGCTCGGTCTGTCGATCGCCCTGGAGGACGCCCGGCTGCACGGCGGCTGGCTGCAGGCCTGGGGTGAGCCGGGCGGCGGCTCGCAGTTCCGGCTGACGCTGCCGCGGACCGCGGACGAGCCGCTGCGCGGCTCACCGATACCGCTGGAGCCCAAGGACTCGCGACGCAACCGCGGACTCGGCGACGCGGGCCTGCCCCGCGGGGGCGAGGAGAAGCGGGCGACCGTTCCGATGCAGCCGGGAGGCGGGAACGTGCCGGTGCTGCCGCCGCGCAGGGACGCCGTCACCCCCACCGCGGACCCGGCAGCCCTGCCCGGCACCGGCGGCGCGCGCGTGGTGCCCCGGCCCGCCGGTGGCGGCCGCCGCGCCGACGACAAGCCGGCGGGCCCGGTGTCCGACCCGCACGCGGGCCGTCCGGAACCGGCCGGCCAGGAGAACTCGACCGAGCCAGGGGAGGCATTTCGTGGGCGCTGACCGCGAAGGGGGCGCCCGGCACAGACCGGGTCGCGCGGTGGCGCTCGCCGCCTGTGGGGCCGTCCTGCTGGCCGGGTGCGCCTCGATGCCGGACAGCGGGGACCTGCGCAACGTCGAGTCCACGCCACGGCAGGACACCGGGGTGCGGGTGTTCGCCATGCCCCCGGCCGAGGACGCCTCCTCCGACGAGATCCTGCAGGGCTTCCTCGAAGCGCTGACCAGCGACGATCCGCAGTACGACACCGCCCGCAAGTACCTCACCCCCGATGCCGCGCGCGCCTGGCATCCCGAGGACTCCACCACCGTCCTCGCCGACGGGCCGAGCAGCCCCCCCGATCTCGCGCAGGACGGCCGGGAACTGGGCGACAGCCGCACCTACGTCCTGGCGGGCAACCGGGTGGCCGCGGTGGACGAGCGGCAGGCGTACGAGCCCGACAGCGGCTCCTACCGCTTCAAGGTGCACCTCACGAAGGACGCGAAGAGCAGGCAGTGGCGCATCGACGCGCCGCCCGAGGGCGTCGTCATGGGCAAGTCCGACTTCCAGCGCAACTACACGTCCGTCGACAAGTACTACTTCTCCACCCACACCCGGGTCGGCGCGACCGGGCAGTCGGTGGCGGTCGCCGACCCGGTGTTCGTGCGCAGCAAGGTCGACCCCCTGACCCAGATGGTGCGCTCGCTGCTGAAGGGGCCCACCAGTTGGCTGGAGCCGGTCGTCAGGTCCAGCTTCCCGACCGGTACGGCGCTGCAGCACGGCGTGTCGGGGCTGACCCCGGACGACGAGAACCGGCTCACGGTGCCGTTGAACGGCAAGGCCTCCCGGGTCGCGCCGGCCAGATGCGAGGAGATGGCCACCCAGCTGATGTTCACGCTGCGGAACCTGACGCCGACGCTGGAGTCGGTCGCGCTGCGGGGGCCCGGCGGTCGCCGGCTGTGCGAGCAGACGGAGGCGCGCGCCGAGTCCGTCGCCTGGCGCGCCTCCGCGGAGAGTCCCGACTACCTGTACTTCCTCGACGGCAAGCACCGGCTGGTCCGGCGGTCGACCGGATCCGCCGCGACCGGCAGCGCCGCGGTGCCGGGCGCGCTCGGTGAGGGGACCCGGCAGCTGCAGTCGGTGGCCGTCTCCCGCGACGAGCGCACGGTGGCCGGCGTCGCTCTCGACGGCAAGTCGATGTACGTGACCTCGCTGGACGCGGGGGCCGGGTTCGGGGATCCCGTCGTCACCAGCCAGGGTCTGAACCCGGCCGAGGACAGGCTGACCAAGCCGAGCTGGGACGCCCGTGGCGACCTGTGGGTGGCCGACCGCGACCCCCGCCATCAACGGCTGTACGTCGTGGAGCAGGGCGCCGGCAAGCCGGTGGAGGTCACCCTTCCCGACCTGCCCGGACGCATCCGGGACGTGCGGGTGGCCGCCGACGGGGTGCGGGTCGCGCTGGTCGTGGAGAAGGACGGCAAGCAGTCGCTGCTCATCGGCCGTATCGAGCGTGACGACAGGACGGGTGACGCGCCCGCGGTGGTCCGTCCGCGTCCGGCCGCGCCCGACATGGAGCTGGTCAACGCGATGTCCTGGGCCGGCGACAGCAGGCTGGTCGTGGTCGGCCGGGAGCAGGGGGGTGTGCACCAGATGCGGTACGTCCAGGTCGACGGCTCCACGCTCGACGGACTGGCGCCCGCCGCCCTCTCGGGCGTGAAGGCGATCGCCGCCTCCGAGGACGAACGGGTACCGCTCGTGGCCTACTCGGACGACGACGGGATCGTGCAACTGCCTTCGGGCGCGCAGTGGCAGAAGGTGGACAAGGACGGCACTGCACCGGTCTATCCGGGCTGAGTAGCGTCTCAGGACAGCGATTCCCGTCTCAGGACAGCGATTCCGTACGGCCGTCACTCGTGTGAGTGGCGGCCGTACGGCGTTCTCCCCGGTCTTCCACAGGCCGCTGTCCACAGGGGTGGCCGGTCGTCCCGGAGCGGGGCACAGTGGTGTCCATGCGGGGGTGGTGGCAGGACCTCACCGACCTGGTGCTGCCGGCCGAGTGCGGAGGCTGCGGGGCCGGTCGTACGGTGCTCTGCACGCGCTGCCGGGCAGCTCTGAGCGGTGCCGTGCCACGCCGGGTGCGACCGGTGCCGGAGCCGTCCGGGCTGCCGGTGGTGCACGCGGCGGCGCCGTACGCGAAGGAGGTACGGGCGGTCCTCCTCGCGCACAAGGAGCGTGGCGCGCTGGCGCTCACCGGAGCCCTGGGCACGGCCCTGGCGGGGGCTGTGCGGGCGGGGCTCGCGGCAGAGGACCGAGGCCGCCGGGAAGCGGTGGCCGAGGCGCTCGGGACCGGGACAGGGCCTGTGCTGCTCGTCCCCGTGCCCTCCGCGCGGTGGGCCGTGCGGGCGCGCGGGCACGACCCGGTACGGCGGATGGCGCTCGCGGCGGCCGGACGGTTGCGGCGTGCGGGGACGCCGGCCCGGGTGGTCGCGGTGCTGCGGCAGCGGCGGGCCGTGGCCGACCAGGCCGGTCTCGGGGCGCGGCAGCGGCTGGAGAACCTCGCCGGCGCGCTGGAGGTGGTGGCGGGCGGGGCGCGGCTGCTCGACCGGGGCCGGATCGTGCTCGTGGACGACCTGATCACCACGGGCGCCAGTCTCTCGGAGGCGGCGCGGGCCCTGCGGGACGCGGCCGGTTCGCGGTACGCGGAGAGAGATCGGAGAAGAACCGCCGTGTATGAAGCCGTAACTCGGGAAGGTAGGGGGGAACAGTGGACAGGGCCACGATCGGAAAGGAGGAAGTGGGTGCATGGTGCACCGGGAAAGGCGGTGCCGCAAGTCGCCGGAGAGGCGCTCCATGCGGCTGTGATCGCCGCCCCACGGGATTCCTTCGAAATAAACAGGAACTGAGGGCGAACTTGCATCGTTGCAGGTAGCGAGGGCGTTAATTCACCTGAACGGAGGTACGCGAGAGTAGAGGGTGACGACATCCGTCCGGGCGAGATATGTTCGGTTGTGAGGAAAGGCCCAGGCCACACCTCCCATACCCGAATGCTGCGCTGCGGGTTTTCCGCAATCACCCCGTCGGCGCGGTGGGATCTTGCCCATGGGGGAGGAGGAGGTGGAAGTCGCCGAGTCCGAGGTTCCGGGTCTCCCCGGGGCCTGGTGCGAAAGGGAGATGCTCCGCCGATGGAGCGGGGCTATCCGGGAACGGAGTTCTGCGTGGACATCGTCGTCAAGGGCCGCAAGACCGAGGTGCCCGAGCGGTTCCGCAAGCACGTGGCCGAGAAGCTGAACCTGGAGAAGATCCAGAAGCTCGATGGCAAGGTGATCAGCCTCGACGTCGAGGTGTCCAAGGAGCCCAACCCCCGACAGGCCGGCCGCTGCGACCGGGTGGAGATCACGCTCCGCTCCCGCGGTCCGGTGATCCGGGCGGAGGCGGCGGCCGGCGACCCGTACGCGGCACTCGACATGGCCGCGGAGAAGCTGGACGCCCGGCTGCGCAAGCAGCACGACAAGCGCGTCGTGCGCCGTGGCTCACGGCGGATCCCGGCGGCAGAGGTCCCCGACGTCGTCCCCGGCGTGGCGACGCTCAGGCCCAACGGCGTTCCCGTCCAGGAGACGGAGCCGGACGGTGTGCCGACCAAGAAGATCGGCTCGCTGGAGGTCCAGGGGGAGGGCCCGCTGATCGTCCGCGAGAAGACCCACGTCGCATCCGCCATGAGCCTTGACCAGGCCCTCTACGAGATGGAACTGGTCGGCCACGACTTCTACCTGTTCGTTGATGCCGAGACCAAGGAACCGAGCGTCGTCTACCGGCGGCACGCCTACGACTACGGCGTCATCCACCTCAGCACCGACCCGATGGTCGCTGAGGTACGGCAGCCCGCGGCAGGCGGGATGCTGGGCGGCTGAGCTGCCCGGCCGAAGCGGAGCCGGTGCCCCTGGAGCGCGTGCGCGCCCCCAGGGGCACCGATGTGCGACCACTTCGCGCCCCGCAGGTCGTCGCGGTGCCGTCCGGGCATGAAATCATGACCGGACCGGCCCAACCGGTAGGCCGCTGCCTTGGGTTGGCGATGGCACAGGACCACAGGCCACAGCCTTCAGGGGGAGGAACGATGGCGGACACCTTCGGACCGATGCGTGACGCGAACGCCGACGACGGTGTCAACGGCACGGGCGCGGAGGCGGAGTCGTCACGCGACGAGCCGATCAGAGTCCTGGTCGTGGACGACCACGCCCTCTTCCGGCGCGGCCTGGAGATCGTGCTCGCGGCCGAGGAGGACATCCAGGTCGTCGGCGAGGCGGGCGACGGCGCCGAGGCGGTCGACAAGGCCGCCGATCTGCTGCCCGACATCGTGCTGATGGATGTGCGGATGCCCAAGCGCGGCGGTATCGAGGCCTGCACCTCCATCAAGGAGGTCGCCCCCAGCGCGAAGATCATCATGCTGACGATCAGCGACGAGGAGGCCGACCTCTACGAGGCGATCAAGGCGGGCGCGACCGGCTATCTGCTGAAGGAGATCTCCACCGACGAGGTGGCCACCGCCATCCGCGCGGTGGCCGACGGCCAGTCGCAGATCAGCCCGTCCATGGCCTCCAAGCTCCTCACCGAGTTCAAGTCGATGATCCAGCGCACCGACGAGCGTCGGCTGGTGCCCGCGCCGCGGCTGACCGACCGTGAACTGGAGGTCCTCAAGCTCGTCGCCACGGGGATGAACAACCGGGACATCGCCAAGGAGTTGTTCATCTCCGAGAACACCGTGAAGAACCACGTCCGCAACATCCTGGAGAAGCTTCAGCTGCACTCCAGGATGGAAGCGGTGGTCTACGCGATGCGGGAGAAGATCCTCGAAATCCGCTGACGCCCGGACCAGGGCGACGCCCGGATCAGGGTGCTGCCCTGATCAGGTCGACGCCCGGCCCAGGTCCTGGGCGACGGCGCGGGTGAGCTCCAGGACGAGGGGTTCGCGGAGTTCGGGAGCGTCCACGCGTTCCACGCGGACGTCCGTGCAGTTCACCCAGGCCGCCGCCTCGACCAGCGCCTGGGCGACCGCCGGGACGGCCTTCGCGCCGTCCAGGGTGACCTGCTTGGCGACCAGGGTGTGGCCCTCGCGGGCCGGGTCGACGCGGCCGACCAGGTGGCCGCCCGCCAGCACCGGCATCGCGAAATAGCCGTACACCCGCTTCGGCTTGGGGACATAGGCCTCGAGGCGGTGGGTGAAGCCGAAGATCCGTTCCGTGCGGGCCCGGTCCCAGATCAGCGAGTCGAACGGGGAGAGCAGCGTGGTGCGGTGCCGGCCGCGCGGCGGGGTCGCGAGGGCGACCGGGTCCGCCCAGGCCGGCTTGGACCAGCCCTCGACCTCGACGGGCACCAGACCCGAGTCGGCGATCACCGCGTCCACCTGCTCGCCCTTGAGGCGGTGGTAGTCGGCGATGTCCGCGCGCGTGCCCACCCCCAGGGCCTCTCCGGCCAGCCGGACCAGGCGGCGCAGGCACTCGGTGTCGTCCAGTTCGTCGTGCAGCAGAGGCTCGGGGATGGCGCGCTCGGCCAGGTCGTACACCCGCTTCCAGCCGCGGCGCTCGACGCACACCACCTCCCCGTACATCAGCGCGCGTTCCACGGCGACCTTGGTGCCGGACCAGTCCCACCATTCGCTGGTCCTCTTCGCACCGCCCAACTGCGTGGCCGTCAGCGGGCCTTCCGCGCGCAGCTGCTTGACGACCTGGTCGTAGGCGCCGTCGGGCAGCTGGTGGTTCCAGTGCGGGCGGTCGCGGTAGGCGCGGCGGCGGAAGGCGAAGTGCGGCCACTCCTCGACCGGGAGGATGCACGCGGCGTGCGACCAGTACTCGAAGGCGTGGGGCCGGGCCGACGGCTCGTCGGCGGAGGGGGCCTGCCAGTAGGCGGACTCCACGGACCTGCGGCCGACCGCGCCCAGGCGCGCGTACGGAATCAGCTCGTGGGAGCGGGCGAGCACCGAGATGGTGTCCAGCTGGACCGCGCCGAGGTGGCGGAGAACCCCGCGGACACCGGCCCGCCGGTCGGGCGCGCCGAGGAAGCCCTGGGCCCGCAGGGCGATACGGCGGGCGTCGTCCGCGGTGAGGTCGAGGGCGGGGCGCGGAAGGGTGGTCATGGTCCGGACGATAGACGGCGGCACTGACAACGCGGGACGAGCTGCGGTTCCGTCCGGAGCGCGGGGGTGGGGGGCTGGGGGGTGTCGTTTGGGTCAGGTCGGATCAGGCCGCGGCGTCCGGTGCGGTGCCTCGCAAGGCGAAGGATCTGCCGCGCACTGGACGTACTCGGCCGATCCGACAACGCGGCGAGGTGCCGTGCCGGACGCCGCGGACCCGAGCTGATCCAAACGACACCCCCTACGTCCGCGCGGGCAGATAGGGCGCTGTCGACGGCAGACCGAGGTCCGAGGGGAGCAGGGAGCCCACCCAGCAGTCCCGCCGTACGCCCTTGTTGTTGACGGCCGAGCGGAGGGTGCCCTCGACGGTGAAGCCGGCGCGTTCGGCGACCGCGCGGGAGGGGACGTTGCCGACCTCCGCGCGCCACTCCAGCCGGTCTATGGACAGGTCGGTGAAGGCCCAGCGGGCCGCGGCCAGCGCGGCCTCGGTGACGTAGCCGCGGCCGCGGTGCTCCTTGACGGCCCAGAAGCCGATCTCGCCGACGCCCAGCGCCCGCATCATCACGCTCAGCATGCCCGTCAGCTCCCCTTCGGGCAGGAACAGACCGAAGGTGTACATCGAGTCGTTCGCCCAGCCCTCCGGCACCATCTGCCCGGTGAAACCCTCGGCGTGCTCACGCAGGTAGGGAGAGGGGAACGAAGAGATCCAGCGCTGCATGTCGGGGTCCTGCGCGGCCGCGTACACCGCCTCGGTGTCGTCGGGGCCTACGGTGCGCAGCAGAAGGCGTTCGGTGGTCAGGGTGACGGGGTCCATCGGCCGATTCTGCTCGCGCCGCCCGTGTCCCGCCACGGTTTTCCGCGGTCCGTGAGCGGGCGATCACTTTTCGCGCGATTCCTCGCGCCGGTGCGGCACCATCCGCGGGGGACGCGCGTTGTCCAGGGTGAGGCGGTCCTCGGGGCGACAGGCCTCCCGGCGCGGCCGGGTCCTCGCATACGATGGCCGTTGCTCAGTACGTCAAACGGAAACCCGACCGTCCCAGGCCCGACCGGCAAGGAGACCAGCCCCCGTGTCCGTCCTCTCGAAGATCATGCGTGCAGGCGAAGGCAAGATCCTGCGCAAGCTGCACCGCATCGCGGACCAGGTCAACTCCATCGAAGAGGACTTCGTCGACCTCTCCGACGCCGAGCTGCGCGCCCTCACCGATGAGTACAAGCAGCGGTACGCCGAGGGTGAGAGCCTGGACGACCTGCTCCCGGAAGCCTTCGCCACCGTCCGCGAGGCCGCCAAGCGCGTCCTCGGCCAGCGGCACTACGACGTGCAGCTGATGGGCGGCGCGGCCCTCCACCTCGGCTACGTGGCCGAGATGAAGACCGGTGAGGGCAAGACCCTCGTCGGCACCCTGCCCGCGTACCTGAACGCCCTGTCCGGCGACGGCGTTCACCTCATCACGGTCAACGACTACCTGGCCGAGCGCGACTCCGAGATGATGGGCCGCGTCCACCGGTTCCTGGGCCTGAGCGTCGGCTGCATCCTGGCCAACATGACGCCGGCCCAGCGTCGCGAGCAGTACGAGTGCGACATCACCTACGGCACGAACAACGAGTTCGGCTTCGACTACCTGCGCGACAACATGGCGTGGGCCCAGGACGAGCTCGTCCAGCGCGGCCACAACTTCGCCATCGTCGACGAGGTCGACTCCATCCTGGTCGACGAGGCCCGTACGCCGCTGATCATCTCCGGCCCGGCCGACCAGGCCACCAAGTGGTACGGCGACTTCGCCAAGCTGGTCACGCGCCTGAAGAAGGGCGAGGCGGGCAACCCGCTCAAGGGCCTCGAGGAGACCGGCGACTACGACGTCGACGAGAAGAAGCGCACGGTCGCCATCCACGAGCCCGGTGTCTCCAAGGTCGAGGACTGGCTGGGCATCGACAACCTCTACGAGTCGGTGAACACCCCGCTCGTGGGCTACCTGAACAACGCCATCAAGGCCAAGGAACTGTTCAAGAAGGACAAGGACTACGTCGTCATCGACGGCGAGGTCATGATCGTCGACGAGCACACCGGCCGTATCCTCGCCGGCCGCCGCTACAACGAGGGCATGCACCAGGCGATCGAGGCGAAGGAAGGGGTGGACATCAAGGACGAGAACCAGACCCTTGCCACGATCACCCTGCAGAACTTCTTCCGCCTCTACGGCAAGCTCTCCGGCATGACCGGTACGGCGATGACCGAGGCCGCCGAGTTCCACCAGATCTACAAGCTCGGCGTCGTCCCGATCCCGACCAACAAGCCGATGATCCGCAAGGACCAGTCGGACCTGATCTACCGCACCGAGGTGGCCAAGTTCGAGGCGGTCGTCGACGACATCGCCGAGAAGCACGAGAAGGGCCAGCCGATCCTCGTCGGCACCACGTCCGTCGAGAAGTCCGAGTACCTCTCGCAGCAGCTCAGCAAGCGCGGCATCCAGCACGAGGTGCTGAACGCCAAGCACCACGAGCGCGAGGCCTCGATCGTCGCCCAGGCGGGCCGCAAGGGCGCCGTGACGGTCGCGACCAACATGGCCGGCCGTGGTACCGACATCAAGCTCGGCGGCAACCCCGAGGACCTCGCCGAGGCGGAGCTGCGCCAGCGCGGCCTCGACCCCGAGGAGCACATCGAGGAGTGGGCCGCGGCGCTCCCCGTCGCCCTGGCCAACGCCCAGCAGGCGGTCAAGGCGGAGAAGGAGGAGGTCGAGGAGATCGGCGGCCTCTACGTGCTCGGCACCGAGCGGCACGAGTCCCGTCGTATCGACAACCAGCTGCGCGGCCGTTCCGGCCGGCAGGGCGACCCGGGCGAGTCCCGCTTCTACCTGTCGCTGGGCGACGACCTGATGCGGCTGTTCAAGGCCGCGATGGTCGAGCGCGTGATGGCCATGGCCAACGTGCCCGACGACGTGCCGATCGAGAACAAGATGGTCACGCGCGCGATCGCGTCCGCGCAGTCGCAGGTCGAGCAGCAGAACTTCGAGACCCGTAAGAACGTCCTGAAGTACGACGAGGTCCTCAACCGTCAGCGCGAGGTCATCTACGGCGAGCGTCGCCGGGTCCTGGAGGGCGAGGACCTGCACGAGCAGGTGCAGCACTTCATGGACGACACGATCGACGCGTACGTCAGCGCCGAGACCGCCGACGGCTTCGCCGAGGACTGGGACCTGGACCGGCTGTGGGGCGCCTTCCGGCAGCTCTACCCGGTGAGGGTCACCATCGAGGAGCTGGAGGAGGCGACCGGCGACCGGGCCGGTCTGACCGACGAGTTCATCTCCGAGTCCATCAAGGACGACATCCGCGAGCAGTACGAGTCCCGTGAGGGGCAGCTCGGTTCCGAGATCATGCGTGAGCTGGAGCGGCGGGTCGTGCTGTCGGTCCTCGACCGCAAGTGGCGCGAGCACCTCTACGAGATGGACTACCTCCAGGAGGGCATCGGCCTGCGCGCGATGGCGCAGAAGGACCCCCTGGTCGAGTACCAGCGCGAGGGCTTCGACATGTTCACCGCGATGATGGAGGGCATCAAGGAGGAGTCCGTCGGCTACCTGTTCAACCTGGAGGTCCAGGTCGAGCAGCAGGTCGAGGAGGTCCCGGTCGAGGAGGCCGAGCCGGTCTCCGAGGGTGTTCAGGACACGGTCCCGGCGCAGGCGGGGGCGCGGCCGGAGATCCGGGCCAAGGGGCTGGACGTCCCCCAGCGGCGGGACCTGCACTTCTCCGCGCCCACCGTTGACGGTGAGGGCGGCATCGTGGAGCGGGACCTCGAGGACGACGAGCCCATCCGTTCCGAGGCCGACGGGCTGACCCGGGCGGAGCGGCGCCGGCAGGCCAAGGGCGGACGCCGCCGCAAGAAGTGACGTGACCTGCGGCGCTTCAGCCGGTCATCGGGGCCGGGCTTCCTTCGGGAGCCCGGCCCTTCGGTTTCGGTGCGGCTGTGCGGCTGTGCGGCTGTGCGCCTGCGGCGCGTGCGGGTGCTTCAGGGGGTTCGGGGGGCCAGTTCCACCGCTGTGCAGCGCCAGCGGAGGTCGTGGCCCTGTTCGAGGCGGAAGGCCATGGCGCGCAGCCGGTCACCGGCTGTGATGCGGGCGAAGACCTCGAGGGCACCGGTGCGGGGGACGAAGTAGCCGATGTCGCGGACCACGGGGCGGATGCCGCGGGTGCGCAGGGGGCTGTGTTCGGCGAGGCGGGCGAGGTCGTCGTAGGCGCGGCCCGCGGTGTGGCGGAGCATCCAGTGGACGGGGCGCTGGCCGCTCAGGACGGCCAGCAGGCGGTCGGCGAAGAGATCGGTGGGGCGTTGCCCCGGTACGGCCGCCGTCGGCGGCGAGAGGGGCGTACGCGCGCTCTGGGGCGTGCGTGCCGGGGCAGTCCTGCTCGTCAGGGGCGCCCGGGGCGGCGCGCCGCCGGGTCGGCGGGAGTCGTGGCGGGTCGGCGGGCGGTGGCGCGGCCGGGGCTGCGGCTGGGGCGTGCGGCTCATGACCTTGTTCATGGGGGTCCCCGTTCGGCTGGCCCGGGGAATACCGGGCGGTAACTCGCTGATGGGGATCTTGTACGGGGACCGGAACCGGCACGGCAAGGAAGACGGGGCGGGCGGCCGGAGGTCGGGGGCGTTCACTTATCCGGGTGACGCGGGGGTGCGGAAGGCCCGTGGCCGGGCGGCGGGACCGGGTGAGGTGCGAGGCCCGGTGTGGACGCCCCGAGGGGTGTGGGCGGGGACTCGAAGGGGGACGGCCGCACGTATCCTGAAGGCCCGTCGGCGACCAGGAAAGAGCGTCCAGCCATGCGCGTCTACGTCCCTCTGACCCTTCCCGGTCTCGCCGAGGCGTCCAAGACCGGTGAGCTGGGCAACGGCCCCTTCGTCGCGTACGGCGTCACGCCCGCGCTGCGCGAGTGGTACGTCTCCGACGACATCGAGGAACTGGAGTACGAGGCGCTCAGCCGGGCCGCGCTGGCCTCGCTGCGGCTGCTGGCGGCCGACTCCGGCGCGGCGCGGCGGCGGGTCGTGATCGCCGTCGACGTGCCCGACGGAGCCGCCACCGCCGACCCGGACCGCGGGCTCGACCCCCGCACGCTCGGCGAGGTGACGGTGGCGGGCACGCTCCGGCTCGCGAAGGCGGCCGCGGTGCACGTCGACGCCGACGACGCCGAGGTGGACGTGGCCGCGGCGGCGCAGGCGCTGGAGGCGGCCGACGGCGGGGACGACGACGCGCAGTTCCTCGTGGACGAGACCGACGACCACGAGCTGCTGTGGTACGCCACGCAGGAGATCCCCAACCTGGTGCACCTGGCCTGACCTGCCTGGATCCGATCTTCCCCAGGTGATTGTCAGCGGGGGCGGGTACGGTTTTCGGCATGGGGAAGCACGGAAGCGCGCACATCGTCTGGGACTGGAACGGAACCCTGTTCCACGACAATGACGCGATCATCGGGGCGACGAACGCGGCCTTCGCCGAGCTCGGGCTGACACCGATCACTCTGGAGCAGTACCGGACGCTGTACTGCGTGCCGGTGCCGAAGTTCTACGAGCGGCTGCTCGGCCGGCTGCCGTCCGACGCCGAGTGGGAGCGGATGGACGGGGCCTTCCACCGGCACTACGTCGAGCACCGGGTGCGGTGCGGGCTGACCGAGGGCGCGACCGATCTGCTCTCGGAGTGGCGCTCGGCCGGGCACAGCCAGTCGCTGCTCAGCATGTACGGGCACGAGGAGCTGGTGCCGCTCGTGCGCGGCTTCGGGATCGAGGGCCAGTTCGTACGCGTCGACGGGCGTACGGGGCCGTCCGGGGGCAGCAAGGCCGAGCACATGGTGCGGCATCTGGAGGCGCTGAGCGGGATGGCCGAGGCCGGGCGGACCGTGGTGATCGGTGACGCCGCGGACGACGCGGTGGCCGCGCTGCATGTCGGGGCGCGGGCCGTGCTGTACACCGGCGGGTCGCACAGCCGGGCCAGCCTGGAGGGCGTGGGCGTGCCGGTGGTCGACTCCCTGGCCGAGGCGGTCGCCGAGGCGCAGAGAGTCGCGGCGTAGCGACCAGGGGCCGGAGCGCAAGGGCCGGAGAGCCGGGGCGTGGGGAGGCGCGGCGTAGCGGGGTGGCCACGCCGCACCGGTGCACCGCCGTGCGGGTCAGCTCGTCGGGGCCTTCGCCCGCAGAACCTTCAGGAACTCGCGCATCCAGGTGGGGTGATCCGGCCACGCCCGGGCCGAGACCAGGGTGCCGTCGACCACGGTCTCCGCGTCGTCGAAGTGCGCTCCGGCCGACTGCATGTCGAGTTCCAGGGCCGGGTAGGCGGTGACGCGGCGGCCGCGCAGGCCGTCGATCGCGGCGGTGAGCAGCGGGCCGTGGCAGATCTGGGCGACCGGCTTGTCGGCGTCGAAGAAGGCCTTGAGGATCTTCCGCAGTTCGGGGTCGTTGCGCAGGTACTCGGGCGCCCGGCCGCCGGGGATGACGAGGGCCGCGTACTCACCGGGGTCGACCTCGGAGAAGGCGAGGTCGGCGGGCCAGGTGTAGCCGGGTTTCTCGGTGTAGGTGTCGTATCCGGGCTCGAAGTCGTGGACGACGAAGCGGAGCGTCTTGCGGGTGGGGGCCGCGATGTCGACGTCGTAGCCTTCCTCGCGCAGGCGCTGGTAGGGGTACAGGACTTCCAGGGACTCCGCAGCGTCGCCGGTGATGATGAGGATCTTCGCGGGCATGTCGTTCCTCCTGCGCGGGCACGGCCCCTCCGCGGGGGACGGGCGCTGTCCTGAGCAACCTGCCCCGGCAGGGCGCGCTTGCCAAGAGGGCCCGTCGCTTTCAGGGTGCGACCCCGGGTGCGCGGGCGCGACCGAAACGCGCCCCCGCGCCGACGACCGCACGCACGGCACCCCCCGGGCGCCACACGGCACCCCCGCCAAGCGCCACACGGCCCCCTCCCGGGACCGCAGCACCGGCATCCCGCGGCGCCGCGCCGGCGCCCCTGGGCGCCGCACGGCCACGGCGCCCAGGTCGCACGCCCGAGCGGTCACCCACCACATATGCGCCACACATGCGCCGCTCGGCCGCCCTCCGAGCGCCGTCCGGCCGCCGTCCGGGCGTTCGGGATACGCCACCCGCCCCCGCCTCACCCCTGTGCAGAACGTCAAACTTCACCCCCCGGTTTTGTACACATACGGCTCATGACGTGCCCGGGGTGAGGAGCGATAGCCTTGTGGCGTGATCAGCGCGATATCTCGCGGGAGCGCCTTCGCTCCTGCCCTGCGCCCGGGTTGTACGGAGCACCTCCGTGACCGGGCGGCGGTCGCTGGTCCTCGCGGGCGGGACGGGGGCGCCGAAGCCCCCAGGACGCCGAGGGCGGTACGGGACTCGGCGGTGCCGAATCCGGCGTCGCACCCGGCGGATACGTCGACATTGGCCGAAATCCCACCGCTCATCTCACCTCGCGGCATAGCGTCGGAACCGACCGGACACCCCGGGCCGTGGCGTCATGCCGGAGGGGAAGACTCCGTACTTCCTTCTACGTCTCGCAACGGCGCGTGACAGGAGCCAGAGGACAATGCAGACCAAGCTGGACGAAGCCAAGGCCGAGCTGCTCGAAAGGGCCGCTCGGGTAGCTGAGAACAGCCCGGTCGGGGGGCACCTACCGACTGGGACGACGAGCGAGGGCACCGACGGCACCCCGGACAGCGACTCCGTGCTCGCGTTCCTCCAGCGCTACTACCTGCACACCGCACCGGAAGACCTCACCGACCGCGACCCGGTCGACGTCTTCGGCGCCGCGGTCTCGCACTACCGTCTCGCCGGGAACCGTCCCCAGGGCACCGCGAACGTCCGGGTGCACACCCCGACCGTGGAGGAGAACGGCTGGACCTCCAGCCACACCCTGGTGGAGGTCGTCACCGACGACATGCCGTTCCTCGTCGACTCGGTCACGAACGAGCTGACCCGGCAGGGGCGTGGCATCCACGTCGTCATCCACCCGCAGTTCGTCGTCCGCCGGGACCTGACCGGCAAGCTGATCGAGATGCTGCCGCACCGGCCCACCGGTGACCTCCCGCACGACGCGCACATCGAGTCCTGGATCCACGTCGAGATCGACCGGGAGACGGACCGCGCCGACCTGAAGCAGATCACCGCCGACCTGCTGCGCGTGCTCTCCGACGTCCGCGAGGCCGTCGAGGACTGGGAGAAGATGCGGGACGCGGCGGTCCGCATCGCCGACGGGCTGCTGAGCGAGCCCCGGCCTGCGGACCTGCCCGAGGCCGAGGTCGAGGAGGCCCGCGAGCTGCTGCGCTGGCTGTCCACGGACCACTTCACCTTCCTCGGCTACCGCGAGTACCAGCTGCGCGGCGACGACTGCCTGGCCGCCGTGCCCGGCACCGGTCTCGGCATACTGCGCTCGGACCCGCACCACTCCCTGGACGACCAGCACCCGGTCAGCCCGTCCTTCGAGCGGCTGCCGGCCGACGCCCGCGCCAAGGCCCGCGAGCACAAGCTGCTCGTGCTGACCAAGGCCAACAGCCGGGCCACCGTGCACCGGCCGTCGTACCTGGACTACGTCGGCGTCAAGAAGTTCGACGCGGACGGCAACGTCGTCGGCGAGCGCCGCTTCCTCGGTCTGTTCTCCTCCGCCGCCTACACCGAATCGGTTCGCCGGGTCCCGGTCATCCGCCGCAAGGTCGAGGAGGTCCTGGAGCTCGCCGGGTTCTCGCCCAACAGCCACGACGGCCGCGACCTGCTCCAGATCCTGGAGACGTACCCGCGCGACGAGCTGTTCCAGACCTCGCCCGTCGAGCTCCAGCCCATCGCGACGAGCGTCCTGTACCTCCAGGAGCGCCGCCGGCTGCGGCTCTACCTGCGCCAGGACGAGTACGGCCGCTACTACTCGGCCCTCGTCTACCTGCCCCGGGACCGCTACACCACCGGTGTCCGGCTGCGGATCATCGACATCCTGAAGGAGGAGCTCGGCGGCACCAGCGTCGACTTCACCGCCTGGAACACCGAGTCGATCCTGTCCCGGCTGCACTTCGTCGTGCGCGTCCCGGCGGGCACCGAGCTGTCGGAGCTGTCGGACACCGACAAGGAGCGCATCGAGGCCCGCCTGGTCGAGGCCGCCCGCTCCTGGGCCGACGGCTTCGCCGAGGCGCTGAACGCCGAGTGCGGCGAGGAACGCGCCGCCGAGCTGCTGCGCCGCTACGGCGGCGGCTTCCCCGAGGGCTACAAGGCCGACCACAGCCCGCGCGCGGCGGTCGCCGACCTGGTCCACCTGGAGCGGCTCAGCGACGAGGAGGGCAACGACTTCGCCCTCAGCCTGTACGAGCCGGTCGGTGCGGCCCCCGACGAGCGCCGCTTCAAGATCTACCGCAAGGGCGGCGCCGTCTCCCTGTCCGCCGTGCTGCCGGTCCTGCACCGGCTCGGCGTCGAGGTCATCGACGAGCGGCCGTACGAGCTGCGCTGCTCGGACCGGACGACCGCCTGGATCTACGACTTCGGTCTGCGCATGCCCAAGTCGCTGGTCGGCGGCAACGGCGACTACCTCGGCGACGACGGCCGGGAGCGGTTCCAGGAGGCGTTCGCCGCGACCTGGACCGGCAAGGCGGAGAACGACGGCTTCAACTCCCTCGTGCTGAGCGCCGGGCTGACCTGGCGGCAGGCGATGGTGCTGCGCGCCTACGCCAAGTACCTGCGCCAGGCCGGCTCCACCTTCAGCCAGGACTACATGGAGGACACCCTCCGCAACAACGTCCACACCACGCGGCTGCTCGTCTCGCTGTTCGAGGCGCGGATGTCCCCGGAGCGGCAGCAGGCCGGTCTGGAGATCACCGACGCGCTGCTGGAGGAGCTGGACGCGGCGCTGGACCAGGTGGCGAGCCTGGACGAGGACCGCATCCTGCGCTCCTTCCTGACCGTCATCAAGGCGACCCTGCGCACCAACTTCTTCCAGGAGACGCACGGCGGCGGTCCGCACGCCTACGTGTCCATGAAGTTCGACCCGCAGGCCATCCCGGACCTGCCCGCGCCGCGCCCGGCGTACGAGATCTGGGTGTACTCGCCGCGGGTGGAGGGCGTGCACCTGCGCTTCGGCAAGGTCGCGCGCGGCGGTCTGCGCTGGTCGGACCGGCGTGAGGACTTCCGTACCGAGATCCTCGGCCTGGTCAAGGCGCAGATGGTGAAGAACACCGTCATCGTGCCGGTCGGCGCCAAGGGCGGCTTCGTCGCCAAGCAGCTGCCGGACCCGGGCGTGGACCGGGACGCGTGGCTGGCCGAGGGCATCGCCAGCTACAAGACGTTCATCTCGGCGCTGCTCGACATCACCGACAACATGGTGGCCGGCGAGGTCGTCCCGCCGCGGGACGTGGTGCGCCACGACGAGGACGACACCTACCTGGTGGTCGCGGCCGACAAGGGCACGGCGACGTTCTCGGACATCGCCAACGGGGTCGCGGAGTCGTACGACTTCTGGCTCGGCGACGCCTTCGCCTCCGGCGGCTCGGCCGGCTACGACCACAAGGGCATGGGCATCACCGCGCGCGGCGCCTGGGAGTCCGTGAAGCGGCACTTCCGTGAGCTGGGCGTGGACACGCAGACCGAGGACTTCACGGTCGTCGGCATCGGTGACATGTCCGGTGACGTGTTCGGCAACGGCATGCTGCTCTCCGAGCACATCCGTCTGGTCGCCGCCTTCGACCACCGGCACATCTTCATCGACCCGAACCCGGACGCGGCCTCCTCCTACGCCGAGCGCAGCCGCCTGTTCGAGCTGCCCCGCTCCAGCTGGGCCGACTACGACACCAAGCTGCTCTCGGCGGGCGGCGGGATCTTCCCGCGCAGCGCCAAGGCGATCCCGCTGAACCACCACATCCGTGAGGCGCTGGGCATCGAGGAGAAGATCTCCAAGATGACCCCGGCCGACCTGATGAAGGCGATCCTGCAGGCCCCGGTGGACCTGCTGTGGAACGGCGGCATCGGCACCTACGTGAAGTCCTCGGCGGAGTCCAACGCCGATGTCGGCGACAAGGCCAACGACGCCATCCGCGTCGACGGCGCCGACCTGCGCGTCAAGGTCGTCGGCGAGGGCGGCAACCTGGGCCTGACCCAGCTCGGCCGCATCGAGTTCGCGCTGCACGGCGGCGGGATCAACACCGACGCGATCGACAACAGCGCCGGTGTGGACACCTCCGACCACGAGGTGAACATCAAGATCCTGCTCAACGGCCTGGTCGCGGAAGGCGACATGACCGTCAAGCAGCGCAACAAGCTGCTCGCCGAGATGACCGACGAGGTCGGCGCGCTGGTGCTGCGCAACAACTACGCGCAGAACGTGGCGATCGCCAACGCCCTCGCCCAGTCCAAGGACATGCTGCACGCGCAGCAACGGTTCATCCGCCACCTGGTCCGCGAGGGCCACCTGGACCGGGCGCTGGAGTTCCTGCCGGCCGACCGCCAGATCCGTGAGCGTCTGAACCAGGGCCAGGGCCTGACCAGCCCGGAGACGGCCGTGCTGCTGGCGTACACGAAGATCACGGTCGCCGAGGAGCTGCTGGGCACCTCGCTGCCGGACGACCCGTACCTGCGCGGCCTGCTGCACGCCTACTTCCCGACGGCGCTGCGCGAGCGTTTCACCGAGACCGTCGACAACCACCCGCTGCGTCGCGAGATCACCACGACCGTGCTGGTCAACGACACGGTCAACACGGGCGGTACGACGTACCTGCACCGGCTGCGCGAGGAGACCGGTGCCTCGCTGGAGGAGATCGTCCGCGCCCAGACCGCGGCGCGTGTGATCTTCTCCGCGGCTCCGGTGTGGGACGCGGTGGAGGACCTGGACAACAAGGTCGACGCGGCCGTCCAGACCCGGATCCGGCTGCACTCGCGCCGCCTGGTGGAGCGCGGCACGCGCTGGCTGCTCAACAACCGGCCGCAGCCGCTCCAGCTCGCCGAGACGGTCGAGTTCTTC
The DNA here is from genome assembly GCF_036347055.1 of Streptomyces sp. NBC_00820. Taxonomy (NCBI): domain Bacteria; kingdom Bacillati; phylum Actinomycetota; class Actinomycetes; order Kitasatosporales; family Streptomycetaceae; genus Streptomyces; species Streptomyces sp. NBC_00820. The sequence goes on along the minus strand of NZ_CP108882.1, from coordinate 3,387,743 downwards.
GCCGAGCGGGTCGAGCAGGTGTGGCAGCAGATGCCGAAGCTGCTGCGCGGTGTGGACCTGGAGTGGTACCAGCACGTGTACGACGAGCTGTCCGAGGCCGGTGTCCCGGACGAGCTCGCCACGCGTGTGGCCGGGTTCTCCTCCGCCTTCCCGGCGCTCGACATCGTCTCGGTGGCCGACCGCATGGGCAAGGATCCGCTGGACGTCGCCGAGATCTACTACGACCTCGGTGACCGCCTCGGCATCACCCAGCTGATGGACCGCATCATCGAGCTGCCCCGCGCGGACCGCTGGCAGTCGATGGCCCGCGCCTCCATCCGCGAGGACCTGTACGCGGCCCACGCGGCGCTGACCGCGGACGTCCTCGCGGTCGGCAACGGCACCTCGACGCCCGAGCAGCGCTTCGAGGACTGGCAGGAGAAGAACAGCGCGATCCTCGGCCGGGCGCGCGCCACCCTGGAGGAGATCCGCGGGTCGGAGACCTTCGACCTCGCCAACCTGTCGGTGGCGATGCGCACGATGCGGACGCTGCTGCGCACGCATTCGTAGCGCCACGGCGATGAGGGCGCCCCGGACCGGTCGCGGTCCGGGGCGCCTTTTCTCTTGCCGGGCCCCAGGCGAAAGCGAATCGTGAATTCGCCTTTTCCTGATCGCCGATCCGATTCGGATATGGTCTGCGCTGTGACAGTGAACCTCACCGAGACGCGCCCGGCGGCGCCCGCGCGCGTGCCCGCGCCCGCTTCCGCGCCGGCCCCGGCCCGGCCCGTCACGCGCGTCGTGCTGGAAGTGGTGAAATTCGGGGTCGTCGGCGGCAGCGGTGTCCTCGTCAATTTCCTGGTGTTCAACCTGCTGCTGCACGGCCTGCGCCGGCAGGCGATGGCCGCTACGGTCCTGGCCAGCTGTGTCGCCATGGCCACGAATTACCTGGGCTTCCGCTTTTTCGCCTATCGGGACCGGGCCGCACGCACCCGCCGGCAGATCGCGCTGTTCTTCGTCTTCAGCGGGCTCGGCGTGGTGATGGAAAGCGGCCTGTTCTGGATCGGTTATCGCGTGCTGGAATTGAACAGCGCGTTCGAGACGAATGCGGTGAAGGCGCTGTCGATCGTGCTGGCCTCCGCCTTCCGTTTCCTGGTCTACCGCACCTGGGTGTTCCAGCGGGATGCGCGCCGCACCGCCTAGCGCGGCGAGCGCCGGCCGGGCGCTGCCCCAGGCCGCCGCCGCGCTCGTACTGGTCCTGATGCTGCTGGTGATCGTCCGGCTGCCCTGGGCGGGTGATCTGGGCATGCACGCGGCGACCGTGCAGCGGCTGCGGCACGACCTGCTGCACCCCGGCAATCCGCTGGTCGACGTGGACACGCCGAGCCCGTACTACTCGCCGTGGATGCTGGTGCTCGGCTGCGTCGCCAAGGTCACCGGCCTGTCGGTGTTCGTCGTGCTGCGCATCGGCGCGCTCGCCGGACTCGCGCTGCTGGTCAGCGGCGTCTGGCGGTACGTCCGCACGCTCAGCGCCCACCGTGCCGCGCCCGCGCTGGCGATCCTGTGCCTGGTCTTCCTGTGGGGGCCGGTCCTGTTCAGCTGGAGCGGCTTCCTGGGCCTCAACTCCCTCGCGCTGACGGTGTCGTACCCGAGTGTGTTCGCGCTCGGTCTGTCCTTCCACCTCTGGGCGTGGCTGGCGCGGGCGCTGCGCGGGGAGGCCGACTGGGGGGTGTGGCTGCGACTGGGCCTGCTGTGGGGGGTCGTCCTGCTGTGCCACCAGTTCACGGGCGTCGTCGCCTCCCTGGGCGCGCTGGCCGTCGTGATCTCCGCGCGGCCGGGCCGTGCGGTGCTGCCCCGCCTCGGCGCCGCGCTGCTTCTCGGCGTGGTGCTGCTGGCGCTCTGGCCGTACTACGACTTCTTCGCGCTCTTCTCCGCCGGCTCCGGTCTCGAGGCGATCCACCGGCCGCTGTACGAGCACCTCGCCGGCCGCTTCGGGCTGGTCCTGCTGGGCGTCGTGGCGCTCGCCCTGCGCCTGCGCCGCGACCGCCGGGACCCCCTGGTCCTCTTCTTCCTCCTCGGCGTGCTGGTGTTCGCCGCGGGGGGCGTGACGGGCCACTACTCCTGGGGCCGGGCCCTGCCGGCCGTGCTGATCCCGGCCCAGCTCGCGGCCGCGCTGGAGACCGTGTCGGCGGGCGGCCGGGCGGTGCGGACGGGGTGGGCGTGCGTACTGGGCGCCGCGCTGGCCGTGGGGGCGTGGACGCAGGCGGGGACGCTCGGGTACGCCCTCGGCAGGGACGCGCTGCCGCCCGCGGTCGCGGTCAAGTACCGCCCGCCGTGGGTCGGTTACCAGTGGATCACGCCCTGGGTGGGGTACGGGGACGTGGTGATGGCCCGTACGCTGCCGTCCCGGCAGATCCCCGCCTACGGGCCGTACACCGTGGCCCCTGGCTATCCCGACGTGTTCCTGCCGGACCAGGGCAGGCGGGACGCGGCGGTGGCACGGTACTTCGCGGCGGGCACGTCGGCGGACGGACGGTGGGCCATGGTCCGGGAGTACGGGGTGCGGTGGGTCGTGACCAAGGGCGCGTCCACCGACCCCTGGCTGCGCCGGGTGGCCGCGGGCCCGGGCGACCAGGTGCTGTACGAGGTCAGACGCTGACCCGCGCGGCCGACGGAGACCCACAACACCCCTGGGGCTCCGCGGCCCTGACGGCGTTACGACGCCCGCTGCCTACTTCAGCAAGCTCCCCACCAGCCGCGCGGTGCTCCGCACCTTCGGCAGTGCCACCTTCCGCACCATCGGGCGGATCAGCCGGGCCGTCACCCCCACCGGACGCCAGCGGATCTGCAGGCGGCCGGGGTTGCGGCCCTCCGGCTCGATGACGACGTCGTGGGGGAGGGCGCCGGAGCGGTACTCGACGCGGGTCGTGGTGACGGGGAAGTCGACGGGGGCCAGCAGGAGGCCGGAGTGGGCGAGGCCCTGCTGTTCCAGGCGCAGCAGGGGGTGCCGGACGCCGGCGAAGCCCTGGAGGGAGAGCCGGGCGGTCGACAGGTCCAGCTGGACGCGGCCCTCGAAGACGCCGGGACGGACCGGGTCCAGCCGGAACGGCACGGTCATCCGGCGCCGCCCCGGGGTCAGCAGGAGCGCCGCGCGCTGGGGGCCGACCGGCAGCCGCAGACCGGGGTCGTAGGTGCGGACCGCGAGGCTCACGGCGGCACCGGGCCCGCGGCCGAGCTCCGTGATCTCGTGCCGGAAGTGCGCGAGGGGGAACGGCCGGGTGTCCAGCTCCAGGTCGGACACGTCCAGTTCGCGGCGCGCCCGCTCCGAGGAGGGGACGGTGTCGCCCCAGTACGCCGCTCCGGTGCCGTCGGCGCTGATCCGCCGCGGCGCCACCCCGTGCCCAAGGCCCCGCGCCGCGAGCTGCGCGTCGGTGAGGCGGCCGTCGCGCAGGAGCTGGAGGACCACCCGTTCCGGACGCGGAAGCCTGGCGTACGCGCCGTCCGCCAGCGTCTCCAGGTAGGGGTTCATGATCTCCGCGAAGGCTCCGAGCCAGTTCTCGTCCCGGTACGGCAGGTCGCCCGCGTACATCCGGAAGTCGTGCTTGAGGAACTTGTAGTCCTTGTCCTCGCGCAGCCCCTCGTGCCCGCTGCCTGCCATGAACTCGTCGATCAGGCGCTGTACGTGGACGCGGTCGCGGACGTTGGAGACCTTGTGCCGCTGGTTGGAGATGGAGGCCGACGCGGCGGCGGCGAACGGCTCGATGTACCAGACGTACACCGTGTCCGGAATGATCGTGAACGCCTCCGCCAGGCAGTAGGACTGCGCCGAGAAGAGCTGGTCCTCGTAGTGGATGCCCTCGGGGAAGCGGAGCCGGTGGCGGTCCAGGAACGCGCGGGCGTACATCTTGCTCGTCGACAGGTGCTCGAACAGCAGCCGCGGGTCCGCCCCGATGCCGTCCAGGGTGCGGCGTTCGGCGACCAGATGCGGCATCCAGGTGGAGCGGCGCCCGTTGTCCACGCGGACCCGGCGCACCGCGCCCATGGTGAAGTCGACCTCGCGCTCGCGGTGCGCGGCCAGCAGCGACTCCACCGCGCGCGGCGGGAGTTCGTCGTCGCTGTCCAGGAACATCAGGTACGGCGCCCGGGCGATGTCGATGGCCCGGTTGCGCGGCGCGCTGCAGCCGCCGCTGTTCTCCGGCAGCCGCAGGTAGCGGATGCGGTGGTCCTGGGCCGCCAGCTCCCGGGCCACCGCCGGGGTGTCGTCGGTGGAGTGGTCGTCGCTGATGACGATCTCGATGTTCTCGTGGGTCTGGGCGCGCAGGGAGGCGACCGCGCGGGGCAGCCGGGCCGCGTCGTTGTAGACGATGACCGTGACCGTGACGTCGGGGGTCGTCATGCGCCGGCCTCCTCGGGGGTCGGGGCGGGGGTGCGCGCGTCCAGCGGGAGGATCGGGGGCAGCGCCTTCTCGGACTCGCCGAGGAACACCCGCCGTACGACCCGTTCGGCGGCGTGCCCGTCGTCGTACTCGCAGAACCGGCGGCGGAAGGCGGCCCGTGCCTTCGCGGCGCTCTCGTCGCGCCAGGCGCCGGAGGTGAGGATCTCGGTGAGTTCCTCCTGGGTGCGGGCGACCCGGCCCGGCGCCTCGGCCATCAGGTCGAAGTAGACGCCCCGGGTGGTGCGGTACGTCTCCCAGTCGTCGGCGTGGATCACGATCGGGCGGTCGAGGTTGGCGTAGTCGAACATGATCGACGAGTAGTCCGTGACCAGCGCGTCGGCGGCCAGGCACAGCTCCTCGACGGGGTCGTAGGAGGAGACGTCGATGATCCGGCCGGAGCGGCGCAGGCCGGTCAGCGGGGAGGCGGTGCCGCCGTAGAAGTAGTGGGCGCGGACCAGCAGGACGGTGTCCTCGCCGAGGCGGTCGGCCAGGGCGGCGAGGTCGATGCGGGGGGTGAAGCCGGCCTCGTAGTCGCGGTGGGTGGGGGCGTAGAGCACGGCCGTCCTGCCGGGGGCGATGCCGAGGCGCTCGCGGGCAGCGCGCACGTCCGCGGCGGTGGCGGTGTAGAAGACGTCGTTGCGCGGATAGCCGTGGTCGAGGGAGGTGAAGCGGGCCGGGTAGGCGCGCTCCCACATGCGGGTGGAGTGGCTGTTGGCGCTGACGCTGTAGTCCCACTTGTCGACGCGGGTCAGCAGGGCGGCGAAGTCCGTGCCCCTGGCGGCGGCCGGATGGGCCATCTGGTCGAGGCCCATGCGCTTGAGCGGGGTGCCGTGGTGGGTCTGGAGGTGGATCGCGTCGGGGCGCTTGACCACCGCGTTGGGGAAGTTGACGTTGTTCGTCAGGTACTTGGCGGCGGCCAGCGTCTCCCAGTAGCGGCGGGTGCCGGGGATCACGTGGTCGGTACCGGGGGGCAGCAGGGCGGCGTTCGCCTTGTTCACCACCCACACCTGACGGATGTGCGGGGCGAGTTCGGCGAGCTTCGCGGCGATCGCGGCCGGGTTGCAGGCGACCCCGCGGTCCCAGTAGGCCGCGAACACCGCGAGGCCGGGGTCGACCGGGCGGTCGAGCGCCCTGCGGTAGTGGTGGTCGCGCAGCTTCGCGCCGACCTTGCGTTTACGTGTGCGTACGGCCTTGCGGGCCGCGCGGCGGGTGCGGTTGACGGCCTGGAAGGCGCGGTACCTGGTGTAGGCGCCCTCTTCGAGGAGCCCGTGCCGTACGCCTTCGAGTCCGGACGGGCGCCGGTGGCCCTCGGGGCGCCGGCGGACGGCGGCCAGGGAGGCGCGGCGGAAGAACTCGCGGGCCACCGCGTCGGGCATGTCCTCGCGGGCGAAGGTGCGCACCAGGTCGCGGACCATCAGGTCGTACAGCACCTTGTGGACGGCGCGGCGGTCCCCGGCGAGCTCCAGCAGGCACTCGTGGCGGTCGACCAGCGCCAGCCGGTCGCTGCCGGCGGGGGACGGCAGGCTCTGGGGGCGCAGCCTGCGGTGGTCGTACGCCACCTGGTTGAGGCAGGCGACGCGGTCGGCGCGCAGCAGGGCCGCCTGGGCGGCGTACGGCTCGTCGTCGGTGGTGAGGAGTTCCTCGTGCGTCCGCCAGAACGAGGCGCGCAGGACGCGGGTGCCGAGCAGCGGGGTGAGGCGCAGGAGGTCGGCCGTGTCGGCGAGGGCGAGGTCGGTGCGGCCGGCGGCGGCGAGGAGGCGGCCGTCGCGGGAGGGGGCGGACGTCGTCTGCCAGGTGGTGGTGACGTGGTCCAGGAGGAGTACGTCGGCGGTGTCGCCCAGTTCGGCGGTCCGCTCGGCGATCAGGCGGGGCGCCCCCGCGGGCAGGGTGTCCTTGGTGCGGACGAAGTGCAGCCAGCGGCCGGACGCCCGTGCGGCGCCCGCCGCCCGCGCCGCCGCGTCACCGGTGCCCTCGGGCAGGGACACCACGACCGTCTCGGGGGCGTGGCCCTCCGCCGTCTCCCGCGCCCACTCGCCGACCGCGGCGACGATCACCTCGGTGTCCGGGAGCGGGCGCGTTTCCAGCGCGTCGAGCAGTTCGTTGAGATGCCCCTGGGTGTTCGGCCCGTAGACGATCACGCTGAGGTGGGGCATCGCGGGGGTCTCCTTCGGCTCGACGTCTCAGGGGGCACCTTTCTTAACATACTGTCACTAGACGGATGAAAGGGATAACCACGCCTGAGACGCGAGGCCGGCTCGGGAAGGAATCCGAGAGCGGGTTACGGCGCCGTCTTCGCGGGCGCCGGCTTCTTCGCCGGCTTGTCGCTCTTGTCGCCGGTGAAGGCCTCGTACTCCTTCATGACGTCCTCGGTCGGTCCGTCCATGCGCAGCTCGCCGCGCTCCAGCCACAGCACCCGTTCGCAGGTGTCGCGGATCGACTTGTTGTTGTGGCTGACCAGGAACACCGTGCCCGCGTGCCGGCGGAGTTCGCGGATCCGTGCCTCGGAGCGCTTCTGGAAGGAGCGGTCGCCGGTGGCCAGGGCCTCGTCGATGAGCAGGACGTCGTGGTCCTTGGCGGCGGCGATGGAGAACCGCAGACGCGCGGCCATGCCGGAGGAGTAGGTGCGCATCGGCAGGGTGATGAAGTCACCCTTCTCGTTGATCCCGGAGAAGTCGACGATCTCCTGGTAGCGCTCCTTGACCTGCTCGCGGGACATGCCCATGGCGAGGCCGCCGAGGTGGACGTTGCGCTCGCCGGTGAGGTCGTTCATCATCGCCGCGTTGACGCCGAGCAGCGAGGGCTGGCCGTCGGTGAAGATGTGGCCGTTCTCCACTGGGAGCAGGCCGGCGACCGCCTTGAGCAGGGTCGACTTGCCGGAGCCGTTGGTGCCGATCAGGCCGATGGCCTCGCCGCGGTAGGCGACGAACGACACCTTCTTCACCGCGTGCACCCGGCGCACGCCGGACACCTTCTCGGTCTGCTTGCGGCGCATGATGCGGTTCAGGGCGGCGGTGGCGGAGCCGCGGCCCGCGCCGGTGCCGTTGACCCGGTAGACGATGTCCACGTTGTCGGCGACGACGGTGGGGATCATCGCGTCGGTCTCGGTGTTCGTAAAGGTCTGCTCAGCCACGGCCGTACGTCTCCTCAGCCTTCCAGAAGTAGATGAAGCCGCCGACTCCGGCGAGCAGGGACCAGCCGATCGCCGCCACCCAGACGTGCGGGGGCAGCTGGTGGGCGTGGAAGCTGTCGATCAGCGAGAACCGCATGAGGTCGATGTAGACCGCGGCGGGGTTGGTCTCCAGGGCGACCGTGACGAAGTGCGGCAGGTGGTCCTGCTTGGTGAGCTTGGCGACGCTCCACATCACGCCGGACACGTACATCCAGGTGCGCAGCACGAACGGCATCAGCTGGGCGATGTCCGGGGTCTTGGCGCCCATCCGGGCCATGATCATCGACACGCCCGCGTTGAACGTGAACTGCAGGACCAGTGTCGGGATCGCGAGCAGCCAGGAGATCGAGACCGGCACGCCGAAGCAGAGCAGGATCACGATCAGCGCGGCCATGGAGAACAGCAGCTGCTGGAGCTGCTGGAGGCAGAAGGAGATCGGCAGGGCGGCGCGCGGGAAGTGCAGGGCGCGGACCAGGCCGAGGTTGCCGGAGATGGCCCGGGTGCCCGCCATGATCGAGCTCTGCGTGAACGTCCAGATGAACACGCCCGTAACCAGGAACGGGATGTAGTCCGGGACGCCGCGCTTGGTGCCGAGCAGCACACCGAAGATGAAGTAGTAGACCGCCGCGTTCAGCAGCGGGGTCATGACCTGCCAGACCTGGCCGAGCTTCGCCTGGCTGTACTGGGCGGTGAGCTTGGCGGTGGAGAAGGCGGTGATGAAGTGACGCCGCTGCCACAGCTGACGGACGTACTCCGGCAGGGAGGGGCGGGCCCCGCTGACCGTCAGGCCGTGCCGGGCGGCCAGTGCCGCGAGGTCGCCGTCGGCGGGGACCTGGGTCGGGGGCGGTGTGTGGAGGACCTGGCTCACATCCGCTGCTTTCGCTCGGGGGGAGGGGGGTGTGCGTACGGCCGGCGGCCGCCGGAGCCGCGCCGGCCGCTGTCCGTGGCGGGTCCTGTCGCCCGGCGTTCGCTCACGCTTCTCTTTACGTTCTCTTACGTCGGGACGGGACCGTATCGTCGCAACGTGAGAGTAGGCCCATCGCACGTCGGAACGCAACCGTTTCGTCGTAACGCCCTATGCTGGTCGGCATGACGACCAACGCCGACGAACCAGCGGCGCCTGCGCGCCGCCGGGCTCCCGCCGGAGCCGCCGTGCTCCGGGAGGACGTGACCGAGGCCATCCGCGCGGCCGTCTTCGAGGAGCTGGCGGCCGTCGGGTACGCGAGGATGTCCATCGAGGGGATCGCGCGGCGTGCGGGCGTCGGCAAGACGGCGGTGTACCGGCGGTGGCGGTCGAAGCTGCACCTGGTGCTGGACGTGGTCTCCGCGATGGCGGTGCTGGGCTTCCCGGTCCCCGACACGGGCTCTCTGGAGAGCGACCTGCGCCTCCTCTACGAGGTCACCTCCCGCGCCCTGCGCCACCCCGTCGCCTCCCAGATCATCCCGGACCTCCAGGCCGAGGCGGCCCGCAATCCGGAGATCGCGGAGGCCCTCCAGAAGGCCGTCCGGGACGGCCAGGACAGCGTCGCCAGCGGAATCGTCGCCGCGGCGCAGCGGCGAGGCGAGGTACGGCCCGGCGTCGACACCGACCTCGCCCTCGACCTGATCTCCGGCCCCCTCTACTGGCGCTCGGTCGTCATCCGCTCCCCGAAACTCCCCAAGGGCTACCTGGAACAACTCGCCCGTGCCGCGGCGGGAGCACTCAAGGCGCTGTGAGGCGCGCGGAGAGGAATGGGGAAATCGTGCGGGAAACCGTGGGGGCGGGGCCGGACGCCTCCGCGCGGGCCTGACCGGGCCCGGACCGGCACGTGGCGCCGCATGGGACCGGGCAGCCCCTACGCGGCCAGCCGCCGGGCGAGCCCGGCCAGTTCCCCCGCCCGCAGCACCCGCCCCCCGAACCCCGGCAGCGGCACGTGTACGGCCTCGATCCAGCGCGGCGGCACACCCCCGATCCCGTACACGGCCCCCGCCAGCGCCCCGGTGACCGCCGCCACGGTGTCCGTGTCGCCGCCCAGGTCGACGGCCGCGCGGACCGCCTCCTCGTAGGACGTGGTGGTGCGCAGGGCCCAGACGGCCGAGCCGAGGCAGGGCCAGACGGCGCCGTTGAACTCCGTGGCCAGGTCGGGATGCCAGTCGGGGGAGAGAACGGTCGCGTAGCGGTCCCGGTGGCCGGGGTGGAGTGCCGTGAGGGTGTCGGGTACGGCCGTGAGCGGGTCCTTTCCGGCGAGGGCGAGCCGGACCAGTTCGTGGAGGACTGCGGTGCCCTCCCAGGCCGCCCGGTCCCCGTGGGTGAGGGCGGACAGGCGGCGGGCAGCGTCCATGGTGGCCTCGCGGCCGTGCCGGGCGAAGTGCACGGCCGAGGGGGCCGCCCGCATCAACGCCCCGTTGCCGGCCGCCCGCTGACTGGTCTGGAAGTGCAGCGCGGCGGCCGCGTCCCAGGGGTCACCACTGGTCAGTACGGCCTCCGTCTGGAGGCCGATGTCCTTGGGCTCGGCCGCCGCCCACCGCTGGAAGCGGCCGAACAGGTCCGCCGGGTCCATCGCACCGCGCTCCAGCAGCGACTCGGCGGTCAGTACGGCCATCTGTGTGTCGTCGGTTGCCTCGCCGGGCTCCCAGCCGCCGCCCCCGCACATCTCACCGCCCTGACCGACGCACGGGAAGTGCGCCGAGAAGGCGCCCTCGGGCCCGAACTCGAACGGCGCGCCCAATGCGTCGCCCACAGCGGACCCGACCACCGCACCCACGGCACGCTCGACGAACAGCAGACCAGTCACCCGCGCAGCCTACGACCGCCCCGAACAACGGCGCTTCCCAGCGCCAACTCCGCCATCGCAGCCGACGCGCCCGCAACTCCCTCAAGGGGCGCGGGGAACTGCGCGCCCGGCCGCGACGGGCCCGCGGTTGGAAGTGGACCTGCGCCACGGTGCGCCCCCCAGTCGGCGGAGACCTGCTCAGACCCGCGCCGCCTCCGGGTGCAGTCGTACCCAGCCCTCCCAGGCTGACGTGATCATGTCCTGGACGTCGTACTTGGCGTGCCAGCCGAGTTCCGCGGCGATGCGGTCGGCGGAGGCCACGACGCGGGCCGGGTCGCCGGGGCGGCGCGGGGTGGTGGTGGGCGGCCGGTCGTAGCCGGTGACGGCGTTGATGTGGTCGATCATCTCGCGGACCGAAACGCCCTCCCCGCGGCCGATGTTGAGGGTCAGGGAGCTGCCGGGGGCGGAGCGCAGCGCGCGGGCGACGGTGACATGGGCCTCGGCGAGGTCGACGACGTGGATGTAGTCACGGACGCACGTGCCGTCGGCGGTGGGGTAGTCGTCGCCGAAGACGCGCGGGGCGGCGCCCTCGGTGAGCTTCTCGAAGACCATGGGGACGAGGTTGAAGACGCCCGTGTCGGCCAGCGCGGGGGTGGCCGCGCCCGCGACGTTGAAGTAGCGCAGGGAGGCCGTCGCGAGGCCGGTCGCCCGGCCCGTCGCGCGGACCAGCCACTCGCCGGCCAGCTTGGTCTCGCCGTAGGGGGAGAGCGGCACGCACGGGGTCTCCTCCGTGACCAGGTCCACGTCGGGCATGCCGTAGACCGCGGCGGAGGACGAGAAGACGAAGGACGGCACGCCGGCGGCCGTCACCGCCTCCAGCAGGACGCGCAGACCCTCCACGTTCTCCCGGTAGTAGTGCAGTGGCAGGTCCACGGACTCGCCCACCTGCTTCTTCGCCGCGAGGTGCACGACCCCGGTCACCTCGTGCCCGGCGAGCGTCCGCGCCAGCTTCTCGCCGTCCAGGGTGGAGCCCACCACCAGGGGGACCTCCTGCGGTACCCGCGCGGCGAGGCCCGTGGACAGGTCGTCGTAGACCACGGTCCGCTCGCCCGCCTCGGCCATCGCGCGTACGACGTGCGCCCCGATGTATCCGGCGCCGCCGGTGATCAGCCAGGTCATGTGCGGCCGTCCCCTCGTCAGTCGGTCGTCGGCCGGCCCATGGCTCTTCGGACCCGCCGGCTCTCAGTGAAGCAGGCGGCGGAGCCGGCCGCGGGCGACTGCCATGACTCCTCGTGCTCCGACGGCCACGCGCAGTGCGAGCGCGCCCGAGTGGGTGGCGTACGGCTGGACGAGCAGGACGCCGTGCCGGGCGTTCGGTACGGCGTACCGGCGCAGCCGGCCGGCGCCCGCGCGCGCGTGCGCGGTGACGCTGCGCTCCGCGCCGTCCGCGAAGCGCACCGTCAGACGCAGGTCCCAGGTGCCGGCGCCGAACGCGGCGAGACCGACGGGCACCTCGGCCGTCCAGAGGTCCGCGTCCGGCCGCGCGAAGCCCGCCCGCGTCCGCGGTGCCGTGCGCCCGTCCTCCCTCCGTCGCCACTCCACCTCCACCTCCCGCGGGCCCGCCCCGGCCACCCGCCCGTACAGCTCGTGCAGGCGCAGCCGCAGGCGGGTGCCGCGGGCGCGCGGGCGCAGTTCCGCGTCCAGCGCGAGGGGGAGGACGGCGACGGGGCGGGTCAGGAAGGGCGTGAGGGTGATCCGGGGGAGGTCCGGGGACCAGACGGGCGTGCCGTCCGGGGCGTGGGCGTAGGGCGGGAGCAGCCGGGCCGGGCGGGCCGCGAGTTCCCGCAGACGGGGCAGGTCGCACGGCTCGGGGGACGCCAGGACGACCCGGCCGAGCAGCCGGCCCGGTGCCGTCGGGTTCGTCTCCCAGTCGGCCGCGTCGTAGCGCGCGAGGTACTCGCGGGTGTGCGCCCACCACGCGCGCTGGTAGCCCGGGTCGCGCAACCCCAGCTCGCGCGCGTACATCCGCATCTCGTGGTCGAGGAACTTCGCCCGCGCGGCCCGCGCCAGCTCCTTCTGCCCGGCGTCCAGCAGAAGGCCGTACGCCGCCGCGCACGCCGCCGTGCGCGCCTTCCAGTTCTCCACGCCGTCCCGGTCCAGGGAGAGCGACAGCCGCTCGGCGGACCGGCGCACGTGCCAGACGTACACGCGGTCGGGGACGAGCGCGATGCGCGGCTCCGCGGCCAGCACGCGCGCGGTGAAGACGAAGTCCTCGTAGAGGAAGCGCCCTTCGGGGAAACGGATGCCGTGCTCGCGCAGGAACGAGGTCCGGTACAGCTTGTTGACGCACAGCGTGTCGTGGACCAGCCGGGGGCGCTGGGACGGGCGCGCGAGGACGGTGTGCGTCGTGTAGAGGGGCGCCTGCCACGGCTGTTCGCGCCCCGAGGGCAGCTCCCGGCGCACGCACAGGCCGCCCGCGACCTCGGCCCGCGCTTCCGTGGCCGCTTCCAGCAACGCCCGTGCCGCGCCGGGCGGCAGCACGTCGTCGCTGTCCAGGAACATCACGTACGGCATCGTCACCGCGTCGATCCCGGTGTTGCGCGGGGTGCCGCAGCCGCCGCTGTTGGCGCTCCGGCGCACCACCCGCAGCCGGGGTTCGCCGGCGGCCAGGCGGTCCAGCAGCGCGCCGCTGCCGTCCGTCGAGCAGTCGTCCACGGCGACGACCTCGCCGACGGCCGGCCCCTGGGCGAGGGCCGAGCGTACGGCGTCCGCCACGTGGGCGGCGTCGTTGTATCCGATGACGACCACGGCAGCGCGGGACGCCGGGGGCGGGTCCGGGCGTGGGTCCGGATCCGAGTGCGGGTCCGGGTGTGGGTCCGGGGGGCCCGCGGGGGCCGAGGGGTCCGGCAGGGCGGGCGGGTCTGCTGGGGCTGGGTGCATGGCGTCCACGGGCCGGGAACGTAGGAGGGTCGGGCGTACCGCGTCAGGAGACGCTCAGCGCGTGATCCGGAAGCCGATCGGAATCAGCCCGGGGCCTGGTCACGGTCGGGGCCTTCGCGGCCGGCGACCGCGTGGAGCGCCACAGCCGGACGAAGGAGAGCACGGCCGCCGCCGTCAGCAGCACGTTGCGGGCCAGGATCAGCAGGCAGCCGGTCCAGGTCCCGGCGACGACCTCGCCGTACGACAGCGGGTAGACCACGCTGCTCAGCGCGCTCGCCGCCAGGACCAGCAAGGCCACCGGACGCTGGCCGGTGTGCCGCGAGGTCAGGCACACGGCGGCGAGACCGAGCAGCCAGACCATGTACTGGGGGCTGATGACCCGGCTGGTGACGGTGAACAGCAGCACCGCGGTGAGCGCGGCGTCGTACGGCGTGGCCGGGCTCCAGTGCCGGGCCCGCACCCTCCACAGCACCAGCAGCCCGAACGCGGCCGCCGTGAGCGCCAGGGAGACGGTGGCGACGACGTGCGTGTACGGGCCCACCAGTTCGACCGCGCCGTACTGGTAGCGGGTCCGGCCGGACCACCCGGCGTGCCGCGCCAGGTTGAGGGCCGTGCCGCCGAGCGACTCCAGTTGCACGCCCCGGCCGCCCTGCTCCCGCAGGAAGCCGAAGGGGTTGTCGAACGAGACCGCCAGGAGGGCGACCGAGGCTCCCGCGGCGGCCACGGCCCACGTCCACGCCGTCCGCGTCACCCGGCCGGGCGGTGTGCCCAGCAGCACCAGTGCCGGCCACACCTTCACCACGGCGCCCAGCGCCCCCAGCACACCGCACGCGCGCGGGGAGCGCCGTGCCGTCAGCAGGGAGAGGACGGCGAGCGCGGTGACCTGGACGTCGTAGCGCGCGAGCGGCACGTGCAGCAGCAGCGGCAGGCCGCCCGTCCACAGGGCGGCGCCGCACAGGCTCCGGCCCGGCCGCGTCCCCGCGCGGACCAGCGCCGCCACGATCAGCGCGTCGGCGGCCAGCGTCAGCACCACGAACGCCTGGAAGTACGTGAGCCCGGGCAGCAGCCCCGGCGCCAGCAGCACCGCGCCCGCGCCGGGCGGGTACTGCCAGGTGGTGTCGTGCACCGGGAACGTGCCGTGCGACAGGGCGCCGTACCAGCGGAAGTACAGCCGCCACACCTCGCGCGTCACCGAACCCCCGCCGAGCAGGCGCGTGCCCGAGTGGACGAGCACCCACAGCATGAGGGCGCGGGTGGCGAGCCAGGCGGCGGTGAGGGCGAGGACCGGGCCGGGGGATTCACGGAGACGGTTCATCGCATGGCAGCCTAATCCGCGCGGATGGTGTATCCCTGCTGATACGCCGTCAATGAGCGGAAAAGATTGGCTAATCGCAAAAGATCGGGCCATGGTGAACATCGGGCCTCTTGTGAATGCGCGGTCGCGTCGGGCGGCCGCAACGGCGGCCGCGGCACTGCCCGGGCAGATGCGGGGACGGCCGTCGGGACAGCTGCCGGGGCGGCTGCCGTGGCGGGTCCGGCGGGCCGTGGCCGTGTGCGTGCCCGTGCTGGTGATGCTCGGGTTCGGGTTCTGGGGGCTCGACCGCGGCGGGATGTGGCGCGACGAGGCCGTCACCTTCCAGGTCGCCCGCCGCTCGGTGCCGCAGATCTGGCGGCTGCTGCACGACGTGGACGCCGTGCACGGCCTGTACTACCTCCTCATGCACGCGGTCGTGCCCCTGCACCCGGGCGAGGTCGTCCTCAGGCTCCCCTCGCTGTGCGCGGCCGCGGTGACCGCGGGCCTGGTCGCCGAGCTGGGCACCCGGCTGGTCCGCCCGCGCGTCGGACTGTGGGCCGGGCTGCTGTACGCGGTCTCGCCGATGGCCGGCCACTACGCCCAGGAGGGCCGCTCCTACGCCCTGGTCGCGGCCGGCGCGACGGCGGCGACCCTGCTGTTCGTGCGGGCAGTGGGAGCCGTGGGAACTGCGGGAGCCGTCGGGTCCGTGGGGTCCGTGAGGGTGGGCCGCGCCTGGTGGGCGTACGGCGCCGTCCTCTCCCTCACCTGCTGGCTGCACGAGTTCGCGGTCCTGCTGCTGCTCGCCCACGCGGCCTCGCTGGCGCTGGCGCGGGCCGGGGCCGGGCTGTGGCGGGCCTGGGGCCGCGCGGCGGGCGCCGTCGTCCTCACACTGCTCCCGATGGTCCTGATCTCCCACGCCCAGTCGGCCCAGCTGGCGTGGCTGCGCCCGCCGACGGCCGAGACGGCGCGGGGGCTGCTGCGCACCTTCCTGGGGCCGACGGACGGCGTGTACTGGGCGTGTCTCGCGCTCGCCGTGGTGGGGCTGCTGGGCTTGGCGGGGCGGCGCGGCGAGGTGACCTGCGCCGGGGTCTGCCTGCCGCTGGCCGTGCTGCCGCCTGCCGCGCTGATGCTGGCCTCGCAGATGTCGCCGCTCTACGTCGACCGGTACGTGCTGTACGCCCTGTCGGGGGCGCCGCTGCTGGTGGCGGCGGGGGCGGACCGGGTGGCGCGGACCCTGCGGCGCCTGTGCGCCCCGCTGTCGCCGTTCCCTGTCGTGCCGGTCGCCGGCGCCGCCCTGATCACGCTCGCCGTCGTCCACCAGCTCCCCCTTCTGAGCGCGGACCGGGTGCCCGGCCACCGCCCCGACGACCTGGCCGCCGTCTCCCGCGCCGCCGCGCGCCAGGCGGCGCCCGGGGAGCCGGTGCTGTTCCTGCCCGCGGCGGAGCGGAACGTGGCCCTCACCTATCCCGGGACGTTCCGGGGGGCGCGGGACGTGGCGCTGGCGGTGCCGGGGCCCGAGTCGGGGACCCTGTACGGCCGCGAGACCGACGCCGGGACCCTGCGGGACCGCATGGCGCGGCTCGACCGCGTGTGGGTCGTGGCGGACCGGAGCATGCTCACCGGGCGCCGCCGTCCCGGCGCCGCCGTCGAGCGGGCCAAACTCGCCCTCCTCGCGGAGCGGTTCGTGCCCGTGCGGGAGTCGGTCAGCGGCGACATGGCCGTACGCCTCTACGTCCGCGGGCCCGCCGTCAGCGGCAGCCCGGGGTCTCCTCCAGTGCCGCCGCGTCCAGCGCGCCGGTGAGCCGGTCGAGGCGTTCGCGCAGTTCGAGCGCCTCCTCCAGGTCGAACCCGGTCGCCGACGCGATGCGGCGCGGCACCTCCAGCGCCCGCTCGCGCAGCGCCGCGCCCTCCCCGGTGAGCCGCACCCACACCGACCGCTCGTCCCGCGTGCTGCGCTCCCGGCGCACCAGGCCGGCCGCCTCCAGCCGCTTGACCAGCGGGGAGAGCGTGCCGGAGTCGAGGCGCAGATGCTCGCCGAGCGTCTTGACCGGCACGTCGCCCTGCTCCCACAGCACCAGCATGACCAGGTACTGCGGGTAGGTGAGCCCGAGGTCCTTGAGCACCACGCGGTAGACGCTGTTGAAGGCGCGGGACGCGGCGTGCAGGGAGAAGCAGATCTGGCGGTCCAGACGGAGCCAGTCCGCGTCGGCGGGGCTGCCGTCCGTCGGTGTCGTGGTCGGCCGTTTCGGCGAGGCGGTCATGGCTCCAGGGTAGCTCGTGCGAGCCATTTAGTTGTGCACAACTTAATTGTGTGCTCTACTCGTGGTCGTGAGGGCGGCGCCGCACCGGAGCCGCCGGAACGCCATACGAACTCCGAGAGGGATGGTTTCCATGGACGCGCTCTACACCGCCGTCGCCACCGCCACCCACGGCCGTGAGGGCCGTGCCGTCTCCTCCGACGGCAAGATCGACCTCCCGCTGGCCATGCCGAAGGAGCTCGGCGGCAACGGCGAGGGCACCAACCCCGAGCAGCTCTTCGCCGCCGGTTACGCCGCCTGTTTCGGCAGCGCCCTCGGCCTCGTCGGCCGCCAGGCGCAGGTGGACGTCAGCGACGCCGCCGTGACCGCCGAGGTCGGCATAGGCAAGCAGGGCGAGGGCTTCGGCCTGAAGGTGACGCTGCGCGTCGAGCTGCCCGGCACGGTGGACCAGGAGACCGGCCGCAAGCTGGTCGAGACCGCCCACCAGGTCTGCCCCTACTCCAACGCCACCCGCGGCAACATCGAGGTCGACCTCGTCATCGAGTAGTCCCCGACGGGTCGTCGACCAGTCCCCGACGCGGCCGGTGACCCGCGCGGCCCCACCTCCTCGGGGCCGGCGGATCACCGCCCCGACGCGGTCGGCCGGCGCACCGCGCCTCGCGACCGGCCGCTCACCGCACCTTCGTCACCGGCGGATCACCGCTTGGCCGGCGTCAGCACGTCACCGCCCACGGACGGACCGGGAATCCGCATGGACGCGGGCTCCGTCATCGGCTCGCCCAGCAGCAGCGTCCGTACGACCCGCTCGGCGGCCAGACCGTCGTCGAACTCGCAGAACCGCGCCCGGAAGGCCGCCCGCAGCCTGGCCGAGTCCGCGTCCCGCCACGAGCCGGACGCGAACAGCCGGGCCAGTTCACCGTCCGAGCGCGAGACATGGCCGGGCGCCTCGGCGGTGACGTCGAAATAGGTGCCCCGGCTCGCGGTGTACGCGGCCCAGTCGTCCGCGTGCACCACGATCGGCCGGTCCAGGTTGGCGTAGTCGAACATCAGGGACGAGTAGTCGGTGACGAGGACGTCGGCGGCGAGCAGCACCTTCTCCACGTGCGGCTCGTCCGTCGCGTCCACCACGATCCCGCGCCGGGCCAGCTCGGCCAGGCCCGCCCCGCGCGCGGGACCGTTCGCGAGCGTCGGATGCAGCCGGACCACGAGGGTGTGGCCCGCGCCGAGGCCGGCCGCGAACCCGGCCACGTCGAGCCGGTCCACGTGCCCGCCGCGCCGGTAGTCCCGGCGGGTCGGCGCGTACAGCACCACCGTGTGGTCCTCGGGGATGCCGTGCCGACGCCGGAACTCGCCGCCGTCGCCGTGCCCGCCGTCCGTGCCGGCCGCCCGGACCAGCACGTCGTTGCGCGGGCTGCCGGTGCGTACCGAGGTGAAGTGGCAGGGGTAGGCCCGCTCCCAGACCAGCTCCGAGTGGCGGTTGGCGACCAGGCTGTGGTCCCAGCGGTCGGCCCGGCGCAGCATCTGCGGCACGTCGAAGCCGAGCCGGGCGCCGGGCTTGTCCAGCAGGTCGGCGCCCATGTACTTCAGCGGGGTCCCCTGGTGGGTGTGGATGTGCACACTGCCGGGCCGCTTGGCCAGCGAGCCGGGCCAGTTGACGTCGTTGACGAAGAACCTCGCCCGCGCGGTGACCTCCAGGAAGCGCCGTGAGCCGACGACCACGGACTCGGTCCCGGACGGCAGTTCCGCCGCCGTCTGCTCGTCTTGGACCACCCACACCCCGCGCAGGTGAGGGGCGATCTCCGCGGCCTTGCGGTAGACGGCCGCCGGGTCGCCGAGCAGGCCCCGGTGCGAGGACGCCGAGTACACCACCAGCTCCGGATCGAGCGGGCGGCGCGCGTGCAGCCCGGCCCAGCCGCGCCGGACCCGCGCGGCAACGGCCCCCCGCGCCTGCCCCGCCCGCCGCGCCGTCTCCCGGCCGGCCCGCGCCGCCTGCCGCTTCAGCCGGTAGGCCGGATAGCCGCCCTCCAGCAGCGCGACCTCACCGTCCACGCGGGCGCCCTCGGGCCGGTGCCTGCGGAACATCTCCGTCGTACGCCGGAAGAACTCCCCCTGGTCCGCGGGCGGCAGCCGGTCAGGCTTGGCCAGGATGTCCAGGCAGTGCTCGCCCATCTTGCGGTGCAGGTAGGGCCGCCAGCCGTGCAGCTCCTCGCGCTCCGCGACGAAGGCGAAGACCCGCTCGTACTGGTCGTGGACGTCGAAGTGCTTGCGGCTGGTGGTGGACAGGATGTTGCCCTGCCGGCGCTGCCGGTAGTTCAGGCAGATCCGGTCCAGGGTCGCGATCCGGCCCGCGCTGAGCATGACCGGGAAGGTCCAGGGGGTGTCCTCGTAGTACCCGGGCGGGAACGCGAAGCCGTGCTCCTCGACGAAGTCGCGCCGGTAGACCTTGTTCCACACCACCATCAGCAGGTCCAGGATCTCCGGCCGTTCGGCGGCCGTGAAGGTGCCGTCCGCGGCCTCGGCGAGCACATGCGCGAGGACGTTGCGCCGGGTGCCGCCCCACCAGTAGGTGCGGGCGTAGTCGAAGACCAGCACGTCCGGGTCGGCGGACTCCGCCAGCCGGTCGGCCATCGCGAGCAGCGCGCCCGGGGTGAGCGTGTCGTCGCTGTCCAGGAAGAACAGGTAGTCGCCGGTGGCGTGCGGCATCCCGGCGTTGCGGGCGCGGCCGAGGCCCACGTTCTCCGGCAGGTGCAGCACCGTCACGCGCGGGTCGCGCTCGGCGTACTCGTCGAGGATCGCGCCGCAGCCGTCCGGAGAGCGGTCGTCCACGGCGATCAGTTCCAGGTCGCCGAAGGACTGCGACAGCACCGAGTCCAGGCACTCGCGCAGGAAGCCCTGCACCTTGAAGCAGGGGACGATGACACTGAAGCGGGGCACGGCGGATCAGCTCCTCACGAGGGTCGCGGCGGCGGGGGCGGGGACGCGCTCCGCGAGCGGGACGACCGGCTCGATCGCCTCGGCCGGCTCGCCGAGCAGCACCCGCCGTACGACGCGTTCGGCGGCCCGCCCGTCGTCGAACTGGCAGAAGCGCTCGCGGAACGAGGCCCGCAGAGCGGTGGACCCGGGACCCGTGTGGGCGCCGTCCCGGAAGACGGCGGCCAGCTCCTCGGGGGTGCGGGCGACCGGTCCGGGCGGCTCGGCCATCAGGTCGAAGTAGACGCCCCGCGTCTCCCGGTAGACCTCCCAGTCGTCGGCGTACACGACGATCGGCCGGTCGAGGTTGGCGTAGTCGAACATGATGGAGGAGTAGTCGGTGACCAGCGCGTCCGCCGCCAGGCACACGTCCTCCGAGGAACGGTGCGAGGACACGTCGATGACCCGGCTGACCCGGCTGACCGGGCTGCCCCGGTCGGCGCGGCCCGATCCGGCCGGCAGGCCCTGGTCGTAGAAGTAGTGGGCGCGCAGCAGCACGACCATGTCGTCGCCTGCCGCCGCGCAGAACGCCTCCAGGTCCAGGCCGGGTTCGAAGCCGGTGTGGTGGTCGCGGTGCGTGGGGGCGTACAGGACGGCGGTCTTGCCCTCGGGGACGCCCAGCTCCCGCCGGACACGGGCGACGTCGTCGGCGGTCGCCGTGCAGTAGACGTCGTTGCGGGGATAGCCGTACTCCAGATGCTCGTACGAGCCGGGGAAGGCGCGCTCCCACATCTGGGTGGAGTGCCGGTTGGAGGAGAGGTTGAAGTCCCAGCGGTCCACCCGGCCCAGCAGCTTGGTGAAGCTCCCGGACCGCGCGGCCACCACGGGGTACGTCGACTGGTCCACACCCATCGTCTTCAGCGGCGTGCCGTGCTGGGTCTGCACGTGCACGCTGCCGGGACGCTTGACGACGCCCTCCGCGAAGTTGGCGTTGTTCACGAGGTACTTGGCGCGGGCCAGCACCTCCCAGGCGCGGCGCGTGCCGATCACCGCGTACTCGACGTCCGCCGGCATCGTGTGTTCCTGGCCGGCCTCCACCAGGAACACCGAGCGGATGTGCGGGGCGAGTTCACGGGCCTTGGCGTGGATCGCGGCCGGGTTGCAGGCGTAGCCGCGGCCCCAGTAGGCGCAGTACACCGCGAGGTGGGGGTCGAGCGGGCGGCGCAGGTCGCGGGCGTAGCGCAGCCGGGTGCGCAGCATGCGCGGGCGCGGGAGGCGCTCCAGCGTGCCGGCCGCGGCCTGGTTGGTGCCGCGCAGCGCGCGGAAGGCCGTGTACGCGCCCGCCGCCAGCAGCCGGTGCTGGACGCCCAGGCTGCCGGGCGGCGGTGTGTAGCCGGCGGGGCGGTGCCTGCGGTACAGGCGGCCGGCACGGCGGAAGAACGCCCGGTGCCCGGAGGCCAGCCGCTCCGGCCGGGACGCCGTCCGCAGCATGTGCGCGCACAGCTGCTCGAACAGCGCGCGGGTGCGCGCGGCGGACAGCCCGCGCTCGGCCGCCCGGGTCAGCACCAGCTCGACCTGGTCCAGCAGGGCGTGCTGGTGCGGTCCGGGCAGGTTCAGCCTGCTGCCCTGGCGGCGCAGCCGGTGCCGTACGACGGGCCGGCGCAGCACCGCGAGCCGCCCGGCGGCGACCGTGGTCAGGCCGCCCCAGCCCAGGTCGGTGAAGTGGCTGTCGGGGAAGGTGAGTTCGTGCTCGGTGAGGAAGGTGCGGCGGTAGACCGCGCTCCACGCCGGGAGCTGGACGCCGGTCAGCTCCGGGGCGTCACCGGGGGCGAAGGCCCCCTTCGGCGCCTTCGCCAGCAGCGGGGCCGCCGGATTGCCCGGCTCGCCCTCCCACCAGGGGGTCCGCTCGTGCTCGGTGTAGAGCACGTCCACGCCCGCGGTCTCCGTCAGCCGGGCGTCCAGCGCCGCGAGCGCGCCGGGCAGCAGCAGGTCGTCGCCGTCGAGGAACAGCACGTACGCGCCGGTCGCCGCCCGCAGCCCGGCGTTGCGCGCTCCGCCCAGCCCGGCGGACGGCGGCGAGGTCACCGGGTTCACCCTGCAGTCCCGCCCGGCGTATCCGGCGGCCACCTCGGCGGCCTGCCCCGGGTTCCCGGCCGTGCTCGAACAGGGGGGACCCCCGTCGTCGGGGGCGTCGCAGACCGGGATCAGCTCCAGGTCGCCGAAGGACTGGGCGAGGACCGAGTCCAGCGCCTGGGACAGCCGGCCGGTGACCCCGTGGGAGGGGACGATGATGCTGAAGCGGGGCATTCTGTTCTTTCTGTCGTCTTGCGGACGCGGCCGGGCCGTCCGGCGGGACGCCAGGTGGAGGGCCGGGTCGGAGTGGGCCGCGTCGAGCTGAGGGGCATGGGAACTCCCGGTGGGTTCAACGGTGTTCAGCGGCCCTCGGTGACGGGGACGGGACCGGAAGGTTGCGGCACGGTCGTGAGCGGGGAGCGCCCCGAGGCCGCGGCCGCCGACGGCACCGGCTGCCGCCCGGCGAGCGGGATGACCTCCGGCAGCCCCTCCGCCCGGCCCAGCAGCACATGCCGTACGACGCGTTCGGCGGCGCGTCCGTCGTCCCACGGGCAGAACCGCTCCCGGAACGAGGCCCGCAGCTGGGCGGAGCGGGAGCCGCGCCAGTGGCCGGTGGCGAAGATGTCGATCAGCTCGTCCTCGGTGCGCGCGACCGCGCCCGGCGGGAAGGCGCGCAGGTCGAAGTAGGTCCCCCGGGCCGCCTGACAGGCCTCCCAGTCCTCGGTGTGCACCACGACCGGCCGGTCCAGGGCGGCGTAGTCGAACATGAGTGACGAGTAGTCGGTGAGCAGGACGTCCGAGGCCAGGCAGAGGGACTCCACGTCCGGGTGGCCGGAGACGTCGATGATCCGGGCGCCCGAGCCGAGGGGGCCGCCCCGCGTGGGGTGGGAGCGGGCCAGGACCACGAAGCGCGGGCCGAGCCGGCGCAGGACGCGCTCCAGGTCCAGGACCGGGTGCTGGGTGCGCCGGTGGTCGCGGTGGGTGGGCGCGTACAGGACCGCCACCGAGCCCGACGGGACGCCCAGCGACTCGCGCAGCCGGGTCACGTCCGCGGAAGTCGCCCGCTGGAAACGGTCGTTGCGCGGACGGCCGTACTCCAGCGTGGTGTAGCGGCCGGGGCAGACCCGTTCCCAGGTCAGCGTGGAGTGCCGGTTGCCGGACAGCACGTAGTCCCACTGGTCGACGCCCCGCAGCAGTTCCCCGAAGTCGGTGTCCCGGGCCGCCGCCGGACGCTCCTGGAGGTCCAGGCCCACGCGCCTGAGCGGGGTGCCGGTCCGGGTCTGGACGAAGACCTGGCCCCGGCGCTTGCGCATCCCCCGGTCGAACTCCCCGTCGTGCACCAGGTACTTGGAGCGGGCCAGCGCCGTCCAGTAGGCGGCGGTGCCCGGACGCAGCCGGCGCGGGCCGGGCGGGACGGCGTCCTCGTGCCCGGGGCGGACGGTCCAGGCGGTGCGGATGTGCGGGGCGTGCGCGCGGAACGCCTCCTCCAGCGCGCCCGGGTCGCCGCCGTGCCCCCGGTCCCCGTGGACGCCGAACACCGCGCGGTCGGCGCGCAGCGGCAGGCGCAGCTGGACGCGGTAGTGCAGCCGGAGCGCGGCGGTCCTGAGCGCGCGGGCCAGCCGCACCGCCGACTTCAGGGCGCGCCGGCGGACGGCCGCGGCCAGGCGCAGGGCGCGGAAGGTGCGGTGCATGCCGTGGCGGACCAGGGCGTGCCGCAGCCGCGAGCGCGGCGGCAGGGCGCCGCCGGGGACCCCGTGCCGGCGGTAGTGGGCGCGGGCCCCGCGCAGGAACTCCGCACGGCTCCCGCGCGGCAGCCGGTCCCGGCGGGTGTAGACCGTGACGTAGTGGTCGACCATGCGACGGAACAGCTCCGGCCGCCAGCGGGCGAGTTCGGGCCGCGCCCCGACGTAGGCGAACACCCGGTCGTACTGCTCGAAGATGTCGAAGTGCTTGCGGCTGGTGGTGGACAGGATGTTGCCCTGCCGGCGCTGCCGGTAGTGCACGCACACCCGGTCCAGCGTGGCGATCGACCCCGCCGACATCAGCACCGGGAAGGTCCAGGGAGTGTCCTCGTAGTAGCCCGGCGGGAACGCGAAACCGTGACTCTGGACGAACTCCCGCCGGTAGGCCTTGTTCCAGGCCACCATCAGCACCCGCAGCAGCCCCGGCCGGTCCTCCAGCCGGAACGGTGCCGGGCCCCGCTCGGTCAGCGGGTCGGTGACCTGGTTGCGGACCTCCCTGCCGTCCCAGTAGGTGCGCGCGTAGTCGTAGACCAGGACGTCCGGGTCGTCGGTCTCCTTGATCCGGTCGGCCACGGCGCGCAGCGCGTCCGGGGTGAGGGTGTCGTCGCTGTCCAGGAAGACCAGGTAGTCGCCCGTCGCGCGGGCGATCCCCGCGTTGCGGGCGCGGCCGAGTCCCTGGTTCTCGGTGAGGTGCACGGCTTTCACGCGTGCGTCGCGGGCCGCGTACTCGTCGATCAGCTCCCCGCACGCGTCCGGGGAGCAGTCGTCCACCGCGATCAGTTCGAGATCGGGGTACGACTGCGCGAGCACCGAGTCCAGGCACTCGGACAGATACGCCTGGACCTTGTACGCGGGGACGATGACACTGAACCTGGGCAAGGGGCTTCCATGGGTCGGTCGGCGCGGGCGTTATGCCCGGCAACGGCCGATGGAGTGACTTGGTTACGGTTCCTACGTCATGTGGGGGACGCCCGGTGAACGGGGAGGGGCGGGCCGCGAAGACCCGCCCCCGTGAAATCCCGCAGGTGTGCGGCTACTTGACCGCGCCCGCCATCACCCCGGACACGAACTGCCGCTGGAACGCGAAGAACACGGCCAGCGGGACGGCCATCGAGAGGAACGCGCCGGGCGCGAGTACGTCGATGTTGTTGCCGAACTGCCGTACCTGCGTCTGCAGGGCCACTGTGATCGGCTGCGAACCGGACTTGGTGAACACCAGCGCGACCAGCAGGTCGTTCCACACCCACAGGAACTGGAAGATGCCGAGGCTCGCGATCGCGGGCCCGCCGAGCGGCATCACCACCCTTGCGAACAGGCGAAGTTCACCCGCGCCGTCGAGGCGGGCCGCCTCCAGCAGCTCGCGGGGGATCTCCGCGAAGAAGTTCCGCAGCAGGAACACCGCGAACGGCAGGCCGAAGCCGACGTGGAACAGGATCACCCCGAGGATCGACCCGAAGAGGCCGACCTTGCCGAACAGTTCGGCGATCGGGATGAGCGCCACCTGCACCGGCACCACGAGCAGGCTGACCACGCCGAGGAACCACCAGTCCCGGCCGGGGAACTCCATCCACGCGAACGCGTAGCCGGCCAGCGAGCCGATCACCACGACCAGCACGGTCGCCGGGACCGTGATCAGCACGGTGTTCAGCAGGGAGTGGGTGATGTCGCCGTTCTCCAGCAGCTTCTGATAGCTGCCGAGGGTCAGCTGGGACGGCTTGCTCAACACCGTCCACCAGCCGCTCGCGCTCATGTCCTCGGGTGTGCGCAGGGAGGACAGGAGCAGGCCGACGGTCGGCACCAGCCAGAACAGGCCGACCAGGACGAGGAAGAAGCGGACCAGTCCGCCGCCGAGGCTCCCCACGATCTTCGAACCGAGCGACGGCCGGACCCGCGCCGCCGCACCGGCGGACGCCTCCTTGCCGATGCCCTCGACGGTCGCCGTCATCGCCGCACCTCCCGCCTGAGCCTGCGCATGTTGCTGCGTTCTCCCGGGGGGCGACCCCCGTACCCCCAGCCGTCGTGAGGCGCGCGTGCTGTCATCGCCGCACCTCCCGCCTGAGCCTGCGCATGTTGCTGCGTTCTCCCGGGGGGCGACCCCCGGACCCCCAGCCGTCGTGAGGCGCGCGTGCTGTCATCGCCGCACCTCCCGCCTGAGCCTGCGCATGTTGAACAGCATCACCGGGATCACCAGCAGCAGCAGGAGCACCGCGATGGCGCTCGCGACGCCCGGTCGGCCCTCCGCGAAGCCCTTGCGGTACAGCTCCAGCGCCAGCACGTTCGCGTCGTCCTGGGAGGAGCCGGGGGCGATGATGTAGACGAGGTCGAACACCTTCAGCACGTTGATCATCAGTGTGACGGTGACGACCGCGAGCACCGGCGCCAGCAGCGGGACGGTGACCTTGCGGAACACCTGCCACTCGGTGGCCCCGTCCACCCGTGCGGCCTCCAGCAGTTCCCGCGGCACACTCGCGAGCCCCGCCGCGATCAGCACCATCGCGAAGCCCGCCCACATCCAGACGTACGACCCGATGACGGCCGGGGTGACCAGCGCCGGGCCGAGCCAGTCGACGCCGTTGTACGGCTCCGTGAAGTTGCTCGCCGGCAGGCGCAGCCAGGCACCGTCGGCGGCGGCGGGCAGCGTGAAGGTGCCGTCGTCGGCGGCCTTCGTGGAGGCCACCACCTCGCCGTCCTTCACCGCCTCGATCCGCATACCGGCGTAGCCCAGCTCGGACGCGTCGGGCATGCCGAGCCTGCCGACGCCCTTGCCGCGGGTGAAGTCCTGCCAGGCCGTGCCGGTGACCTTCCCCGGCTCGGGCCGGGCGGCCACCGCCTTCCTCGCGCTGTCGGGCATCCGGTCGGGGGCCACGCCGACCAGCGGCAGGGTGACGGGACGCCCGGCGCGGACGGGGTCCTTGGTGAGGAAGCCGCCCTGAGCGGGGCCCAGCGGCGACTCGCGGCCCGGGTGCGCCTTCGGGAACGCCGACGCCTGCGCGAACGTGTCGTGCACGCCCACCCACACCGCGTTGGCGACCCCCTTGTCCGGGTCCTGGTCGTACACCAGCCGGAAGATGATCCCGGCCGCCAGCATCGAGATCGCCATCGGCATGAAGACGACCAGCTTGAACGCCGTTCCCCAGCGCACCCGTTCGGTCAGCACCGCGAACACCAGGCCGAGCGCGGTGGAGACCGTGGGCGCGAACACCACCCAGATGACGTTGTTCTTCAGGGCGGTGCGGATGCCGTCGTCGGTGAACAGGGCCTTGTAGTTGTCGACCCCGGCGAATCCGTCGCCGGAGGAGTCGGTGAAGCTGCGGACCAGTGAGTACCCGATCGGGTAGACCACGAGCGCGCCGAGCAGGATCAGGGCCGGCAGCAGGAACAGCGCTGCCACCGTCCTGCGGGTGCCGGTCACGCCGCCGCGGCGCTTGCGGGGTGCGGCGGGGCCCGGTGCGGGCCCTGCCGCCGCTGCCGACGCCATGGCCGGATCAGCTCCCGCTTCCGTACGCGGCCGCCGCGTCCTTCTCCAGCTTCTCCTGGGCGCCCGCCACGTCCTTCGGGTTCTTCAGGAAGTCCTGGAGGTCCTTCCACTCGCCCTTGCCCGGGGTGCCGCCGAAGGCCTGCGGGGCCTGGTCGGACATGTCGAAGCGGAAGTCGTCGCCGGACGCGACCAGGGCCTTGGCGATCGTCCGCTGCACCTCGTTCGGATACGCCGACACCGGCACGTTCTTGTTCGGCGAGAGATAGCCGCCCAGTTTCGCCTGGACGGTCGCCGCGTCCGGGGAGGCGAGGAAGGTGACCAGCGCCTGCGCCGCCTTGGAGTCCTTCAGGATCACCGCCGCGTCACCGCCGGAGACGACGGGCGCGTTCGCACCCACCGCCGGGAACGGGAACACCTTCGCGTCCGTGCCCACCTTCGCCTTGGTGTCACCGATGTTGACCTGTGCGAAGTCGCCCTCGTAGACCATGGCCGCCTTCGGCTGGTCGCCACCGGTGAAGGTCTGCGTCACGGAGTTCGGGAACTCGGTCTGCAGGGCGCCGTCCGCGCCGCCCGCCACGTAGTCCTTCTTGCCCCAGATCCGGGCCAGCGTGGTCAGGGCCTGCTTCACCGACGGATCGGTCCACTTGAGCTTGTGCTGCGCGAGCTGGTCGTACTTGTCCGGGCCGGCCTGGGACAGATAGACGTTCTCGAACCAGTCCGTCAGCGTCCAGCCGTCGGCACCGCCCACCGAGAACGGGGTGACCCCGGAGTCGTACACCGCCTGCGCGGTGCTCAACAGCTCCGGCCAGGACTTCGGCTCCTTGGCGCCCGCGTTCTCGAAGACCTTGGCGTTGTACCAGATCAGCGACTTGTTGGCGGCCTTGTAGTAGACGCCGTAACTCTTGCCGTCGACCTTGCCGATGTCCTGCCAGCCCTGGGAGTAGTTCTTCCCCAGCTCCTTGACCGCCTCGGCGCCGAGCGGCTTGGCCCAGTTCTTCTCCACGGCCTGCCGGATCGCGCCCGGCTGCGGCAGCAGCGCCACGTCCGGCGGCTGGCCGCCCGCGACCTTCGAGCCGAGGAAGTTGATGATCGGGTCCTGCGCGGGCACGAACGTCACCTTCGCGCCGGTGCGCCTCTCGAACTCCGCGAGGACCTGCTTGAAGTTCTTCTGCTCGGTACCCGTCCAGACGGCGGCGACCTCCAGGCGGGCGCCGTCCAGCTTCGGCAGGGAGACGGAGGAGCCGCCGGTCCCGCCGTCCTTCTCCCCGTTGTCCTTCTTGTCGTCACCGCCCGAGCAGGCGGTGAGCGCGAGGGCTCCCGCCAGCAGAGCGGCGAGTGTGGCGACGGCCCTGTCTGTCCGGATGGTGCTGCTCTTGCGGCGCATCACTTCCCCGTTCTTCGTTCTCCGTTGAACGTCAGAACACTGTCCCGTGCGCTCCGGTGTACGCCGGGCCCCGCGAGGGCGGCAAGAGTGCCTGCCCCGTCCCGGGGGTCATCGTGACCGGCTCGTGATCGGGGGTGTATGCGTGCCGATGCCGGAGAAAACCGGAGCGGCCGGGGGAGCGGGGAGTCGATCAGAGCAGAGAGGGCACCTCCGCCGCCGACACCTCCCGGGCCGCCCGCTGCACCGCGCTCGCCAGCAGCGCCAGGTCGGTGGGGCCGTTGCCCAGCTCCCGCACCGGCCGGCGGGCCGGCGGGTCGCCCGTCCGCTCCCACTCCAGCGCGAGCACGGTGGGCCGCTGGGTCGCGGTGCGCGGGATACGGCCCGTCACCCGGCCGCCCTGGAAGCCCACGGTCCGCCCGTCCGGGTGCGTCAGCACGCCCCGCCCCGGCGCCGGTTCCTCCGGACCCGGGGACGGCGCGTCGAGCGTCACCCGCAAGGTGGCCTGCCGGGCCGGTTCCGTCTCCGCCGTACGACCGCCCGTCCCGGCCGCCGCCACCAGGTGCACACCGAGCCGCTCGCCCTCCCGGGCCACCGCCTCCAGCGCGCGCATCACCGAACCGGCGGCGGGCCGGCCCGTCGAGCCCAGCGCGGGCGAGACCAGCGCGTCCAGGTCGTCCACGACCACCACGAGCCGGGGCAGCGGCGGCGCCGCCTCGGTGTGCTGCCGGGCGGCGGCACGCGGCCGCAGCCGCAGCGTGGAGCTCGGCGGCGCGTCTATGTCGCCGTTCCCGCCCCCGGACGCCGACCCCGGCACGGCCGGGCGTCCGCCCGGGGAGCGCTGCGCGACGATACGGCCCGACACCTCGCGTCCGGCGTGCCACTGGGCGAAGTCCGTGAGGCCCACCAGCTCGGTCCGCCGCTTCAGCTCGGCGCTCAGGGACTGCGCGAACTCCCGCATGCGGACCGGGTCGTTGGCGATGAGATGCGTCGTCACATGGGGGATGTCCGTGCAGACGCGCAGCCCCTCGCCGCGCCCCGCGCCCGTGCCGACGCCGTCCCGGCCGTCGATCAGCACGATGCTCAGCCGGTCGGGCCGTTCGGCGGCGGCCAGCGAGGCGACCAGGGCCCGCAGCAGTTCGGTACGGCCGCTGCCGGCCGGTCCCTCGATCAGCAGGTGCGGGCCGTCGGCCACCAGGTCGGCGGTGAGCGGGCCACGCGCCCCGGCACCGAGCACCGTCCGGGCCCGGCCGCCCAGCGACTCCGTGTCGTCGGCCGCGTCCGCCCAGCGGGCCATCAGCGACGCCGGGGTGGCCCGGGCCAGCCCCAGTTCCTCCAGCAGCCGCGCCGACAGGGGCAGAGGCACGGTCGCGCGCGCGTGCCGCTCGCCGGGACCGTCCGGGCGCAGCGGTGCCAGTGCCCGCGCGAACCGCTCCGCCCAGGCGGCGGAGACGGCGTCCACGGCGGCGAGCGTGCCCGTGCCGACGGGACCGGTCGGCGCCACCCGCATCAGGTGCAGCACGCTCGCGACGTCCCCGCCGAGCAGCGCCACGGCACCGCAGTGCCGGAAGGTCGGCGTGACCGCGCAGGCCGCCTCGTACGCCTCCGTCACCGACGGGTCGGGGGAAGCGGACGCCGACGGGGGCGCCGGGGAGGCGCCGGAGGCGGCGGGGGAAGCGGCGGAGGGGGCCGGAGTGGGCAGGGTGGCCGTGGTCTCGGCGAGGCACACGACGTGGACACCGGCCCGGGGCCCCGCCACGGCCAGCCGCGCGAGGGCTTCCCGCAGCCCGGCCCCGCCCGGGTCGCCGTCCAGGACGACGACGGTGTACGGCCCCGGGAAACCGCCGATGCCGCTCGGCTCGGCACCCTCCCTGACCCAGGACGGGCGGTGCGCGGCGGTCACGGGACCGGGGAAGGACTCGGCGGAGCGGGAAGAACCCGAGGCCGGCGAAGAGGAACCCGAGGCAGGCGAAGAAGAAGGGGACGCGTAAGGGGAACGGGAGACCGGGGCCGTCCGCGCCGGGGACGGCCGGGCCGCGCCGAGGCCCGCCGCCGCGTGGTCCTCCACCCGGCGCAGGAGCTCCTCCACGCGTGCCGCCGCCTGTTCGCGGTCGTAGGCCAGCAGCAGGCGGCAGTCCTGGCCACGTCCGGGACGGACGTGCGGGAGCCAGCCCAGCCAGGACCACTCGGCCGTGCGCTCCTCGACCGGGCGGGAACGGTCCGCGCTGATCAGCACGATCTCCAGCAGGTCGGGGGAGTGCAGCGCGGCGAGCTGGGCCAGCACCGCGCGGGCCAGCCCCGACAGCCGGGGGCGCGGACCGGCCAGGCCCAGTGCCCCGGCCTCGCGCAGCGCGGCGGTCACCGGCACCGCGGGCAACGGTCCGGAGCCGTCCGGCGCGGTCCGGTCGGCGGTGCCGAGCCGTACGGTCAGCGCCTCCGGGTGGCCCTGACCGCGCTCCCACAGCCGGGGGCCCGGCCCCAGTGCCGTCAGCAGCAGTGCGGCGGGATCCGGCCAGGTGTCGGGCCGCTGCGGCACCCCGGGCGCCGGGGTACCGGGCGTTTTGGCGGTCTCGGCGTACGCGTCCGGGCCGGCCGGGGGCTGCCCGGCGCGCCCGCCGGCCAGCCTGCGCGCCCATGCCCCGAGGCCGCCCCGGCGCCGGGCGCCCGGGGGAACGTCGGTGCCCCGGACGGGCGTGCCCTTGCGGCCGCCCGCGCGCGTGCCCTCGTCCGGCAGCGCGTCGTGAGTCGTCGTACCGGGGTGTCCGCCCTCGGCCGTCCCGCCATCGCCGCCTACGCCCTGGCGCCCCGCGTGGGTGTCGTGGGCGGACCACGCCCCGCCGTCGAGGCCACGGGATCCGGGGCGGCCGGCCTCCGGGTACCCGCCGGAAGCGGAAGCGGAAGCGGAACCGGAGTCGGAGCCGGGCACCCGGTACGGCCGCGCCGCAGCGCCGGACGTGCCGGTCCCGTAGAGGTCCGCGTCCGTGGGGTTTCTGCCGGTGACCTGGCCGGCCGGGCCGGGAGTTCCGCGGCCCCAGGCCTCGTCGTCGGGCGTGCGGGGCGCGTGGGGCGCGTGGGGGAGGCCCGCGTCCGCGTGCCCGGTGCCGGTACCGGAGGCCGCCGCGGCACGCGGCCACGCGCCGTCGTCGGGCGTGCCGGGCGTGCCGGGCGCGGGGTGCCCCGCGTCCGCGCTCCTGCCGGCGGAGCCCTGACCGCGCCTGTCGTAGAGCCGCGCTCCGGCGGCCGCGGCCGGACCGCGGTCCCCGGCCGCCCAGGGGCCGCCCCCCGGCTCACCGGCGCCGTAGCCGCTCGTGGTCCGGTCGGCGGAAGCCGTGCCCGCCCCGGTGCCGGCGGCCCGGCCGGGCGAGCCCGCGCCCGGGCCGTGGCTCTCGATCCCCGGTGCCCCGGCCTGGCCGGGTACCGCCGGCCGCTCCCCGCGCCGGTGTTCGTGGGCCCCCGCGTCCGCGGGGCCCCAGGCGCCGGTGCCGTACGCGTGGTGGGTCGGCCCGTCGAGGGAGCCGGAGGCCGCCGCAGGAGCGGAGCCGGCGCGCGCGCCGTACGCCGTGTCCGGGGCGGAGTCCACGCGGCCCGCGCGCGCGTACGCGGCCGGGTTCGCCGCGCCCGGCGCACTGTCGCCGCCGGGTCCTGCGGCCGTCCCCGGGACGCCCGCGTCCCCGGCACCCTCGACGCCGAGAGGCACGCGCACGTACCCCTCTCCGTCCGGCACCGTCCGCACCCGGGCCGCGGGTCCCCCGGACGGCGTCACACGCAGGGCGGATTCGCCGATCCTCAGCAGGGCGCCCGGCGGGAAGCGCAGGGGCCGGTCGGTGACGCGGGTGCCGTCGAGGGTCGTGCCGTTGGTGGAGCCGAGGTCGGTGACGGTGACGTGGCCGTCGGGGGCGACGGTGACGGCGCAGTGGAGGCGGGAGACGTCGAGGTCGTCCAGGGGTACGTCGGCGTCGGCGGAGCGGCCGACGGTGATGCGGCCGCCGTGCAGCAGGTGGACCCCGCCGGCGTCCGGGCCGGCGATCACGTGCAGCTGGGTCGGGGCGTCGTCCAGCTCGGGATGCGGTTCGAGGGCCGCCGGGGCGCCCAGCGACAGCACCGCGCCGTCGACCAGCGGGGGCTCGCCCAGGGTGCGGCGCCTGGCGTCCAGCCGCTCCGTGCCCGCGTACAGGACCACCGGCGCGCCACCGGAATCCCGGCCCGCGCCGCCCTCCCCGGTGACCGCCGCGGCCAGCGCCGACGCCACCGCGGCCAGGTCCGTGCCCACGGGCGCGGTGACCAGCACGTCACGGCTCGCGGCGCGGCCTCGCTGCGGGGAAGGTCCCAGCGGATCTACGACGGTCAGCCGGATCTGCATCGCCGTCAGCGGTCCCTTCTGCGCGGGCGCGGACTTGCCCCACCCCACCCCGAGCACGTCGGCCAGTACTGGACGCATCCTCGCACCTGTCACCGACAGTCCGCCCCCGGCCGGGCACCAAGTGATCTTGATTGGTCGGCTCTGCCCCCAAAAGTGCCTGACCAGTGCCGCGACGGTGATCAGTTGAGATCGGTCACGTCCGGGAACCGGCAACCAGGCGACCGAGGCGAGCGTCTTTCCTTCGAACATGGACGGGAACGTCTACGTACTGCCGTGGGGGGCGGCACTACAGTGGATCGGAACACCCGGAGACAGGCGAGCGAGCAGCCAAGCAAGCAGCCACGAAGCAGCAGGGAGCACGTGTGCGGCCAGTCGGCAGCAAGTACCTGCTCGAGGAGCCGCTCGGACGCGGCGCCACGGGCACCGTCTGGCGTGCCCGCCAGCGCGAGACGGCGGGAGCCGAGGCGGCCGTGGCCGGCCAGCCCGGCGAGACGGTCGCGATCAAGGTCCTCAAGGAGGAGCTGGCGAGCGACCCGGACATCGTGATGCGCTTCCTGCGCGAGCGCTCCGTCCTGCTGCGGCTCACCCACCCCAACATCGTCCGGGTCCGCGACCTGGTCGTCGAGGGCGATCTACTGGCGCTGGTCATGGACCTCGTCGAGGGCCCCGACCTGCACCGCTACCTGCGCGAGAACGGCCCCTTCACCCCGGTCGCCGCGGCCCTGCTCACCGCCCAGGTCGCCGACGCGCTCGCCGCGAGCCACGCCGACGGCGTCGTCCACCGCGACCTGAAGCCCGCCAACGTGCTGCTCACGCAGTACGACGGCCGGATGCACCCGCTGCTGACCGACTTCGGCATCGCCCGCCTCGCCGACTCCCCGGGCCTGACCCGCACCCAGGAGTTCGTGGGCACCCCCGCCTACGTCGCGCCCGAGTCCGCCGAGGGCCGCCCGCAGACCTCCGCCGTCGACATCTACGGCGCCGGCATCCTGCTGTACGAACTGGTCACCGGCCGCCCGCCGTTCGCCGGCGCCACCGCCCTCGAGGTGCTGCACCAGCACCTGAGCGCCGAACCGCGCCGCCCCTCCACCGTCCCCGACCCGCTGTGGACGGTCATAGAGCGCTGCCTGCGCAAGAACCCCGGGGAGCGGCCCAGCGCGGAGAACCTCGCGCGCGCCCTGCGCGTGGTCGCCGAGGGCGTCGGCGTGCACGCGAACGCCGCCCAGATCGCGGCCGCCGAGGGCGTCGGCGCCCTGCTCGCCCCCGACCCGGCCCCGGCCGCCGTCCCGGGCGTCCCCGGCGCCGCCGACCCCACGCAGGTACTGCCCGTGAACGGGCCGCAGGGGGCGTACGGCGCCCACGACCCGAACGCGGTGACCAGCTTCCTGCCGCACACCTCCGGACCCGCCGGCGCGGCGGACCCGACCGCGATGCTGCCGAACACCGGCGCCGGCGCCGCGGACCCGACCGCCGTCATGCCGCCGGTGCCGCCGGCGCCGCAGGGATGGCAGGGGCAGCAGGGCCAGCAGGGCCAGCAGCCCGAGCAGCCGCACCCGTGGCAGACCCAGCTGCGCGCCGCCCGCGACCGCAACGACCAGACGCAGGTCCAGTACCTCGACCCGGGCGAGGACCCGCTGCGCCACCGCCCCCAGCGGCAGGTCGCCCGCCCGCAGCGGCAGGCGCAGCCGGCTCCGCAGGCCCGCCCGCAGCAGCCCCAGCAGCGGCCGCCCGCCGGGTACGGCCGCCAGCAGCGCCAGTCCCAGCAGCCCCAGCAGTACGCCCCGCCGCAGCAGCCCCAGCAGTACGCGCCGCCCCAGCAGCCGCAGCGGCCCGCGCGCGAGCCCCGGGAGCCGAGGCAGCGCAGCGCCAATCCGATGAAGATCCCCGGGCTCGGCTGCCTGAAGGGCTGCCTGTTCACGATCGTCATCCTGGTCGTCGCGAGCTGGCTCATCTGGGACCTGACCCCGCTGCACACCTGGGTCGGCAAGGGTGAGGGTTACTGGAGCCAACTGAGCGACTGGGCCGGTCAGTTGAGTGACTGGGTCAAGGGCCTGAGCAACTCCTCCGACGGCTCGAACTGACCGCTGGGTCGGCGACTTGTCGACATCCGGCGAGTGATTTGCCGCTCTGCGGTGAAGGTTGCCTCACAGGGCGCGTAGTTTTGTCGGCTGGGAGTCCTGGTCGGTCGTCGGCCGGGGTCCGGGGGCCCTCGGCGACAGCCGCCGATGTGTGCGCCCCGGCAGCGACGCAGCATCGGCAACACGCGTCTGTAGGAGCAGTCTTGGCACGGAATATCGGCAGCCGGTACACCGCGAACCAGATCCTGGGGCGGGGCAGCGCCGGCACGGTGTGGCTGGGCGAGGGGCCGGACGGCCCCGTCGCGATCAAGATCCTGCGGGAGGACCTCGCGTCCGACCAGGAGCTCGTCGGGCGCTTCGTCCAGGAGCGCACCGCGCTGCTGGGTCTGGAACACCCGCACATCGTCACCGTGCGCGACCTGGTGGTCGACGGCAACGATCTCGCGCTGGTCATGGACCTCGTCCGGGGCACCGACCTGCGCACCCGGCTGGATCGCGAGCGGCGGCTCGCGCCCGAGGCGGCCGTGGCGATCGTCGTCGACATCGCCGACGCGCTCGCCGCCGCGCACGCGGCCGGAGTGGTGCACCGGGACGTCAAGCCCGAGAACGTCCTGCTGGACATGCGGGGCCCGCTCGGCCCCGGCGGCGCCCATCCCGCGCTGCTCACCGACTTCGGCGTCGCCAAGCTGATCGACGCGCCGAAGCGCACCCGCGTCACGAAGATCATCGGTACGCCCGACTATCTCGCCCCCGAGATCGTCGAGGGGCTGCCCCCGCGGGCCGCCGTGGACATCTACGCCCTGGCCACGGTCCTGTACGAACTGCTCGCCGGCTTCACGCCCTTCGGCGGCGGCCACCCCGGAGCGGTGCTGCGGCGGCACGTCACCGAGACCGTCGTACCGCTGCCCGGCATCCCCGAGGAGCTGTGGCAGCTGCTCGTGCAGTGCCTGGCGAAGGCCCCGGCCTCCCGGCTGCGGGCCTCCGAGCTCGCGGCGCGGCTGCGGGAGCAGCTGCCGACGCTGGCGGGCATTCCGCCGCTGGACGTGGACGAGCCGGACGCGGAGGCCCCCGAGGAGGCGCACGCGCCGGAACAGGACCCGGCGCCCGCCGCGGAGCTGCCGCGGCGGCGCGGCGCGGTGTCCCTCGTGCAGGGGTCCAAGCCGGACTCCAACCGTGACACCCATACGTCGATGCGGGTGCCGGCGCCGGACGAGCTGGCGGGCGGTGCCCTGGGCACGGCCCGCGTCCCGCGTCCCGCGGGAGCGCCCCGTCCCGGCTCCGCCCGGCACCGTGCGGCCGCCCGGCGCCGCAGAATCACGTTCGGCGTGGCAGGGGCGCTGCTGGTGGCCGCAGTCGGCATCGGGGCGTGGGCCGCCTCGGACGACGACCCGCCGCCCCGGCCGTCCCACAGCACGTCGGCCCCCTGACCGCTGCCCTCCTCCCCGCTGCCCGCTCACCCGCCCGGCGGCGGGGGTCCGGGAGCGGCGGCGCCCCGGTGGAGGGGGCCCGCGGCGCGGGGGAGCCGAGCGCGCACCCCTTGCCGCAGGACCTGGGCGCCCGGCGGAGCCGTTACGCTGGAGGCGTGGCAGTCGTCGATGTATCCGAAGAGCTGAAGTCCCTCTCCTCGACCATGGAGTCGATCGAGGCCGTCCTGGACCTCGACAAGCTGAGGGCAGATGTCGCCGTGCTCGAGGAGCAGGCGGCCGCGCCGTCCCTGTGGGACAACCCGGACGAGGCGCAGAAGATCACCAGCAAGCTCTCCCACCTCCAGGCCGAGGTCCGGAAGGCGGAGACGCTGCGGGGGCGGATCGACGATCTCTCCGTGCTCTTCGAGATGGCCGAGGAGGAGGACGACCCGGACACCCGTGCCGAGGCCGAGTCCGAGCTGACCGCCGTGAAGAAGGCGCTGGCCGAGATGGAGGTCCGCACGCTGCTCTCCGGCGAGTACGACTCCCGTGAGGCCCTCGTCAACATCCGCGCCGAGGCCGGTGGCGTCGACGCCGCCGACTTCGCCGAGCAGCTGCAGCGCATGTACCTGCGCTGGGCCGAGCGCCACGGCTACAAGACCGAGGTCTACGAGACGTCGTACGCGGAAGAGGCCGGCATCAAGTCGACCACCTTCGCCGTCCAGATCCCGTACGCGTACGGGACGCTCTCGGTCGAGCAGGGCACGCACCGCCTGGTGCGCATCTCGCCCTTCGACAACCAGGGCCGCCGTCAGACGTCCTTCGCGGGTGTCGAGGTGCTCCCGGTCGTGGAGCAGACCGACCACGTCGAGATCGACGAGTCGGACCTGCGCATCGACGTCTACCGTTCCTCGGGTCCCGGCGGCCAGGGCGTGAACACGACGGACTCCGCGGTCCGTCTGACCCACCTCCCCACCGGCATCGTGGTCTCCTGCCAGAACGAGCGCTCCCAGATCCAGAACAAGGCCACGGCCATGAACGTTCTGCAGGCCAAGCTGCTGGAGCGCCAGCGCCAGGAGGAGCGGGCCAGGATGGACGCCCTCAAGGGCGACGGCGGCAGCTCGTGGGGCAACCAGATGCGTTCGTACGTCCTGCACCCGTACCAGATGGTCAAGGACCTGCGCACCGAGTTCGAGGTCGGCAACCCGCAGGCCGTGCTCGACGGTGAGATCGACGGTTTCCTCGAGGCCGGAATTCGCTGGCGCAAGCAGCAGGAGAAGTAATTTTGTCGATATGACAACTGCCGTCCATGGGGCGGCAGTTGTTGTATGTCTGGGTTTTACATCACACTCACAGGTTCCAATTCCCCGCAAACGTCATCCCATCGGACATCGCGCGTGCAACGGCCTTGACGTTGCTTTGAAAAATGGGAAGGGTGAAGCGTGGCATGCGTATCTCTGGGGCGCATGTGAACCGGGGGAACGGACGCGTATCTCGTCGCGGCCACCCCCGTCGATCACGGCAAGCCCCGCACGCCGCCTCATTGACGATCAGCTACTGGGGGTAGCAACCATATGACCAAGAAGACGCGCGTCCGCGTCGCGCGGATAGCAGCCGGCGCCGTGATCGCGGCCGGTGCCTCGCTGATGGTGGCGGGAGTGGCCTCCGCCGACGGCAACGAGCCCGACCCGTCCTGCACCATCGGAACCGGCGTCGACTGCCCGCCCGAGGGCACGGACGGCGGCACCACGGGTGGTGACACCACCGGTGGCGACGCCACGGGCGGCACCACGACGGGCGGTGACACGACCACCGGTGGCGACGCCACGATCGGCGGCGTGATCGGCGGCGTCATCGGCGGTGACAACGGTGGTGACACGACCACGGGTGGCGACACCACGGGCGGCGACACGACCACCGGCGGTGACACCACCGGCGGCGACACGACCACGGGTGGTGACACGACCACGGGTGGTGACACCACCGGCGGCGACACCACGACGGGCGGCGACACCACGGGTGGTGACACCACGGGTGGTGACACCACCGGCGGTGGCTCCACCACGGGTGGCGACACCACGGGTGGCGGCAACGCCGGCGGTTCCAACGGTGGCGGCCACGGCACCGGTGGCAGCACCGGCAACCACACCACGCCCAACGGCGGCGGCAACAACAACGTCTCCCAGGAAGAGGGCTCTTCGGCCCTCACCGACACGGGTTCGGACGCCACGGCCCAGGGTGGCGGCAAGCAGCTCGCCGAGACCGGTGCCGGCGAGACCACGTTCCTGTTCGTCGGCGCCGCCACGATGATCGCCGGCGGCATCGGCTTCCGCATCCTGCCGCGCTTGGCGGGCGGCCGGGG
The DNA here is from genome assembly GCF_036347055.1 of Streptomyces sp. NBC_00820. Taxonomy (NCBI): domain Bacteria; kingdom Bacillati; phylum Actinomycetota; class Actinomycetes; order Kitasatosporales; family Streptomycetaceae; genus Streptomyces; species Streptomyces sp. NBC_00820. Next base: position 3,349,128 of record NZ_CP108882.1, on the reverse strand, counting down.
CGGCGCGGCCGCCTGAGCGTAGCCGTACGACCGCGTTCCGCACACGAGGTGCGGGACGCGGCCAGGTACAGACGGAAGGGCCCGGAGCATCGCGCTCCGGGCCCTTCCGGCGTGTTCTGCGGGCTTCCTAGACGGTCTGGTGCGCCAGCAGCACCACCGCGGCGACCAGCACCGCCAGCAGGGCGATCAGCGCCACCGGGTTCAGCCCCGCGAAGAAGCTCTCCTGCTGCAGACGCTCGCGGTTGGCACGGCACACCGGGCACCGGCCCTCGCTCACGGGCGCCGCGCAGTTCGCGCACACCAACCGGTCGTACGTCATGCGGTCGCCCTCCTTGCTCCGGCCATCACAGACACAACGCATCCGGGAACGAGAACGTTCCCCCTCCACTTTGCCAGGTTCCCCCGGAAGAAGCGCGGCCACCCGGGTAAGCCGGAATCCGGCCCCGTACAAAAACGCACAAGTGTCGTCCAACCGCAACCGGACCCTGCGCGCGTACACCTCGTTCGCGTATGGTCACGCTCATCTACCCCCGGCGACCCGTGGTGCATCCGTGATCCGATTCGACAATGTCTCCAAGGTCTACCCCAAGCAGACCCGTCCAGCCCTGAGGGATGTCTCCCTGGAGGTGGAGAAGGGCGAGTTCGTGTTCCTCGTGGGGTCCTCGGGCTCCGGAAAGTCCACCTTCCTGCGGCTCGTCCTCCGTGAGGAGCGGTGCAGCCACGGTCAGGTGCACGTCCTCGGCAAGGACCTCGCGCGCCTCTCCAACTGGAAGGTGCCGCAGATGCGCCGCCAGCTGGGGACGGTGTTCCAGGACTTCCGCCTCCTGCCCAACAAGACGGTCGCGGAGAACGTGGCCTTCGCCCAGGAGGTCATCGGCAAGTCCCGCGGCGAGATCCGCAAGTCCGTGCCGCAGGTGCTCGACCTCGTCGGGCTCGGCGGCAAGGAGGACCGCAGGCCGGGCGAGCTGTCCGGTGGTGAGCAGCAGCGCGTGGCCATCGCGCGCGCCTTCGTCAACCGGCCCAAGCTGCTCATCGCCGACGAGCCCACCGGCAACCTCGACCCGCAGACCTCCGTCGGCATCATGAAGCTGCTCGACCGGATCAACCGGACGGGCACCACCGTCATCATGGCGACGCACGACCAGAACATCGTGGACCAGATGCGCAAGCGCGTCATCGAGCTGGAGAAGGGCCGCCTCGTCCGCGACCAGGCCCGCGGCGTCTACGGCTACCAGCACTGACGTTCCACGACGGAAAGGCATAACCAGACGCCATGCGCGCCCAGTTCGTTCTGTCGGAGATCGGTGTCGGTCTCCGCCGCAACCTCACGATGACCTTCGCTGTCATCGTCTCCGTCGCCCTCTCCCTGGCCCTCTTCGGCGGTTCGCTGCTGATGAGCGACCAGGTGAGCACCATGAAGGGCTACTGGTACGACAAGGTCAACGTCTCGATCTTCCTGTGCAACAAGAGTGACGCACAGTCGGACGTGAACTGCGCCAAGGGCGCGGTCACCGAGGACCAGAAGAAGCAGATCCGCGCCGACCTGGACAAGATGACCTCGCTCGTCGAGAGGGTCACCTACGAGTCCCAGGACCAGGCGTACAAGCACTACAAGGAGCAGTTCGGCAAGTCCCCGCTGGCCAGCTCCCTCACGCCGGACCAGATGCAGGAGTCGTACCGCATCAAGCTCAAGGACCCGCAGAAGTACCAGGTCATCGCGACCGCTTTCAACGGGCGTGACGGCGTGCAGTCGGTGCAGGACCAGAAGGGCATCCTGGACAACCTCTTCCAGCTGCTGAACCTGATGAACCGGGCGGCGCTCGGCGTGATGGCGATGATGCTGATCGTCGCGCTGCTGCTGATCGTCAACACCGTGCGCGTCTCGGCGTTCAGCCGCCGGCGCGAGACCGGGATCATGCGCCTGGTCGGCGCCTCCGGCTTCTACATCCAGGCGCCGTTCATCATGGAGGCCGCGGTGGCCGGCCTCATCGGCGGCGGCCTCGCCTGTGTGTTCCTGGTGGTCGGCCGGTACTTCACCATCGACCACGGCATGGGCCTGTCCACGAAGCTCACGCTCATCAACTTCGTCGGCTGGGACGCGGTGTTCACCAAGCTGCCGCTGATCCTCGCCACGAGCGTGCTGATGCCTTCCCTGGCGGCGTTCTTCGCGTTGCGCAAGTACCTGAAGGTGTGACGCATACCAAGAGGGCCGTACGGGCATCCGCCCGTGCGGCCCTTCGCGTTGTCCTAGACTCACCGCCATGTCAGGCCGTGCCCTGTTCTGTCAGCCCCGCCGCAAGTGCCGCGGGGCCGCCCTGACATTGGTCTTCGCCGGCGTCCTGGTCGCCGGCGCCGCCACCGGCTCCTTCCCGGAGGGCGGGCCGAGCGGGCAGAACGGCCGGTCCGGCCGCGGGAACACCGTCGGGGCGGCGGGTACGGCCGCCCACCACGAGGACGTGCGCAGGGCCGCCGCCGAGGCCATGGCCGACGGCAAGTCCCCCATGGAGGCCGCTGAACGGGCCGTCAGCCGCAGCGGGGACCGCTGGGGCGCCGTCTACTCCGAGGGCGAGTACCAGGAGTTCCAGGAGGCCCTGGACGGCGAGTACACCGGTGTGGGCCTGTGGGCGCGGCGCGAGCGGGACGGCCGTATCGAGGTGACCCGGGTGCGGACCGGATCGCCGGCCGCCGACGCGGGGATCCGCAGGGGCGACCGGCTGCGCAGCGTCGACGGCGGCAAGGTCGACGGACGGCCGGTCACCGAGGTCGTCTCCTTACTCCGCGGCGACGCCGACGACGCGCCCGCCGGTACGACGGTCACGCTCGGCCTGCAGCGCGGCACGCGCGCGTGGACGCTGACCCTGCGCCGGGCGCGCCTGTCCACCGACTCCGTCGCGGCCCGCGGACTCGCCGGCGGCTCCGTCGTCGTCATCCGCGTCGACGCCTTCACCAAGGGCTCCGGCGACGCCGTGCGGACCGCCGTGCGAGAGGCCCCGGCGGCCGCCGGGATCGTGCTCGACCTGCGCGGGAACTCCGGCGGCCTGGTCACCGAGGCGGTCGGCGCCGCCTCCGCCTTCCTCGACGGCGGCCTGGTCGCCACCTACGACGTCGACGGCGCCCAGCGCGCCCTGCACGCCGCCCGCGGCGGCGACACCGACCGGCCCCTGGTCGCCCTGGTCGACGGCGGCACCATGAGCGCGGCCGAGATGCTCACCGGCGCCCTCCAGGACCGCGGCCGCGCGGTCGTGATCGGCTCCCGCACCTTCGGCAAGGGCTCCGTCCAGATGCCGACCGCGCTGCCCGACGGCTCGGTGGCCGAGCTGACCGTGGGCCACTACCGCACCCCCTCCGGCCATGTGGTCGACCGCCGGGGCATCACTCCGGACCTGGAGGCGGGCGCCGGGGCGCTGGCGCGGGCCGAGACCGTTCTCGCCGGGCTCGGCGACCAGCCGTAGCCCTCTGCCGGGCCCCCCCTTAAAACGCTTCCCTCGCACCCCCTGTGTGGTGAGAAAATAGGCGGCACTATGAGCAAGGGAATGTACGTACCGAAGGAGTCCCAGCCCAAGCAGGGCGGAGGGGCCGCGAAGGCGGCCAAGGACGGCAAGCGCAAGATCGTCGCGCAGAACAAGAAGGCGCGGCACGACTACGCGATCATCGACACCTTCGAGGCCGGGCTCGTGCTCTCCGGCACCGAGGTGAAGTCGCTGCGCCAGGGGCGCGCGTCGCTGACGGACGGCTTCGTCCAGATCGACGGGAACGAGGCGTGGCTGCACAACGCCCACATCCCGGAGTACAGCCAGGGCACCTGGACCAACCACTCCGTGCGCCGCAAGCGCAAGCTGCTCCTGCACCGCGAGGAGATCGACAAGCTGGAGTCCAAGTCCCAGGAGACGGGGCACACGATCGTGCCCCTCGCGATCTACTTCAAGGACGGCCGGGCGAAGGCCGAGATCGCCCTCGCGCGCGGCAAGAAGGAGTACGACAAGCGGCAGACCCTGCGGGAGAAGCAGGACCGCCGGGAGTCGGACCGCGCGATCGCGGCGGCGAAGCGCAAGCAGCGGGGCGGCTAGCAGCCCCGCCGGGAATAGGCTGGCACTGTCGTGCGTTGGTCACGTACGATGGCACTGCACTCCATAGCGGGTGCGCGCCTCCCTCGCGGGGGCACTTGAAAAATCAACATGGGGATGATCGGTTTCGACAGCGGATGTCGAAGCAGGGGAAGCGTGTCGAGGAAGCGGCAATGATCTCGTAAACCATATGTCGCAAACAATAATCGCCAACACCAAGCGCGATTCCTTCGCCCTCGCTGCCTAAGTAGCGACTTTGCGAAGTGTCAGCCCGGGGCTGTTCCCGACCCGGATCCTGGCATCAGCTAGGGGACTAAACCTTGATCCCGGTCACGGGGTGAAGAGGGAAATCTAACAGTGACTGAGCCCGTCGGAGACTTGTTCGCGTGATCTCCGGGGCTGAGAAAAGCGCAGCGAACTGCACACGGAGAAGCCCTGATTCCGCACCGTTGGACGCGGGTTCGATTCCCGCCATCTCCACGATCGGAGGACTCCCGAGTCCTCCGTACCCCATGTGGGCAAAGGCCCCGTCGCTTACGAGCGGCGGGGCCTTTGTCATGCACGGCGGCCTCTGCCGTGGATGACGGCCTTTGTCATGGACGGCCGCGGAAACCGGCGGCCGCCACGCCGGGGCGCGTGCCCAGGTGGATCAGCGCGGCGGTGACCGCCGCCACCACCGGGACCGCGAAGGCGGACGCGGGGGGGAGGTGCTCCGCCGTCCAGCCGCCGGCGGCCGAGCCGCAGGCGATGCCGGTGAGCAGGGCCGTCACCACCAGGCTCATCCCTTCGTTGAGGCGGTCGGCCGGGGTGCGGTCCTGGACCAGGGTCATGGCCGTCACCATGGTCGGCGCGGTGGCCATGCCCGCCACCAGCAGCGCGCCCGCCAGGGCGGTGAGGGAACCGGTGGTGGTGGCCGCCAGCCAGGGCAGCGTCATCAGCGCGGCCATCGCCGGCAGGCACCGTGCGAGGCGTCGTACCGCCGGACCGGACGGCTTCAGCGCCCCGTACAGCAGGCCCGCCGCGCACGAGCCGGCCGCCTGGAGGGCGAGGACCGCGCCCGCGGCCGCGCGGTGTCCCCGCGCGTCGGCGTACGCGATCGTGATGACCTCCATGGAGCCGAAGATCGCGCCGGTGGCCACGAAGCAGGCCAGCAGGGGCGGGATGCCGGGACCGCGCAGGGGTGACGGGGCCTTCGAGCGGGCCCGGGGCGGGGGCTCGGTGGCCCGCTGGGCGGTGAAGAGCAGCATGCCCGCCATGAGCAGCCCGGCCCCGGTCAGTGTGCCCGCCTCCGGGAAGAAGGTGCCGGTCAGGAAGGACGCCAGCACCGGGCCGAGCATGAAGCACAGTTCGTCGGCGGCCTGCTCGAAGGAGTTCGCGGTGTGCAGGGCGCCGGGGTCGTCGCGCAGCAGATGGGCCCAGCGGGCGCGGGACAGGCCGCCGATGTTGGGCGTGGCCGCGGTGGCGGCGTACGCGGCGAACAGGGTCCAGTCCGGGGCGCCCCAGCGGACGCACAGCAGCAGCGCGAGGCTGCCGAGCACGGCCGTGAGCGTGGCCGGTACGGCCACCCGCGCCTGCCCGTACCGGTCCACGAGCCGCGCGATCCAGGGGCCGGCCACCCCGGTCGCCGCGAGCCCGGTGGCGGTGACGGCGCCGGCGAGGGCGTACGAGCCCCGGGACCCGGCGATCATCACGACCGCGCTCACCCCGAACATGCCCATGGGCAGGCGTGCGACGAGGTTGCCGGCGGTGAACGCCAGGGTGCCGGGCAGGGCGAACAGGCGGCGGTACGCGGCCTGTCGGGAGACTCGTTCCCGTATCAGGCCGTCCCGTGTGGGCTGTTGAGGCATGGGTCCACGCTCGCCCGAAGCGGATCATCGCGTCCAACACCTGCTCCGCGCCGATTCACGCACCCGCGTTGTAGATTCGCCGCCATGTCCGCCCGCACCCCGATGGACCCCCGCCTCCTGCGCGCCTTCGTCGCCGTCGCCGAGGAGCTGCACTTCACCCGGGCCGCTGCCCGCCTGTACGTCGCCCAGCAGGCGCTCAGTCGTGATGTACGCCGACTGGAGCGGGAGTTGGGCGCCGAACTGTTCGTACGGACCACCCGACAGGTGACCCTGACCGCGGACGGCGAACGCCTGCTGCCGCTCGCCCGGCGCGTCCTCGCCGCCCACGACGAACTGCTCGCCGCCTTCGACCGGCCCCGGCCCCTGCTGGTCGACCTCAACTCCGCCGGCCTGGCCACCGGCCGCCGCGTCCTGCACCGGGCCCGTGAACTCGCCCCCGACTGCGAGCTGATGGCCCGCTACGAGAGCGGTCTCACCGGTGCCGCCGCCGAACTCCTCGCCGGCCGGTTGGACGCCTCCTTCGGCCGCTTCGCGGGCCTCGATCCGGCCCTGCGCTCCGGCCTCGAACAGCAGCCCGTGCGCTACGAGCCGATGGCCGTCGTCCTGCCCGACGACCATCGGCTGGCCGCCCTGCCCGAGGTGCCGCTCGCCGCGCTGGCCGGCGAGGAGGTGTACGCCGGTGCGGGGAACCCGCGCACCCGGGAGTGGACCGATCTGGCCCTCCAGCTCTTCGAGGGACGAGGCATACGGATCGCTCCGCCCCTCCCGCTGCCGGTCGGGGACGAGGAGTTCGAGCGGATCATGGCCAAGACCCGGAACCCGGTGCTGGCCGTGGTGGACTTTCCGGCGATGCCCCGCACGGTGCTGCGTCCCCTCGTCGACCCCGTCCCGCTCTCGCCCGTCTCGCTGGTCTGGCGCAAGGGGCTGGTTCACCCCGGGCTGACCGCGCTCCGGAGCGCGGTGACCGGAATCGCCCTGGCCGAGGGGTGGTTGCGGCGAGCGCCCGGCAGATGGATTCCGGCCATCGATCTGGAGGCGATGACCGTCCACGAGTGAGGCACGGGGACGACACAATCTCCACGTGCGCTACATTCTTGGCCTGAGCGCGGTGTGGTAGGGGGCGCTCGGGCCAGGTGGGGACCTGGTCCGGCCGACGGGTGCTCAGGGTCGAGGCGCACCCCGAACTGCCCTGTAGGGGGATGTGCGCACGTGAAAAAGTGGCGAGAAGACGCCCAACCGGAGTGGCCCGAAGTCGCGTCCGCGGCCCGGGACCAACCGCAGGCCGGAGGCCTCACCCAGACCTTCCCGGAGATCGGAACGATTCCGGACACCGCCGAGGACTCGGCGCGGCGGGACGGAGCGTTCCCGGAGACCGGCATACGTCCCGAAGCCCATCCGGGCACCGCGATACCCCGGGGCGGACATGCCGCCCCACCCGAACCGATGCGCGAGCCCGTGCCCACGCCCGTGCCCGGGGCCGAGCCGATGCCCGAGGCCGTGGTGACGCTCGGGGCGACACCCGGCACCGAGGCCACTGAGGCCACTGAGGCCACCGAGGTCGCGGCCAAGTCCGCGCCCCGGCCCGGTCCCGAGGCCGGCCGAGAGGCCGACGAGGTCGCCCCGCTCCCGCAGGCGCGCAAGGCGCGCCGGGCGGCCGAGTTCCGCAGGGCCGCCGATGTCCACCGGACGGCCGCGGCCGGGGGCCAGGAGCACTCGGCGGCCGTGACCGACCCTCAGCAGCCCGCCGCCGCATCCGAGCAGCCCGCCGCCGCGCCCGACCAACCCGCAGCCGCACCCGACCAGCCCGCCGTGCGGCCGCCGATGCCCACCGACGATGGCCCGAGTCCCGCCGCCGAGGCCGAGGAGACGACAGTGCTGCCCCCCGCGCCCGAGGCGCAGACCCAGCAGGGGACGCCCGCGCCCACCGACGCCGGTCAGTCCCCGGTGCCCGCGGTCGAGGGTCAGCAGACCGCCGTGCTGCCTCCCGTGTCTGCCGGTCAGCCCCCTGCGCCCGCCGCCGCGGCGGAGCAGACGGCCGTGCTGCCTCCGGCGTCCGTGGTCGAGGGTCAGCAGACCGCCGTGCTGCCGTCCGCGTCCGTCGCGCGGCCGACGGTGGCCGTTGCCGGGGGTCCTGTCGCGTCCGGTGCCCGCGGGCCTGGTGGCGGCGTTCCGCGCGGTTCCCGGGGTGAGGCCGCCGGAGGCGGTGACCACGCTCATGATCCGCACGAGGTGACGGTCCAGCTCGACGCCGTGCAGCTGGCCGACGTCCAGTTGAGCCCGGCCGCCGGGCAGCCGCGCGGCGCCGCGCGGGACGGCTCCGACGGGCCGGTCTTCGTCGACGAGTCCGGCCGCCGCAGCCGTACCTTCCGGCGCCTCGGCATGGTGGTCGCCGTGGCCTGTGCCGTCTACGCGGTCGTCATCGTCGCCACGCTGATGTCCGGCGACTCGGACGCGCCGTGGCTGCCGGTGCCGCAGCACAAGAACAAGCAGGCCGGCCAGGTGGACACCTCGCCGACGCCGGAGGACTCCACCCGGCCGACCGGCGGCGCGGCCCCGGGCTCCGGCTCGACCGGGAGCGGCGGTACGACCCCCTCGCCCGGTGCCGGCACCGGGACGCCCGGTACCGGCTCGGGCTCCGCCACCGCCCGGCCCGGCGGTTCGGCCGGTCCGGAGCCGAAGGTCACCGCGCCCGCCTCCGGCGCGGCCGACGGCGGTGCGTCCTCCGGTGCCACCCCCTCGACCCCGGCCGGCCCCACCGCGACGACCCCGGCTGTCCCGGCCGGTCCCACCGCCGCTCCCACCACCCCGGCCCCGGCCGGCGGCACCCCCACCACCGGAGGTGGCCGGCGCCACCACGGTCCCGGTCACGGCGGCGGCACCCTGTCCCTGACCGGACAGGCACCGGCCGCACAGCCCGTCGTCGCCGCCGCGCAGTCCCCGGCCACCGCCCTCACCGCATCGTCCCCGGAGCACACCCTCTGATGGTCTCCCGCACCAACCGGCGCGGCTCCGTAACCGGAGCCCGCGCCGGTTCCCCGCGCAGGCGTCTGCCCATGCGCCTGCTGCTGCCGCTGCTCGTCCTCGTCGCGCTCGTCGCGATGCTGATGCTGCGCGGCTACGTCCACAGCGAGATCCTCGCCGACCACCGCATCCAGCCCGAGGCGGCCACGGACCAGGTGCCGGAGAAGATCCTGGACGGCGGCCCGGTCATCGACACCCGCGACGGCCGGACCACCAGCCTTCGCGTCCCGGACCACCGCCTCGTCCTCACCTTCGACGACGGCCCGGACCCGGTCTGGACCCCGAAGGTGCTCGACGTGCTGAAGAAGCATCACGCGCACGCCGTCTTCTTCGTCACCGGCACGATGACCTCCCAATACCCGGAGCTGGTCAAGCGCATGGTGGACGAGGGCCACGAGGTCGGCCTGCACACCTTCAACCACCCCGACCTCTCCTACCAGAGCCACCGGCGCATCGACTGGGAGCTGTCCACCAACCAGCTCGCCATCACCGGCGCCGCCGGCATCCGCACCTCCCTGTTCCGGCCGCCGTACTCCTCCTTCGCCAATGCCATGGACGACAAGTCCTGGCCGGTGACCGAGTACATCGGCACCCGCGGCTACATCACGGTCGTCGACAACATCGACAGCGAGGACTGGAAGAAGCCGGGCGTCGACGAGATCGTCCGCCGGGCCACCCCGCACGGCGGCAAGGGCGCGATCGTCCTGATGCACGACTCCGGCGGCGACCGCCACCAGACCGTGCGGGCCCTCGACACGTTCCTGCCGAAGCTCCAGCGGCAGGGCTACACCTTCGACAACCTGACCGAGGCCCTGGGCGCGCCCAGCGCGAGCACCGAGGTGACCGGCCCCGACCTGTGGAAGGGCAAGGCCTGGATCTTCCTGGTCTCCGCCTCCGACGGCATCACCGGTGTCCTGGTCGTCTGCCTCGCGGTGATCGGCGTTCTCGTCATCTCCCGCTTCGTCCTGATGCTCCTGCTCTCCGGCGCGCACGCCCGCCGGGTGCGCCGCAAGAGCTTCAGCTGGGGCCCGCCGGTGACCGAACCGGTCTCCGTGCTCGTCCCGGCCTACAACGAGGCCAAGTGCATCGAGAACACGGTGCGTTCACTGATGGCCAGTGAGCACCCCGTCGAGGTCCTCGTCATCGACGACGGCTCCTCGGACGGCACCGCCCGCATCGTGGAGGGGATGGGCCTGCCCAACGTCCGCGTGGTGCGCCAGCTCAACGCGGGCAAACCGGCGGCCCTCAACCGCGGTATGGCGAACGCCCGGCACGACCTGATCGTGATGATGGACGGCGACACCGTCTTCGAGCCGTCCACGGTCCGCGAACTCGTCCAGCCCTTCGGCGACCCCCGGGTCGGCGCGGTGGCGGGCAACGCGAAGGTCGGCAACCGGGACACGCTGATCGGCGCCTGGCAGCACATCGAGTACGTGATGGGCTTCAACCTCGACCGCCGCATGTACGACCTCATGCGCTGCATGCCGACGATCCCCGGCGCCGTCGGGGCGTTCCGGCGCTCCGCCCTGGAGCGGGTCGGCGGGATGAGCGACGACACCCTCGCCGAGGACACCGACATCACCATGGCGCTGCACCGCGACGGCTGGCGCGTGGTGTACGCCGAGAAGGCCCGCGCCTGGACCGAGGCACCCGAGTCGGTCCAGCAGCTGTGGTCCCAGCGCTACCGCTGGTCGTACGGCACCATGCAGGCGATCTGGAAGCACCGCCACGCCGTGCTGGAGCGGGGCCCCTCGGGCCGCTTCGGCCGGGTGGGCCTGCCGCTGGTCTCCCTGTTCATGGTTCTCGCCCCGCTGCTGGCCCCCCTGATCGACGTGTTCCTGCTCTACGGCGTCGTGTTCGGCCCCACGCAGAAGACGATCGTGGCCTGGCTGGGCGTGCTCGCCCTCCAGGCGGTCTGCGCGGCGTACGCCTTCCGCCTGGACAGGGAACGCATGACCCATCTCATCTCGCTGCCCCTGCAGCAGATCCTCTACCGCCAGCTCATGTACGTCGTGCTGCTCCAGTCCTGGATCACGGCGCTCACCGGCGGCCGCCTGCGCTGGCAGAAGCTCCGGCGCAGCGGCGGGGTGGCGGCTCCGCCGACGGCTCCCGGCGAGGGCACCCCGGTGATGGGCGGAAGCACCGCCCGATGACCACGCCACCCTCCGACGTCGCACCGGCGTCCTCCGACGTCGTACCGGCGTTCTCCGACGTCGCACTGGCGTCCCCGGACGTCGCACTGGCGTCCCCGGACGTCGTACCGGCGTCCCTCCCGACGACGACCCAGGAAACCCAGCACGTGACCGTCCCCACCCTGCCGCCCGGCACGGACGAGCCCACCGGTCCCGCGGAGCCCGGGGCACCGCGGCCCGCGCCCGCGCGCGACCGGTACTTCGACCTGCTGCGCGCGGTCGCCCTCTTCCGCGTCGTCTTCTACCACCTGATGGGCTGGCCCTGGCTGACCGTCGTGTTCCCGTCCATGGGCGTGATGTTCGCGCTGGCCGGCAGCCTGATGGCCCGCTCGCTCAAGCGCCCCGCACCGCAGGTGGTCCGCGGCCGGATGCGGCGGCTGCTGCCCCCGCTCTGGCTGCTCGGCGCCCTCGGTGTGACCGGCATGGTGCTCCAGGGCTGGAGCCCGGACGACGACGGACACCCCGTGTGGTGGTGGCTGCATCTCGGGTACTGGATCCTGCCGCTGAGCGATCCGCCGTACGCCGAGGGCCTGCCCGGCATCCACGGGATCCTCGGCGCGGACTGGGGGTCGGAGATGGCCGTCCCGCTCTGGTACATCCGCGCCTACCTCTGGTTCGTCCTGCTCTCGCCCTTCCTGCTCAGGGCGTTGCGGGCGCTGCCGTGGGCGACCGTGCTGTCGCCGGTCGCGCTGTGCGCGGCCCTGGAGTTCCACTTCCTGCACCTGCCGGGGGAGCGACTGCCCGACGCCGTAAGCGACTTCAGCGTCTTCGGCGCGTGCTGGGTCCTCGGTATGGCGCACCGGGAAGGCGTCCTGAAGCGCGTGCCGAGCTACGTCGTCCCCTCGGTCGCACCGGTCGTCGCGGCGGTGGGGCTCTGGTACGCGCTGACCCACGGCTTCAGGCAGGACCACGACCTCAACGACATGCCGTTCGCGCAGTGCCTGTGGTCCTTCGGCGCCGTCCTGCTGCTCCTGCACATCAGCCCGTCCTGGAGCGAGTGGCCGCGCCGGCTGCGGCCCTTGCGGCGGGCGGTCACGCTGCTCAACTCGCGAGCGGTGACGATCTACCTCTGGCACAACCTGTGCATCCTGGCCGCCGCCACGCTGTGGGACGACCTGTGGCGGTTCGACGTGCTGTCCGAGCACTTCTCCTGGCTGCTGGACAGCTCCTGGCCCGAGCTGGCGATCGTCTGGGTCCTGGTCTGCGGCTGCGTCGTGCTGTTCGGCTGGGTGGAGGACCTCGCCGCCAAGCGGCGACCGCGGCTGTGGCCCGCCGGTCCCGCCAGGGCCCGCCGGGGTGGCCTCACCGCCTGACCGCGCCCTCGGTGAGAGCACCGTTGCCTCCTGGTCACCCGTCGCCACAGTGCGGAAACCCGGCCTTCCTACCTTCGTGACCGGTCCCGTCGGCAGACCGGGGACCCGGAGCACCGTGGAGGCGTCATGGCAGTACCGGCCCGTCGGCACGGCGGACGCTGGATCGAACACTGGGACCCCGAGGACGAGGGGTTCTGGGAGGGCGGCGGAGCGAAGGTCGCCGCGCGCAACCTGTGGCTCTCGGTGCTCTGTGAGCACATCGGGTTCTCGGTCTGGACGCTGTGGTCCGTGCTCGTGCTGTTCATGGGGCCCGAGTACGGCCTCACCCCCGCCGACAAGTTCCTGCTGACCTCGATGGTGACGCTGGTCGGCGCCGTGGCCCGGGTGCCCTACACCTTCGCCGTCGCCGTCTTCGGCGGCCGGAACTGGACGGTCGTCTCGGCCGCCCTGCTGCTGGTGCCGGCCGTCGCCGCCCTCGCGGTGACGAGGCCGGGGACGTCCTTCTCCACGTTCCTCCTCGTGGGGCTGCTGGCCGGCATCGGCGGGGGCAACTTCGCCTCCTCCATGACCAACATCAACGCCTTCTTCCCGCTGCGCGAGAAGGGCTGGGCGCTCGGACTCAACGCCGGCGGCGGGAACATCGGCGTGCCCGTGATCCAGCTCGCCGCCCTCGCGGTCATCGGGGCGGGCGGCGGACCCCGCGTGCTGCTCGCGATCTACATCCCGCTGATCGTCGTGGCGGCCGCCCTCGCGGCGCGGTTCATGGACAACCTCGCCACCGTGCGCAACGACACCGGTGCGGCGAAGGACGCCGCCCGGGACGCCCACACCTGGATCATGGCCTTCCTCTACACGGGGACGTTCGGATCCTTCATCGGCTACAGCTTCGCCTTCGGCCAGGTGCTGACGAACCAGTTCGGGCGCACCCCGCTCCAGGCCGCCTGCCTCACCTTCACCGGCCCGCTGCTCGGCTCCCTCGTCCGGCCCGTCGGCGGCCGACTCGCCGACCGGTACGGCGGCGCCCGCGTCACCCTGTGGAACTACGCCGGCATGGCCGCCGCCACCGCCGTGCTGATCGCCGCCGGGATGCGGCAGTCCCTGCCGCTGTTCGTGCCCGTCTTCGTCGCGCTGTTCGTGCTGAGCGGGCTCGGCAACGGGTCGACGTACAAGATGATCCCGGGGATCTTCCAGGCCAAGGCGGTCGCGAAGGGCCTCGTGGGGGAGGACGCGGTCGCCTGCGGCCGACGCCTGTCCGGTGCGGCCATGGGGATCGTCGGAGCCGTCGGCGCGCTCGGCGGCACAGGCATCAACCTCGCCTTCCGGCAGTCCTTCCTGGCGTACGGCTCCGGCACCGGCGCCTTCGCCGCCTTCCTCGCCTTCTACGCCGCCTGCTCCGCGGTGACCTGGGCCGTATACCTTCGCCGCCCGGCCACGGTCACCGCGGCCGGGGAGAGGGCACGGCCGGCCCGCCTGGAAGTGTGACGTAACAACGGCGACATCACACCGAACCGAGCCCGTCACGCGCCGTTGACAGGCTCGGTCCGGCACGCGGGCCAGGCAGGAGAGTCATGGACGACGAACAGCAGCACCCCGGACCCCCGGACCACGGACCCCTCGCCGGGTTCACGGTCGGGGTCACCGCCGCGCGCCGCGCCGACGAGCTGATCGCGCTGCTCCAGCGGCGGGGCGCCGTCGTCCTGCACGCGCCCGCGCTGCGCATCGTGCCGCTCTCCGACGACAGCGAACTGCTCGCCGCCACCGAGGAACTCATCGGCCGGGCGCCGGACGTGGTCGTGGCGACCACCGCCATCGGGTTCCGGGGCTGGATCGAGGCCGCCGAGGGCTGGGGGCTCGGCGAACGGCTGCTCGGGCGGCTGCGCGACACCGAACTGCTGGCGCGCGGCCCCAAGGTCAAGGGGGCCGTCCGGGCGGCCGGCCTGACCGAGGAGTGGTCGCCGTCCGGCGAGTCCATGGCCGAGGTGCTGGACCGGTTGCTGGAGGAGGGAGTCGACGGCCGCCGGGTCGCCGTCCAGCTGCACGGGGAACCGCTGCCGGGGTTCGTCGAGTCGCTGCGCGCCGGGGGCGCGGAGGTCGTACCGGTGCCGGTGTACCGGTGGCTGCCGCCCGAGGACACCGGGCCCCTGGACCGGCTGCTGGACGCGGCCGTCTCGCGTGGCCTGGACGCGCTCACCTTCACCAGCGCCCCCGCCGCGGCCTCCCTGCTCTCCCGCGCCGGGGAACGGGGGCTCCTCGACGACCTGCTCACCGCGCTCGGCCACGACGTGCTGCCCGCGTGCGTCGGCCCCGTCACCGCGCTGCCCCTCCAGGCGCACGGCGTGGACACCGTCCATCCCGAGCGGTTCCGTCTCGGGCCGCTGGTGCAGCTGCTGTGCCGGGAACTGCCGGGGCGCGCCCGGGCGTTGCCGGTCGCCGGGCGCAGGGTCGAGATCCGGGGCCACGCGGTCCTGGTCGACGGCGAGCTGAAGCCGGTGCCGCCGGCCGGGATGGCGCTGTTGCGCGCGCTGTCGCGGCGGCCGGGCTGGGTCGTCTCCCGCGCCGAGCTGCTGCGGGCGTTGCCGGGCGCCGGGCGCGACGAGCACGCGGTGGAGACGGCGATGGCCCGGCTG
Source organism: Streptomyces sp. NBC_00820 (assembly GCF_036347055.1). Classification (NCBI taxonomy): domain Bacteria; kingdom Bacillati; phylum Actinomycetota; class Actinomycetes; order Kitasatosporales; family Streptomycetaceae; genus Streptomyces; species Streptomyces sp. NBC_00820. The sequence continues at coordinate 3,334,064 of NZ_CP108882.1, read as the reverse complement.
CGTACGGCACTGGGGGCGCCGAAGCTGATCCAGACGGTGGTGAAGCGGGGATACCGGCTGGCGCTGGACCCGAGGGCGGACGCGAAGTACGCCGACGGGTGAGCCGCGGCGCACGGGCGGCCGCCCCGGAGTGCTCCGGGTTCCCGGTGCCGGTTTCCGGGCGCTCCGGCCTTCCGGTGCCCCGCTCCGGTGCCCCGCTTCGGTGCCGCGCCGCGGGGAACGGCGGTACGAGGGGTTCCGGTGCCGGGTGCGGACGGGCACTGTGGGAGGGGAAGCGGAACCCACGCTCGGTGACCCTAGGCGGTGACGGACACATGGCACTGGGTACGGCCACGGCCCCGTACGAGCCGCGGTTCGACGCCGGGCGGATCTGCCTGGATCTGCTCGCGACCGCGCACCCGGCCGAACAGCTCGGCACCGTGGGCCCGTTGTGCGCCTGGATCACCGGCGCCGGTCTCGTGCCCGCCCGTACCCCGCTCGACCACGCGGACGCCTCCTGGCCGGTCCGGTTCCGGGAACTGCGCGGACACGTCGACCGGTTGGTGCGCGGCCCCGCCGTCGCGGACCCGGCGTCGTACGGTCCCGCGCTCGGCCGGGTCAACGAGATCGCGGGCACCGCGCCCCCGGTCCCGCGCGCGGTACGCGGGGAGGACGGCACGCTGGTACGGGAGTTGGCCGGGGCGCCCGCGTGCGCCGCGCTGCTGGCCGTCGTCGCGCGCGATGCCGTGGAGCTGCTCACCGACCCCGTGGCGCGCGCCGCCGTGCGCCAGTGCGAAGGGGACAACTGCCCCATCGTGTACCTCGACACGTCCCGGGGGCGCAGGCGGCGCTGGTGCTCCAGCGAGGTCTGCGGGAACCGGGAGCGGGTGGCCCGGCACCGCCGGCGGGCCGCGCTCGCGCGCGCCTGAGGGCCGCCGGACCCCGCCGGCGTGCAGTGATTTAGGTAACACCGTGGCCCGCCAGGGGTTTCCCGTGGTCATGTCCGTTGCGCCGGACCGCCCCTGACGATGTGTCGGAAATGTAAAGATCGGGCGCGGAGAATGTGTGCGCATGTCCCGCTCGTCACACCACCCCCAAGAAAAATGCTCCACAGGTTTGAACAACACACGTCCCTGTTCCGTACGGGTGGGCGAGCGACCGACTGGGGGAACCCCCGGACACCGGAGGTGGGCGTGCGCAAGGATGCGGCCGTGGCCAATGAACGTGGATCGAGGGCCCGACATCGCATGTCTTCACAGCCCTCGGAACCTGATGAGGAGCTGATGCGTGCTCTGTACCGCGAGCACGCCGGACCGCTGCTCGCGTATGTCCTCAGGCTGGTGGCCGGAGACCGGCAGCGCGCCGAGGACGTCGTACAGGAAACCCTCATCCGTGCCTGGAAGAACGCCGGTCAGCTCAATCGGGCGACCGGTTCGGTACGCCCCTGGCTGGTGACGGTCGCGCGTCGCATCGTCATCGACGGCCACCGCAGCCGGCAGGCCCGGCCGCAGGAGGTCGATCCGTCGCCGCTGGAGGTCATCCCCGCGGAGGACGAGATCGACAAGGCGCTGTGGCTGATGACGCTGTCGGACGCGCTCGACGACCTGACCCCGGCCCACCGGGAGGTCCTCGTCGAGACCTATTTCAAGGGGCGTACCGTCAACGAGGCGGCCCAGACCCTGGGCATACCCAGCGGCACGGTCCGCTCCCGGGTGTTCTACGCCCTGCGTTCGATGAAGCTGGCACTGGAGGAGCGGGGGGTGACGGCGTGATGAGCGGATACGGGGGAATGCAAGGGTTCGGCACGGGTGGTACGGGTATGTCTGGCCGCATGCAGGGATCTCCAGCGCCCAACGAACACGAGACCGTCGGCGCCTACGCGCTCGGGATCCTGGACGACGCCGAGGCGACCGCCTTCGAGGCCCACCTCGCGGGCTGCGAGTGGTGCGCCCAGCAACTGGACGAGCTGGCGGGGATGGAGCCCATGCTGGCCGCCCTCGCCGACCTCCCGGAAAGCGGCAGCACCCCCGCGCTCGGCGAGTCGCTGTCGGCGCGGCCCAGCCCGCGGCTGGTGGAGCGACTGGTCGACGACGTCTCCGAGCGCCGGGCGCAGAAGCGGCGCAAGAGCTTCTACATGATCGCGGCCGCGGCCGCGCTGATCATCGCCGGCCCGGTCGGCGTCATGGCGGCCGGTAGCGGCGGGGACTCGGGACAGACGGCCACGCCGCTGGCGGCCGGGGCCAAGGACACCTTCGCCAAGCTGCCCGACAAGGTCTCGGGCACGGACAACGCCACCGGCGTCTCCGCCACCGTCGCCATGGGCGAGAAGAACTGGGGGACCGACACGGTCCTCCAGCTCAAGGGCGTCAAGGGACCGCTCAAGTGCTCCCTGGTCGCGGTCGCCAAGAACGGCGAACGCCAGACGCTCGGTTCCTGGTCCGTCGGGAAGTGGGGCTACGGGCTCCCGGACGCCCCGACCCAGGAGGCCAAGAACCCGCTGTACATCGGCGGCGGCACCGCTCTGAAGCCGAACGAGATCGACCACTTCGAGGTGATGACCTTCGAAGGGAAGAAGCTCGTCCAGGTGGACGCGTAGCCGACGTAGCTTTGCCGGGTCCCCTTCGCGTACGGTTGACGGCTGCCCAGCACGTCAGAAGGGGGCCCGGTGGCCGCTCAGGTTCAGCAGTCCGCGCTCGGCTCGGTACACGGTGCACACGACTCCGTACGTGACCGAGAGATCAGCGTCGAGCAGGAACACCTGGACCGGGTGTACCGGCGTCTAGAGGAGAAGATCCACGAGGCCGAGTTCCTGATGAACGACGCGGCCAAACGCGGCCAGGTGGGCACACCGGGCGCGCTGGCCGAGCGCGACGCCCAGGTCTTCCGGGCCGGTGTCCATCTGAACCGGCTCAACAACGAGTTCGAGGACTTCCTCTTCGGCCGCATCGACCTGCTCGCCGGCAAGGACGGCAAGAAGGGCCCCGACGGCGCGTACACGGCGATCGAGCCCGCCGAGGGCGCGGTCCGGCCCGACAGCACCGCCGACATCGCCGAGACCCTGCACATCGGCCGGATCGGCGTCCTCGACGAGGACTACTCCCCGCTGGTCATCGACTGGCGGGCGCCGGCCGCCGCGCCGTTCTACCGCTCCACCCCGGTCGACCCCGGCCGGGTCGTACGGCGCCGCGTCATCCGCTCCAAGGGCCGCCAGGTCCTCGGCGTCGAGGACGACCTGATGCGCCCCGAGCTGAAGGCCACCCTCGACGGCCAGGAGCTGCCCGTCATCGGCGACGGCGCCCTGATGGCCGCGCTCGGTCAGGCCCGCAGCCACACCATGCGGGACATCGTCTCCTCCATCCAGGCCGAGCAGGACCTGGTCATCCGCGCCCCCGCCGCCTCCGTCACCTACGTCGAGGGCGGCCCCGGCACCGGCAAGACCGCCGTCGCCCTGCACCGCGCCGCCTACCTGCTCTACCAGGACCGCAGACGCTACGCGGGCGGCATCCTGATCGTCTCGCCGACCCCGCTGCTGGTGGCCTACACCGAGGGTGTGCTGCCCTCCCTCGGCGAGGAGGGCCAGGTCGCCATCCGCGCGATCGGCTCCCTCGTCGACGGTGTCGAGGCCACGCTGTACGACTCCCCGGCCGTGGCCCGCGCCAAGGGCTCGCACCGGATGCTGAAGGTGCTGCGGAAGGCGGCGCGCGGCGCCCTGGAGCTGGGCCGGGGCGGCGGCGCCCCCGCCGGGCAGCTCACCCTGGACGACGACGAGGACGACATCACCCCCGGGACCCCCGCCGGCCCGCCCACCCGGCTCCGCGTCGTCGCCTTCGGCCGCCGCCTCGAACTGGAGGCCGCCGAGCTGGAACGTGTCCGCCACACCGCCCTGGGCGGCACCGCGCCCGTCAACCTGCTGCGCCCGCGCGCCCGCAAGCTGCTGCTGGACGCCCTGTGGGCCAAGTCCGGCGCGGCCGGGCGGCACAGCGACCCGGAGCTGGCCGCCGAGCTGCGCTCCTCCTTCGACGAGGACATCACCACCGAGGACTCCTTCATCGGCTTCCTCGACGCCTGGTGGCCCGAGCTGACCCCGAAGGGCGTCCTCGCGGCCATGGCCGACGACCGGCGCCTGGGCCGCTGGGCCCGCCGCGTCCTCAACCCCGGCGAGGTCCGCAAGGTCGCCCGCTCGCTGAAGCGGGACGGCCACTCCGTGCACGACATCGCCATGCTGGACGAACTCCAGGCGATCCTCGGCGCCCCGGCCCGTCCTCCCCGCAGGAAGCGCGAACTCGACCCGCTGGCCCACCTCACCGGCCTGGAGGAGCTGATGCCGACCCGCGAGGAGTCCCAGTGGGAGCGGGCCGAGCGGCTCGCGCAGGAGCGCACCGAGTACGCCCACGTCATCGTGGACGAGGCACAGGACCTCACCCCCATGCAGTGGCGCATGGTCGGCCGCCGCGGCCGGCACGCCACCTGGACGGTCGTCGGCGACCCCGCCCAGTCCTCCTGGTCCGACCCGGACGAGGCCGCCGAGGCCCGCGACGAGGCCCTCGGCACCCGCCCCCGGCGCCGCTTCCAGCTCACCGTGAACTACCGCAACCCCGCGGAGATCGCCGAGCTGGCCGCCAAGGTCCTGGCCCTCGCCATGCCCGGCTCCGAGTCGCCCTCCGCCGTACGCTCCACCGGCGTCGAACCCCGGTTCCGGGTCGTGGAGGACTCCCTGGAGCGGACCGTCCGCGCGGCGGCCGAGCAGCTGCTCGACCAGGTCGACGGCACCGTCGGCGTCGTCGTCGCCATGAACCGGCGTGAGGAGGCCCGGCGCTGGCTGGCCGGACTCGGCGACCGGGTGGTGGCCCTCGGCAGCCTGGAGGCCAAGGGCCTGGAGTACGACGCGACGGTGGTCGTGTCCCCGGCGGAGATCGCCGACGAGTCCCCGGCCGGTCTGCGGGTGCTCTACGTCGCGCTGACCCGGGCCACCCAGCAGCTGACCGTGGTGTCCGGCGAGCGTGACGAGCCGGACGCGGCCGGGGTGCCGGACCTGCTCAGGGACTGATTCACCCGGGCGCCACACGGCGGTTCCCCCGAACTCCACACATCGGGAATGAGGGTCGGCATCCGTTTGTTAGCCTTGCTGTGGCACCGGCTCGATCCAAGCCCCCGGGCCCAACCTTTGTCCCTACGAGGGACCACTTGCCGCGAGGCGAGCATGGCGGGTCGGTGTCATGAACGTGCGAGAGGCCCACGTCACCGTGTGACGTGGGCCTCTTCGTCTGCCCGCGTGGACGCGGCAGACGTGAACAAAACGTCCTTAAGTCGAGGCGACTACCACGTACTCGGGGGTAGGTGCGACGATCGGACGGCACAACACGCGACACGGTGAAAGCAGAGGAAGTCGGCCATGGCAACGGCGCCCAGCGTCTCCTACTCGATGACTATCCGGCTGGAGGTGCCCGCGAGCGGAACCGCCGTCTCGCAGCTCACCACCGCTGTGGAGTCCTCCGGAGGCTCGGTGACCGGCCTCGACGTGACCGCATCCGGCCACGAGAAGCTCCGCATCGACGTCACCATCGCGGCGACCTCCACCGCGCACGCCGACGAGATCGTGCAGGAGCTGCGCGGCATCGACGGCGTCACCCTCGGCAAGGTCTCGGACCGCACGTTCCTGATGCACCTCGGCGGCAAGATCGAGATGCAGTCCAAGCACCCCATCCGCAACCGTGACGACCTGTCCATGATCTACACGCCGGGTGTGGCCCGCGTGTGCATGGCGATCGCCGAGAACCCCGAGGACGCCCGCCGCCTCACGATCAAGCGCAACTCCGTTGCGGTCGTGACGGACGGCTCCGCCGTGCTCGGCCTCGGCAACATCGGTCCCATGGCCGCGCTGCCCGTCATGGAGGGCAAGGCCGCCCTGTTCAAGCGCTTCGCCGGCATCGACGCCTGGCCGATCTGCCTGGACACCCAGGACACCGACGCGATCGTCGAGATCGTCAAGGCGATCGCCCCCGGGTTCGCCGGCATCAACCTCGAGGACATCTCCGCGCCCCGCTGCTTCGAGATCGAGGCCCGCCTGCGCGAGGCCCTCGACATCCCCGTCTTCCACGACGACCAGCACGGCACCGCGATCGTCGTCCTCGCCGCCCTCACCAACGCGCTGCGCGTCACCGGCAAGGCGATCGAGAACATCCGCGTCGTCATGTCCGGCGCCGGCGCCGCCGGCACGGCCATCCTCAAGCTGCTGCTCGCGGCCGGCGTGAAGAACGCCGTCGTCGCCGACATCCAGGGCGTCGTGCACTCCGGGCGCGGCGACCTGGTGGACGCCCCGGCCGACTCCCCGCTGCGCTGGATCGCCGACAACACCAACCCCGAGGGCCTGACCGGCACCCTGAAGGAGGCCGTGTGCGGCGCCGACGTCTTCATCGGCGTCTCCGCCCCGAACGTCCTCGACGGCGCCGACGTGGCCGCCATGGCGGACGACGCGATCGTGTTCGCGCTCGCGAACCCCGACCCCGAGGTCGACCCGGCAATCGCCCGCCGGACGGCGGCAGTTGTGGCCACCGGCCGCTCGGACTTCCCCAACCAGATCAACAACGTGCTGGTCTTCCCGGGTGTCTTCCGCGGCCTGCTCGACGCCCACTCCCGCACGGTCAACACCGAGATGATGCTCGCCGCCGCGCAGGCCCTGGCCGGCGTGGTGAGCGAGGACGAGCTGAACCCGAACTACATCATCCCGAGCGTGTTCAACGACCGGGTCGCGGGCGCGGTGGCCGGCGCGGTGCGCGACGCAGCGCGGGCCGCCGGCGCGACCGTGTCGGCCGAGTAGGCCCGCTCCGGCCGAACGGCCCGTCGGCGAGCGCCGGACGGGCCGTTTACGCCGCCCTGTACTGTGTCGTGGTCGTGAGGATCGATACGGCAGCGCCCTTCGCACCGGCGCGTCGCGGAACCCCCCACCACCGGGCGCCCTCTAGGGTGACGGCCGAGCGGGCGCTCTTCGTGTGACTCCCTAGGGTGTTCTCACGACTCCTACGGGTGCCGGATTGGCTTTCCCGCCGCAGGTAGGGGCAGGATGCGTCCCTAGGCGCGAGCGCATCGGCATCGATCTCACCTCACGCCTCAATGGCAAGAAGAACACGGGAGTAACAACATGAACCGCAGTGAGCTGGTGGCCGCGCTGGCCGACCGCGCCGAGGTGACCCGCAAGGACGCCGACGCCGTTCTGGCCGCGTTCGCCGAGGTCGTCGGCGACATCGTCTCCAAGGGCGACGAGAAGGTCACCATCCCCGGCTTCCTGACCTTCGAGCGCACCCACCGTGCCGCTCGTACCGCGCGCAACCCGCAGACCGGTGAGCCCATCAACATCCCGGCCGGCTTCAGCGTGAAGGTCTCCGCGGGCTCGAAGCTCAAGGAAGCCGCCAAGGGCAAGTAAGCGCTCCGCTTCGGGCGCCGGGCGACTGGGCGCCGTGGGGGACTGCGGGCCGGTCGCGGCCGCTCGCGCAGTTCCCCGCGCCTCTTCGAGGTGCGCCTGAGCTGACGACGCCAATGGGCGGTCCTCCCTTCACCGGGAGGACCGCCCATTCGTCGTCTCCGCCGCGTCTCAGGCGATCGCGGCCGGTCGTGGGCGTTCACGGGCGAGCGCGGCCGGTCGTGGGCGTCACGGGTGATCGTGGCAGGCGGGGCTCGTCGTGGGCGGCCGTGGGCGGCCGCGGGCCGGTCGTGGCCGTTCGCGCGGCTCCCCGCGCCCCTTCGGCGCGCGGCTGAGCGGAGAACGCCAAGAGGGCGGCCCCTTTCACCGGGGCCGCCCTCTTCGTGTTCGTGCCGGTCAGCCGAGCGCCTTGCCGGGCAGCTCGACCTTCGCGCCCAGCTCCACGAGCTTCTCCATGAAGTTCTCGTAGCCGCGGTTGATCAGGTCGATGCCGTGGACCCGGGAGGTGCCCTCGGCGGCCAGGGCCGCGATGAGGTACGAGAAGCCGCCGCGCAGGTCGGGGATGACCAGGTCGGCGCCCTGCAGCTTGGTCGGGCCGGAGACGACCGCCGAGTGCAGGAAGTTGCGCTGGCCGAAGCGGCAGTCCGAGCCGCCCAGGCACTCGCGGTAGAGCTGGATGTGCGCGCCCATCTGGTTCAGCGCGGAGGTGAAGCCGAGCCGCGACTCGTACACCGTCTCGTGGACGATGGACAGGCCCGTGGCCTGCGTGAGGGCCACCACCAGCGGCTGCTGCCAGTCGGTCTGGAAGCCGGGGTGCACGTCCGTCTCCAGCGCGATGGACTTCAGCTGGCCGCCCGGGTGCCAGAAGCGGATGCCCTCGTCGTCGATCTCGAAGGCACCGCCCACCTTGCGGTAGGTGTTCAGGAACGTCATCATCGAGCGCTGCTGGGCGCCGCGGACGTAGATGTTGCCGCCGGTCGCCAGCGCCGCCGACGCCCAGGACGCGGCCTCCAGGCGGTCCGAGAGCGCCTGGTGGTTGTAGCCGCCGAGCTTGTCCACACCGGTGATGCGGATCGTGCGGTCGGTGTCCATCGCGATGATCGCGCCCATCTTCTGCAGTACGCAGATGAGGTCCTCGATCTCCGGCTCGACGGCCGCGTTGGACAGCTCCGTGACGCCCTCGGCGAGGACGGCCGTCAGCAGCACCTGCTCGGTCGCGCCGACGGACGGGTAGGGCAGCCGGATCTTCGTGCCGCGCAGGCGCTGCGGCGCCTCCAGGTACTGCCCGTCGGCCCGCTTCTCGATGGTCGCGCCGAACTGCCGCAGCACCTCGAAGTGGAAGTCGATGGGCCGGCCGCCGATGTCGCAGCCGCCCAGGCCCGGGATGAACGCGTGACCCAGACGGTGCAGCAGCGGGCCGCAGAACAGGATCGGGATGCGGCTGGAACCGGCGTGGGCATCGATGTCAGCGACGTTCGCGCTCTCGACGTGCGACGGGTCGAGCACCAGTTCGCCGGGCTCCTCACCCGGACGGACCGTCACGCCGTGCAGCTGCAGCAGACCGCGCACGACGCGCACGTCACGGATGTCCGGGACGTTGCGCAGGCGGCTCGGCTCGCTGCCCAGCAGGGCGGCGACCATGGCCTTCGGCACGAGGTTCTTCGCGCCGCGGACACGGATCTCGCCCTCCAGCGGGGTTCCGCCATGGACAAGCAGTACGTCGTCAGAGCCGTTGACGGTCATGAATCTCGCGTTCCGATGAGTCGGGCAGGGGTCGGCCGATCACTTGGAGCAGGGGCCGGAGAGACAGGGTAATCGCCGATGGCCCCCCTCCAGTAAGCCCGAGTGCCGCCCAGCCGCGTCATGGCTCTGTCACAACACGAACGGTTCCCTTCCGGGCACAAGGGGTCACCGCGACGGCGGCGTGGCGCGTGGACACCGGGGGCGCACCCCGGCGCCCGCCCGCGACAGCCCCGCGCCCTCTCCATGACAGTGCCCCGCGGGCCACCCCTTCGATCCGCGCCGCGTTCACTCCCGGACCCCGATTGGCTCCCCACGCGGAGGCAAGATGCGGGATCATGTCTGGCATGACCGAGGTGTCCTCGCTCACAGGGCGGCTGCTCGTGGCGACCCCCGCCCTGGCGGACCCGAACTTCGACCGTGCGGTGGTGCTCCTCCTCGACCACGACGAGGAGGGCTCGCTGGGCGTCGTCCTCAACCGGCCCACCCCGGTGGACGTGGGCGACATCCTGGAGGGCTGGGCCGCCCTCGCGGGCGAGCCCGGCGTCGTCTTCCAGGGCGGCCCCGTCTCGCTGGACTCGGCCCTCGGTGTCGCGGTCATCCCCGGTGACGCGGACGGCGACAGCGCCCCGCTGGGCTGGCGCCGGGTGCACGGCGCCATCGGCCTGGTCGACCTGGAGGCACCGCCCGAGCTGCTCGCCTCGGCCCTCGGCTCCCTGCGGATCTTCGCCGGATACGCCGGCTGGGGCCCGGGTCAGCTGGAGGCCGAACTGGTCGAGGGCGCCTGGTACGTCGTCGAGTCCGAACCCGGCGACGTCTCCTCTCCGGCACCCCAGCGACTGTGGCGCGAGGTGCTGCGCCGCCAGCGCAGCGAACTGGCGATGGTGGCCACGTATCCGGACGACCCGTCGCTCAACTGATGCGGATGAGCTTCAGTACTCTTGCTGATATGAGCACTCTTGAGCCCGAGCGCGGGACTGGTACGGGAACCCTCGTAGAGCCGACGCCGCAGGTGTCCCACGGCGACGGCGACCACGAGCGCTTCGCCCACTATGTCCAGAAGGACAAGATCATGGCGAGTGCCCTCGACGGCACGCCCGTCGTGGCGCTGTGCGGCAAGGTGTGGGTGCCGGGCCGTGACCCGAAGAAGTACCCCGTGTGCCCCATGTGCAAGGAGATCTACGAGTCCATGAGCAGCGGCGGCGACGACAAGGGCGGCGACAAGAAGAAGTAAAGGGGCTCCCGGGCCCCTGGCCCGCCCGGAGATCCGAGGTCCCCCCGACACGCCCAAGGCGCGTCCCGGGGGGCCTTTGTTTTTCCCGCTTCTTGATTCCGATTCGCCCTCCGGGGCACCCTGCTGGTCATGATTCCGACGGCCCCTTTACCCGTCCGTGATGACCTTCCGGACGATCTCCCGGACGCCCCTTCGGATGCCCTCCCGGACGCCCCTCCGGCGGTCTTGCCGATCCCGTTCGCCCCCGATCGGTAAAGGACTCGCCATGGTGGAGGTGATTCCGGCTCCGGCGCGCTGCCGGTGGAACACCGCGGGACGCACGCGCGTCGGCCGGGACACGGCTCTGGAGGCACGGCCGGGTACCGAGGGCGTCGCGCGCTGGCTGCGTGCCACCGTCGGCGCGGCGACCGGGCTGTCCTTTCCGGAGACCGGTGACCGTGACGACCGCATCGTGCTGAGCGTCGAATCCGGTCTTCCGGCCGAGGGCTACCGCCTCGTCGTCGGCGACGGTCCGTCGCGCATCCAGGGCGGCAGCGCCGCCGGCGTCTTCTGGGGCGCGCAGACCTTCCGCCAGCTGCTCGGCCCCGACGCGTTCCGCCGCGCGCCGCTGCGCCCGGACCGGGACCGGGAGCTGCCGGCGATCACCGTCGAGGACGCCCCGCGTTTTCGCTGGCGCGGTCTGATGCTCGACGTCGCCCGGCACTTCATGCCCAAGGAAGGCGTCCTGCGCTATCTGGATCTGATGGCCGCGCACAAACTCAACTTCTTTCACTTCCACTTGACGGATGATCAGGGCTGGCGGATCGAGATCGAGCGGTACCCGGGACTGACCGGGATCGCCTCCTGGCGGCCGCGGACGAAATTCGGGCACCGCGCCTCACCGCTGTGGGAGGAGAAGCCGCACGGAGGCTTCTACACACAGGACGACATCCGGGAGATCGTCGCCTACGCCGCCGAGCGGCATATCACCGTCGTCCCCGAAATCGACGTACCCGGCCACTCGCAGGCGGCCATCGCCGCGTATCCGGAACTCGGCAACACCGACGTCGTCGACACCGCCGCCCTCACCGTCTGGGACGACTGGGGGATCTCCCCGAACGTGCTGGCCCCCACCGACGCCACCCTGCGCTTCTACGAGGGCGTCCTGGAGGAGGTGCTGGAACTCTTCCCCTCGGAATTCGTCCATGTCGGGGGCGACGAATGCCCCGTGGACCAGTGGCGCCGGTCGGCCGCCGCGCGGGCGCGGATCACGGAACTCGGCCTCGCCGGCGAGGAGGGGCTGCGGTCCTGGTTCACCGGGCACTTCGGCCGGTGGCTCGCCGCGCGCGGGCGCAGGCTCATCGGCTGGGACGAGATCCTGGAGGGCGGCCTCCCCGAGGGGGCCGCGGTCTCCTCCTGGCGCGGCCACGAGGGCGGCGCCGCGGCCGCGCGGGCCGGGCACGACGTCGTGATGTGCCCGGAGCAGCACGTCTACCTGGACCACCGGCAGGCGCCCGGCGCGGACGAGCCGGTGCCGATCGGCTTCGTGCGCACACTGGAGGACGTCTACCGGTTCGAACCCGTGCCGCCCGGGCTGACCGGGGCGCAGGCCCGGCACGTGCTGGGCGCCCAGGCCAACGTGTGGACCGAGGTGCTGGAGGACGCCGCGCGCGTGGACTACCAGGCCTTTCCCCGGCTCGCCGCGTTCGCCGAGGTGGCCTGGAGCCGGCTGCCCGCCCCGCCGGAGCGGGACTTCGCGGACTTCGAGCGCCGGATGGCCGTCCACTACCGGCGACTTGACGCCCTCGGCGTGGCCTACCGGCCGCCCGCCGGGCCCCGGCCCTGGCAGCGGCGCCCCGGCGTGCCCGGCCGCCCGATCGAGGGGCCGCCCCCGAACAGGTAACGGCAAATGCCCCAGGGGTCACCGAAGAGTGTCAATCGGGCCGCCCGGTCGATGCCGGGGGAAAACGGGCCATCTCCCTGATGGGACGGGTGAATCCCACACCGCGGACCCCCGCGTTCGAGCCTTGCGAAGATGTGCCAGAGTTGCCACGTCCGCCCTGTGAGCACGTACCGTACGGCCACACAGGTGGGACCAGGTGGGGCAGCGGGAAGGGGCAGCCGGTTTGACCACGCACGCACCACAGGCGGCGCAGGCCGTCACGCTGCCCACGACACTGGACGAGGCCGTGGCAGCCCTGACCGCCATGCCCACCGCCGTCCCCGTGGCCGGCGGCACCGACCTCATGGCCGCCGTCAACTCCGGCCAGCTCAGGCCCGCCGCGCTGGTCGGCCTCGGCCGGATCAGCGAGATCCGCGGCTGGCAGTACCAGGACGGCCACGCGCTGCTCGGCGCCGGTCTCACCCACGCGCGCATGGGCCGCCCCGACTTCGCGGCCCTGATCCCGGCGCTCGCCGCCGCCGCGCGCGCCGCGGGCCCGCCGCACATCCGCAACGCCGGCACCCTGGGCGGCAACATCGCCTCGGCCGCCCCCACCGGGGACGCGCTGCCGGTGCTGGCCGCGCTGGAGGCGACCCTGATCATCGCGGGCCCGGACGGAGCCGGCCGGGAGATCCCGGTGTCGCACCTGCTGGCCGGCGTGGAGATGCTGCGCGGCGGCGAACTCATCGGCTACGTGCGCGTACCGCTGCTGCACGCTCCCCAGGTCTTCCTGAAGGCGACCGGCCGCACCGGCCCCGGTCGCGCGGTGGCCTCCGTGGCGCTGGTCCTCGACCCCGCCCGGCGCGGAGTGCGGTGTGCCGTCGGCGCCATAGCGCCGATGCCGCTCAGGCCCCTGGAGGCCGAGCAGTGGGTCGCGCAGCTCATCGACTGGGACAACGACCGCGCGCTCGTCCCGGAGGCCCTGCAGGCCTTCGGTGAGTACGTCGCAGCGGCCTGCATCCCCGACCCGGCCCCGGAGCCGGACGGCTCCTTCGTCCCGCTTCCGCCCGCCGTACTGCACCTGCGGCGCACCGTCGCCGCGCTGGCCCGACGAGCACTGGGGAGGGCGCTGTCGTGACCGACGACCAGCACCGAGAAGGCGCACCCCCGAGCGGCGGCAGCCGCTGGGACCCGCTGCCCCAAGGCGACTACGACGACGGCGCCACCGCCTTCGTCAAGCTTCCGGAGGGCGGCATCGAGGCCCTCCTGGCCGGCGACAGCCCGCTGGCCGCGCCCGGTCACGGCTATGTGCCGCCGCCGATAACGGCGCACCCCGGGGCGGGCGAGCCGGCCCACGCCGACGCCTGGGGGCGGCCCGCCGACGGCCGGCAGTGGCCCGACCCGAACGCCGTGCCCCGGGAGCAGGTTCCCGATGACCGCTTCACGTACCACCCCGGCGCCACCCAGCACTGGACCTACGAGGAGCCCGCCGCACCGGCGACGCCGCCCGCCCCGCCCGCGCCCGGGCACGACGTCACCGGGCACTGGTCCATCCCCGTGGCCGGCGGTGATCTTCCCGACGAGTCGGGGGAGTTCACCACGTCCGCGCTGGTCGAGCAGTGGGGCGGCACCCCGCCGGCCACCCTCCCCGGCGGCGCGGCCGCGCCCTGGGCGACCGAGGGCGCCGGACAGCCCTGGGGGCAGCCGGAGGCGGCGCCGCCACAGGCCGAGCACGTCCAGCACGCCGAGCACGCCGAGCGCTTCGAACACGCCGAGGGGTTCGCGCACGAGGGATTCGCGCCGGAAGGGTTCGCGCCTCAGGAGACGTACGCCCAGAGCCCGGCGGACCAGGTCCCCCCGTCCCAACACGCCCACGGGTACTCGGGTTACGCGGACGACGGGGCCGAGGACCCGGCAGCCGGTCACGCGGTCACGGCCGAGGACGCCACGGGGCACGGCGACGCCCCCGCGCAGACCCCTGGAAGCCCCGCTGACGGCCTCGCGGCCCACGGTGCGACCATCGAGACCGAGCCCGCGCCGCAGGCCGCGGAGGCGCCCGCCACGGCCGACGTGCCGGTCGCCGGTGACCCGCACGGCGGCACAGGCCTGTTCGGCGTCCCCGGAGCGCCCGGCCCGGACGAAGTGGCCGACATGGCGGCCCCGTTCGGCACGGTCCACACGCCGGCACCCGACGCCGACGCCGTCCCGGACGCTCCCGGGACCCCCGGCGCACCGGACGACCAGGCGGCCGCCGCGGAGGCGGACACGGGCCCGGACGCGGACTCCGAAGCGGACGCGAACGACGACGCGGACGCGTCCGACGCCGGAGCCCCGGCGGACCCGGCGGACCAGGCCGGCCCGGACGACGCCGCCCAGGACCCCGCCCCGGTCTCCCCGCACGACGACCACCCCCTCGCCTCCTACGTCCTGCGCGTCAACGGCGCCGACCGCCCCGTCACCGACGCCTGGATCGGCGAGTCCCTGCTGTACGTCCTGCGGGAGCGGCTCGGGCTCGCCGGCGCCAAGGACGGCTGCTCGCAGGGCGAGTGCGGGGCGTGCAACGTGCAGGTGGACGGACGCCTCGTCGCCTCCTGTCTGGTCCCGGCGGTCACGTCGGCCGGCAGCGAGGTCCGTACGGTCGAGGGCCTGGCCGTCGACGGGCAGCCCTCCGACGTGCAGCGGGCCCTGGCCCGGTGCGGTGCCGTGCAGTGCGGTTTCTGCGTGCCCGGCATGGCGATGACCCTGCACGACCTGCTGGAAGGCAACCCCGCGCCCACCGAGCTGGAGACCCGGCAGGCCCTGTGCGGCAACCTGTGCCGCTGCTCCGGCTACCGGGGCGTCCTGGACGCGGTCCAGGAGGTCGTCGCCGAACGCGAGGCGCACCACGCCGCCGACGCCGAGGCGGACGGCGACGAGGCACGCATCCCGCACCAGGCGGGCCCCGGCGCCGGAGGCGTCAATCCCTCGGCGTTCGACACACCGAGCGTGTTCGACAGCCCCGGCACCTACGGCACGCCGGGGCCGCACGACCAGCATTACGGCCAGGACGGAGGCCAGGCGTGAGCAACGAAGCCGCCACCGCGACCACCGCGCCCCTCGCGGCGGAAGCAGCGCCCGACGAGGAGGCGTTGCCGCACGGCCTCGGCGCCTCCCTGCCGCACGCCGACGCCCGCGCCAAGACCGAGGGAACCTTCCCGTACGCGGCCGACCTGTGGGCCGAGGGCCTGCTGTGGGCGGCCGTCCTGCGCTCCCCGCACGCACACGCGCGCATCGTCTCCATCGACACCACCCACGCGCGCGAGATGCCCGGCGTCCGGGCCGTGATCACCCACGAGGACGTGCCCGGCACGCCCCGCCACGGCCGGGGCACCCCCGACCGGCCGGTGTTCGCCTCCGAGGTCGTACGCCACCACGGCGAGCCCATCGCCGCCGTCGCCGCCGACCACCCGGACACCGCGCGGATGGCCGCGGCCGCCGTCATCGTCGAGTACGAGGTGCTCGAACCGGTCACCGACCCCGAACTGTCCTTCGAGGCCGAGCCGCTGCACCCCGACGGCAACCTGATCCGGCACATCCCGCTGCACCACGGCGACCCGGACGCGGTCGGCGAGGTCGTCGTCGAGGGCCAGTACCGCATCGGCCGCCAGGACCCGGCCCCCATCGGCGCCGAGGCCGGCCTCGCGGTGCCGCGCCCCGACGGCGGCGTGGAGCTGTACCTGGCCTCCACCGACCCGCACGCCGACCGCAACACGGCCGCCGCCTGCTACGGCCTGTCGCCCGAACTCGTCAAGATCGTCGTCACCGGGGTGCCCGGCGCCACCGCCGACCGCGAGGACCAGGGCTTCCAGCTCCCGCTCGGCCTGCTCGCGCTGAAGACCGGCTGCCCGGTGAAGCTGACGGCGACCCGCGAGGAGTCCTTCCTCGGCCACGCGCACCGCCACCCGACCCTGCTGCGCTACCGCCACCACGCCGACGCCGAGGGCAGGCTGGTGAAGGTCGAGGCGCAGATCCTCCTCGACGGCGGCGCCTACGCCGACACCTCCGCCGACGCGCTCGCCGCCGCCGTCTCCTTCGCGTGCGGCCCGTACGTCGTCCCGAACGCCTTCATCGAGGGCTGGGCCGTCCGCACCAACAACCCGACCTCCGGCCATGTCCGCGGCGAGGGCGCGATGCAGGTGTGCGCCGCGTACGAGGCGCAGATGGACAAGCTGGCGAAGAAGCTGGGCCTGGACCCAGCCGAGGTGCGGCTGCGCAACGCGCTCGCCACCGGCGACGTCCTGCCGATCGGCCAGACGGTCACCTGCCCGGCCCCCGTCGCCGAACTCCTCCAGGCGGTCCGGGACTTCCCGCTCCCGGCGCTGCCCAAGGACACCCCCGAGGACGACTGGCTGCTGCCCGGCGGCCCCGAGGGCGCCGGCGAGCCGGGCGCGGTGCGCCGCGGCGTCGGCTACGGCCTGGGCATGGTGCACATGCTCGGAGCCGAGGGCGCGGACGAGGTGTCCACGGCGACGGTCAGGGTCCACGACGGCATCGCGACGGTGCTGTGCGCGGCGGTGGAGACCGGCCAGGGCTTCACGACCCTCGCCCGTCAGATCGTCCAGGAGACGCTCGGCATCGACGAGGTGCACGTGGCACCGGTCGACACCGACCAGCCGCCGGCCGGCGCGGGCTGCCGGGGGCGCCACACCTGGGTCTCCGGCGGCGCGGTGGAACGGGCGGCCAAGATGGTCCGCACCCAGCTTCTCCAGCCCCTGGCACACAAGTTCGGCATGTCCACCGAACTGCTCCAGATCACCGACGGCAAGATCACGTCGTACGACGGCGTCCTCTCGACGACCGTCGCGGAGACGATGGAGGGCAAGGAGCTGTGGGCCACGGCCCAGTGCCGCCCGCATCCGACCGAGCCGCTCGACGCCGCCGGCCAGGGTGACGCGTTCGTCGGCCTCGCCTTCTGCGCGATCCGCGCGGTGGTGGACGTCGACGTGGAGCTGGGCGCGGTCCGGGTGGTCGAGCTGGCGGTCGCCCAGGACGTCGGCCGGGTCCTCAACCCGGCGCAGCTCGCGGCCCGTATCGAGGCGGGCGTCACCCAGGGCGTGGGCATCGCGCTCACGGAGAACCTCCGCACGCCGCGCGGCCTGGTCCGCCACCCCGACCTCACCGGGTACGCCCTGCCGACCGCGCTGGACGCGCCGGACATCCGGATCGTGAAGCTGGTCGAGGAGCGGGACGTCGTCGCCCCGTTCGGCGCCAAGTCCGCGAGCGCGGTGCCGGTGGTGACCTCCCCGGCCGCCATCGCCTCCGCGGTCCGCGCGGCCACCGGCCGCCCGGTCAACCGCCTCCCCATCCGCCCCCAAGCCGCAGTGGTGACCCCCCAGTGACCGACGAACCCCGCTACGAGCCGCCGCCCAGCGTGGGCAAGCTGTTCTTCTGGATCCTGCTGTTCGCCGTGGCGGCGCTGGCGGTGGTGCTGGGGGGCATCTACTTCACGTGAGGGGGTTCACGTGGCGGGGCTCACGTGACGGTCTTCACGTGGTGTCACTTCGTGCGGCGGGGCAACGCGCACGGGCCTTCCGGCGTCTTTCCTCGTGGGGCGTTGTCAGTGGGGCGGCGTAGTGTTGCCGTCAGTGGGGGAGCGCCGCATTCGCCGGGAGTCCGGAGAGCGGTCAGGCACACCCTGCCCGGGACCGCGGAACGATAAACCCGAAGACCCGAAGAACTGAAGAAGATCGCGGGGGAGCGATGAGCATCACCGACGCCGGGATTCCGGCGATCACACTGACCGAGGCCGAACTGGGCCAGTACGTCACGCACGCGCCGACGCGCGGGCTGCTCACCGGCCCCGGACTGCCCGCGGACACGGGCCTGCTGACCTTCTCGCCCCTGCGCACCCACGGGCTGCGCAGACTGGCCGACGCCACGGACGGACCGCTCCACCTGGCGGAGGAGCTGCGGGACCGCCTGGTGATCGGCGAACTGCTCAACCCGGCCGGCATGGCCCGCGAGTCGATCCTGCTGGACGGCGTCACGGGCGAGATCACCACGACGTACCTCTGCGCCCCCGCCGCGCCGCGCGCCTTCGCCCCCTCCCTGACCACCCTGCTGAACTTCGCCGCCGTCACGGAGGAACTGACGGGCCTGCGCGGCCGGTTCGCCTCCCTCGCCGGCCAGTACGGCCCCAGGACCGCCACCGAGGCCTCCCGCCGCCTCCTCACGCTCTTCGAGGAGGGCACGGACGGCAGGGTCCCGGCCTACTGGAAGGCCGCCGCCCTCATCCGCCCGCTGTCCCTCGTCGCGGGTCCCGGCAGCGCGTCCGGCGGCCTCGCGCTGGACGTCCCGGCCCGGCTCCTGGACCAGGAGTTCGGCCAGGGCCGCGTGGCCCGCTTCGAAGAGGTCGACTTCCCGGCCACGCTCACCCACGAGCCGACCCGCCGCTTCCTGCGGGACACCGGCCTGCCGGAGGAGGCGGTCCTCTTCCACGCCGACGCCGACGTCCCGCTGCCCACGCTCACCGAGTACGTCACCGGCGAGTGCGCGGACAGCCACCTCCGCGTCGAACTCCCGGCCCACTCCGACCACTTGATCCGCCTGGGGCACCTGGTCGAGGACAACAGCCTGGTGGTCGACGGCAGGACGGGCGCGGTCCTCACCTTCAGCGAGACCGAGGGGACGCTCCATCCCCTCAACAGCGACGTCTCGACCCTGGCCTTCACGCTCTGGCTCCTCCACCACGAGCGCACCATCGACGAGCACCTGGCCAACGAACTCACGACCGCCGCCTACGACCAGCTCGCCGCCGCCATGCTCCACACCCTGACCTCCCTCGACCCCACGGGCCTGTCCCCGGACACCCACTGGCACTACTGGACGCGGCTCTTCCAGGACGAGGCGGGCGGAGCGCTCTGAGGCACGTCGCGGGACGAGGGGGCCGGGGGCTCAGCCCAGAACGCCAATCCAGCGCAGTCCGTGTGCGACGTGCAGGGCGACCCGCACGGCCACCACGCCGAAGACCAGCATCGTGGTCACCGACTCCGCCGCATGCCGGCGCGAGCAGAACAAGCGCGGTATCCGCCGTGTCCGCAGCGAGTTGTCACATCTCAGGCACGTACGGCAGCCGGCTTCGGCGGCGCCCCGCGCCTCGGTCTCCCCACCCATGCGGGCGACCTTAACGCCCGTGCGTCACCCGGTGCGTTCGCGCCGGACGGCCGGGACGGACGGAAGGGCGGCACCCGCGGGGTGCCGCCCTTCCGTTCCGCCTCGTCGAGGCACTTGAGGCCGTGGCGGGAATCGAACCCGCGTAACTCGCTTTGCAGGCGAGTCCCTGAGCCACTCGGGCACACGGCCGTGATCAACTGCTTCTCCACGGCCGTGGCGGGAATGGAACCCGCGTAACTCCCCGCGAGCGGAGCTCGCTGATGGATGCGGCGCAGGCGAGTCCCTGAGCCACTCGGGCACACGGCCGGGTACGTGGAATGAACGTACGGGCGGCCGTGCGGCGGGCTCAAGGCGAAACCCGATGCCGCAACGGGACTGCCATACGGCGTTCATGAAACCCGGCGGGCGTACGACCGAAGTCGTAGTGATCATCGGTCTCGAGACAGGAGTCAAACCCCGTTGTGCGCCTTACGCTGACGGGCATGACCGTCCTCGAACCCCGTGACACCGATGTTGTGGACACAGCCGCCGGGCCGGGCGAGGGCGGGGTGCTGAGCCGGCCGTACCGGGCGCTCAGCGTGGGGATGGTCTCCGTCGTCCTGCTCATCGCCTTCGAGGCCACCGCCGTCGCGACCGCGATGCCGGTCGCGGCGCGGGAACTGGACGGCGTGGCGCTGTACGCGTTCGCCTTCTCGGGGTTCTTCACGACGAGCCTGTTCGGCATGGTGCTCGCCGGGCAGTGGTCGGACCGCAAGGGGCCGCTCGGGGCGGTGACCACGGGGATCGGCGCGTTCGGGGCGGGGCTCGTGGTGTCGGGGACCGCCCAGGCGATGTGGGTGTTCATCGTGGGGCGGGCCCTGTCGGGATTCGGCGGCGGGCTGGTGATCGTCGCGCTGTACGTCGTCCTGGGGCGCGCCTATCCCGAACGGCTGCGGCCGGCGATCATCGCGGCCTTCGCCGCCGGCTGGGTCCTCCCGACCGTCGTCGGGCCCCTGGCCGCCGGTGCCGTGACGGAGCACCTCGGCTGGCGGTGGGTCTTCCTCGGCGTGCCGGTCCTGGTCGTCCTCCCGCTCGCGCTCGCGCTGCCGCAGATCCGGCGGCGGACGGCCGGCCCAGTGGCGGACCCAGTGGCGGACCCCGGGCCAGCCCCCGGGGACGGCACCAGGGGCTCCGCCGGCACGGACCGGCGCCGCATCCGGCTCGCCCTCGCCGTCTCGCTCGGCGCCGGCCTGCTCCAGTACGCCGCCCAGGACCTGCGGTGGCTCTCCCTGCTCCCCGGTCTCGCCGGCGTCGCCCTCCTCGTGCCCGCCGTCCTCGGACTCCTCCCGCGCGGCACCTACCGTGCCGCCCGCGGGCTGCCCTCCGTGGTGCTGCTGCGCGGGGTGGCCGCCGGATGCTTCGTCGCCGCCGAGTCCTTCGTGCCGCTGATGCTGGTCACCCAGCGGGGCCTGTCGCCGACCCTGGCCGGGTTCTCGCTGGCCGCCGGGGGAAGCTCCTGGGCGCTGGGGTCGTGGGTGCAGTCCCGGCCGCGCGTGGAGCCGTACCGGGAGCGGCTGATGAGCGTGGGGATGGTGCTGGTCGCGGCCGCGATCGCCGCCGCGCCGAGCGTGCTGGTGCACTCCGTTCCGGTGTGGACCGTCGCCGTCGCCTGGGGTGTCGGCTGCTTCGGCATGGGCCTGGTGATCTCCTCCACCAGCGTGCTCCTGCTCCACCTCTCCGCCCCGGCGGAGGCCGGCACCAACTCCGCCGCGCTCCAGATCTCCGACGCCCTCTCCAACGTCGTCCTCCTCGCCGCGACCGGCGCCGCCTTCGCCGCCCTGGGCGGTGGCGGCACGGCGGCCGTCACCGCGGCCGACGCGAGCCGTCCCGCAGCCTTCACGGCCGTGTTCCTGCCGATGGCGGGGGTGGCGCTGGTGGGGGTGTGGGTGACGACGCGGCTGCGGGAGCGGTGAGCCGTCACCCGACGGGGGTGGGGCGGGAAGTCCGTACCGACGGGGGCGGGGCGGGGGTGGCGAGCGGCGGCCGGCAGGCCAAATGGGTCGCAGTGCCGCAGGGGCACCCCCTAGGGCCTCTCTTCCGGATCTTGCCGGGGTCGCGGGGTCTGGCACGCACATCTGCGGCGTTGTCGTCACTCTCCCCCAAGCTCTCGGCTTCGCTCGAGCAGGGAGGGACCCCCATCGCGCCGCGTCGACTCCCTCCTCCGCCTTGCAGCTGCACGCACCAGACCCCGCTCGGGTCGGCCAGAAGGCGCCGCAGACCGGAGCCGGCCTGATCCGGAAGAAAGGCCCTAGCCTCCTCGCATGCGTGACACCACCGTCGACCTGGCCCTTCCCCTCGCCCCCGCGACCCGCCGGGCGCTGGACGACCTCGCGGACGCCTCCGGACGCGGTGCCGAGGAGCTGGCGCGGGAGGCCGTACGCAGGTACCTGGAGCAGGAGGGAGCCCCCGTCCGCGCGCAGGCCGAGCGTCTCGCGCGGCGCCACGCCGACCTGCTGAGGAGGCTCGGCGAATGACCCGCCATCTCACCGTCACGGAAGTCACCGCCATCGCCGAGGTGGCGTTCGGGGGGCGTGCGCCGGAGGCGCGGGAGGCCGGACTGCTCGCCTCCGCCGTGCACCGGCCGCGCGCCCGGATGTTCGGCACGGCGGCCTACGACGACCTGCACGAACAGGCCGCCGCCCTGCTCCACGCCCTCGCCGCGAACCACCCCCTCGTCGACGGCAACAAGCGCACCGCCTGGCTGGCCGCGGCCACGTTCCTCGCCGTCAACGGTGTCGATCTCGCCGACGTCGACCAGGACGCCGCATACGGCCTGGTCATCGCGGTGGCCTCCGGGGAACTGAGCGATGTGGCGGTGATCGCGGGGCGGTTGCGGGAGCTGTGACGTGGGTCCCAACCGTGGCCGACCCGGGCTCGTTCGAGCGTCGACGGGGGCCCGGCGCCGGTAGGGTGGCCCGGTTGTCATACGTGCCGAGCCGCCCGCCTGTCGCCCGTCACCGCTGCTGAGCGACGCTCCCCCCGCGCCGAAAGACCGGGAGGAACCCCCGGCGCGCGGCCCCTTCGACTCGACCACAAGACCACGGAGACCGTGACTACCACCGCCACTTCCTCCTCCCACAGCCTCTCCCCCGCGTTCCCGGGCCGTGCGCCCTGGGGTACCGCCAGCAGACTGCGTGCCTGGCAGCAGGGGGCGATGGAGAAGTACATCCAGGAGCAGCCGCGTGACTTCCTCGCCGTCGCCACGCCCGGCGCAGGCAAGACGACCTTCGCGCTGACCCTCGCGTCCTGGCTGTTGCACCACCACGTCGTGCAGCAGGTGACCGTGGTCGCACCGACCGAACACCTGAAGAAGCAGTGGGCGGAGGCCGCGGCCCGGATCGGGATCAAGCTCGACCCGGAGTACAGCGCCGGCCCGCTCGGCCGCGAGTACGACGGCGTCGCCGTCACCTACGCCGGTGTCGGTGTGCGCCCGATGCTGCACCGCAATCGCGTGGAGCAGCGCAAGACGCTCGTGATCCTCGACGAGATCCACCACGCCGGTGACTCAAAGTCCTGGGGCGAGGCGTGCCTGGAGGCGTTCGAGCCGGCCACGCGGCGGCTCGCGCTCACGGGTACGCCCTTCCGGTCCGACACCAACCCGATCCCCTTCGTGACGTACGAGGAGGGGCAGGACGGCATCCGGCGCTCCTCCGCCGACTACACCTACGGCTACGGCAACGCCCTCGCCGACCACGTCGTCCGGCCCGTCATCTTCCTCTCCTACAGCGGCAACATGCGCTGGCGCACGAAGGCCGGTGACGAGATCTCCGCCCGGCTCGGCGAGCCGATGACCAAGGACGCGGTCAGCCAGGCCTGGCGCACCGCGCTCGACCCGCGCGGCGAGTGGATGCCCAGCGTGCTGCGCGCCGCCGACCAGCGGCTCACCGAGGTCCGCAAGGCCATCCCGGACGCCGGCGCCCTCGTCATCGCCTCCGACCAGGACTCCGCCCGCGCCTACGCCAAGCTCATCCGCGAGATCACCGGCACCAAGGCGACGCTCGTGCTGTCCGACGACACCGGGGCGTCCAACAGGATCGACGATTTCAGCGGCAGCAACGACCGCTGGATGGTCGCGGTGCGGATGGTCTCCGAGGGCGTCGACGTGCCCCGCCTCGCGGTGGGCGTGTACGCCACCACCATCTCGACCCCGCTCTTCTTCGCGCAGGCCGTCGGGCGTTTCGTGCGGTCCCGGCGGCGTGGCGAGACCGCGTCCGTGTTCCTGCCGACCGTGCCCGACCTGCTGACCTTCGCCAACGAGATGGAGAAGGAACGGGACCACGCCCTCGACAAGCCGCAGAAGCAGGGCGAGGAGGATCCGTACGCCGAGTCCGAGAAGGAGATGGACGAGGCGAACAAGGAGCAGGACGAGGACACCGGCGAGCAGGAGCAGTTCTCCTTCGAGGCGCTGGAGTCCGAGGCCGTCTTCGACCGGGTGCTGTTCGACGGTGCCGAGTTCGGCATGCAGGCCCACCCGGGCAGCGAGGAGGAGCAGGACTACCTCGGGATTCCCGGGCTGCTCGAGCCCGACCAGGTGCAGATGCTGCTCCAGAAGCGGCAGGCGCGGCAGATCGCGCACAGCCGCAAGAAGCCGGACTCCGAGGCGGACCTGCTGGAGCTGCCCGCCGAGCGGCGCCCTGTGGTCAGCCACAAGGAGATGATGGAGCTGCGCAAGAAGCTCAACACCATGGTGAGCGCGTACGTCCATCAGAGCGGCAAGCCGCACGGAGTGATCCACACCGAGCTGCGGCGGGTGTGCGGGGGGCCGCCGAGCGCGGAGGCCACGGCGGGGCAGCTGCGGCAGCGGATCGAGAAGATGCAGGAGTGGGCTACGCGCATGCGGTGACGTTCCACTGGGTTGGCGGGGTTTTCTTTCCCACCCACCCGCCCGCCCGTCTCGGTCGGCCCAGAGGCACCGCCCCGGGGCTCCGCCCCGAGCCCCGGCCTCCGGGCCCCGAGCCCCGGCCTCCGGGCCCCGAGCCCCGGCCTCCGGGCTCCGGCCCCTGGCCTCCGGGCCCCGGCCTCCGGGCCCCGGCCTCCGGGCTCCGGCCTCTGGGCCTCCGGGCCCCGGCCTCCGGGCTCCGGCCTCTGGGCCTCCGGGCCCCGGCCTCCGGGCCCCGGCCTCCGGGCTCCGGCCTCTGGGCCTCCGGGCCCCGGCCTCTGGGCCTCCGGGCCCTGGCCTCTGGGCCTCCGGCCTCCGGTCCCGGCCCTTCAGGCCCCCGGGCTCCGAGCCCCGGGCTCCAGCCCCGGCCCTTCGGGCCTCCGGTCCCGGGCCCATGCTCGGTGGCGTGGGCGTATGCGGACGAATGGTGGCAGGGGGGAGCGGGGGTTGACCGGATTGTGGACCGAGGCTTCCGCTCAGCGAACCGGCTTCGCTACTGTCCGGTTACGTACACGCCCCGTGGCAGCGCAGCCGCGGAGCGCAGCCGTGACGCGACATGGGCCCGGACGCCGCCGGGTCGTCCTGCCGACCGACGGCCTCTGAAGCGCGTCGCCGACGGGACTCGGTGACGTATCCGCCGTTCAGGGGGCGCCGATCTCACGCCGAAGGAGTGGGCGTCGTGACCGCGGAGACATCCCAGACGCTCGACCGGGGACTGCGTGTCCTCAAACTGCTGGCCGACACGGACCACGGGCTGACGGTCACCGAGCTCTCCCACAGACTGGGCGTGAACCGGACCGTGGTGTACCGGTTGCTCGCCACGCTGGAACAGCACGCGCTCGTCCGGCGCGACCTGGGCGGCCGGGCCAGGGTCGGCCTGGGGGTGCTGCGCCTCGGCCGCCAGGTGCATCCGCTGGTACGGGAGGCCGCGCTGCCCGCGCTGAGGTCGCTGGCCGAGGACATCGGGGCGACCGCACACCTGACGCTCGTGGACGGCACGGAGGCACTGGCTGTCGCGGTCGTCGAGCCCACGTGGACCGACTACCACGTGGCCTACCGGGCCGGCTTCCGTCATCCGCTGGACCGGGGCGCGGCCGGCAAGGCCATCCTCGCCGCCCGCCGGTCACCCTCCGCCGACCCCGGGTACACCCTGACCCACGGCGAGCTGGAGGCGGGGGCGAGCGGGGCCGCGGCGCCTCTCGTCGGAGTGACGGGCGTCGAGGGCAGCGTGGGCGTGGTGATGCTCGCCGACTCCGTGCCGGAGCGGGTGGGCCCGCGCGTGGTGGACGCGGCCCGCGAGGTCGCGGAGGCGCTGCGCTGACGCGTACGGCGACGGCGGGAACCCGTACGGCGACGGCGGGGAACCCGTGCGCCGGATGTGGGGGACGTGTACGCGCCACAGGGGGCGCCCGGGGCGCGCGTTAGATTGATTCCGTGCTCTCTCGTCTCACGCGCCCCAAGGCCGTCGCCGTCTGTGCCCTGCCCGTCGTGGCCCTGATCGCCACGGCGGCGTTCGCGCCGCTGCCGTTCGCGGTGGCGCAGCCGGGGATGACGGCGAACGTGCTCGGCAAGAACCAGGGCACGCAGGTGATCACGGTCTCGGGCGCGCCGACCCGCCCGACCGGCGGGCAGCTGCGGATGACGACCATCGAGGCGACCGGCCCGGACGCACAGGTGAGTCTCGGGGACGTGTTCGACAGCTGGTTCCGCACCGACCGGGCGGTCATGCCCCGCGACTCGGTCTATCCGACCGGCGGCAACGTCGAGGAGATCGAGAAGCACAACTCCGAGCAGATGCGGCAGTCCCAGGACGCGGCGACCGAGGCGGCGCTGAAGTACCTGCACCTCAGCGCCGGCAAGGTCAAGGTCAAGCTGAGCCTCGCTGACGTGGGCGGGCCCAGCGCGGGGCTGCTGTTCACGCTGGGGATCATCGACAAGCTGGACGGCGACGGCAGCGGAGGCGACCTCACGGGCGGCCGCACCATCGCCGGTACGGGCACGATCGACGCCTCCGGCAAGGTCGGCGCGGTCGGTGGCGTGTCCCTGAAGACGCGGGCTGCGAGCCGGGACGGCGCGACCGTCTTCCTGGTGCCGAAGGCCGAGTGCGCCGATGCCAAGGCGGAACTGCCGAAGGGGCTGCGCCTGGTCCCGGTCACCACGCTGAAGAGCGCGGTGGACTCCCTGGTGACGCTGGAGAAGGGAAAGGGGCCGGTCCCGAGCTGCTAGACCCGCCCCAGGCGACGGCGGCCACACCGGTCGGACGGGTTCCGGCGGGCGGGCCGTCTCACCCGCGCCCGGACCGGTCAGGTCTCCTCGTCGATCCCCGCGGCCTGCTCCACCAGCGGGATGATCCGCAGCGGGACCGGGTTCTCCATGACGATGGTCGTGGAGGCGCGGACGATGCCCTCGTAGCCGACGACCCGGTCGATCACCCGCTGGAGGTCCGCGTTGGACCGGGCCACCAGCCGGCACAGCATGTCCCCGCTGCCGGTGGTGGTCAGGAGTTCCAGCACCTCCGGCACGGTCGCCAGATGTGCCCGGACGTCCGCTCCCTGGCCCTGGCGGATCTGGAGGGTGGCGAAGGCGGTCACCGGGTAGCCGAGCGCGGCCGGGTCCACCTGGGGGCCGAAGCCGCGTACGACGCCCTGGGACTGGAGCCGGTCCAGCCGCGCCTGCACCGTCCCCCGTGCCACCCCCAGCCGCCGGGACATCTCCAGCACTCCGATGCGCGGTTCCCGTGCGAGCAGCACGATGATCCGGCCGTCGAGACGATCGATCGCCACAGCCCCTCCCGTGGGGTGGTCATCCTGTACAGACAGGCCGTGCAAACGGCCGTACGACTGAACAGAATGCCCAGTGAACTCGGAAACTATTGCGCACCTTGCAGAGCGGGGTCACCCTTCCGCTATGACGCAGACCACACACCACGCTCCCGACGTGACCGCCCGGCAGGCCGACCCCTTCCCGGTCAAGGGAATGGACGCGGTCGTCTTCGCCGTGGGCAACGCCAAGCAGGCGGCGCACTACTACTCCACCGCCTTCGGCATGCGGCTGGTCGCGTACTGCGGACCGGAGAACGGCAGCCGCGAGACCGCCGCCTACGTGCTGGAGAACGGCTCCGCCCGGTTCGTGTTCACGTCGGTGATCAGGCCGAGCACCCCCTGGGGCGAGTTCCTCGCCCGGCACGTCGCCGAGCACGGCGACGGAGTCGTCGACCTCGCCATCGAGGTCCCGGACGCCCGCGCGGCCTTCGCCTACGCCGTCGAGCACGGCGCCCGCGCGGTCACCGAGCCGTACGAGTTGAAGGACGAGCACGGCACGGTCGTCCTCGCCGCGATCGCCACCTACGGCGAGACCCGCCACACCCTGGTCGACCGCTCCGGCTACGACGGCCCCTACCTCCCCGGCTACGCCGCCGCCGACCCGATCGTCGAGCCGCCGGCCCATCGCACCTTCCAGGCCGTCGACCACTGCGTCGGCAACGTCGAACTCGGCCGCATGAACGAGTGGGTCGGCTTCTACAACAAGGTCATGGGCTTCACGAACATGAAGGAGTTCGTGGGCGACGACATCGCCACCGAGTACAGCGCGCTGATGTCGAAGGTCGTCGCGGACGGCACCCTCAAGGTCAAGTTCCCGATCAACGAGCCCGCGATCGCCAAGAAGAAGTCCCAGATCGACGAGTACCTGGAGTTCTACGGCGGCGCCGGCGTCCAGCACATCGCGCTGAACACCAACGACATCGTGCAGACCGTCCGCACCATGCGCGCCGCCGGCGTCCAGTTCCTCGACACCCCGGACTCCTACTACGACACCCTCGGCGAGTGGGTCGGCGACACCCGCGTGCCCGTCGACACCCTGCGCGAGCTGAAGATCCTGGCCGACCGCGACGAGGACGGCTACCTGCTGCAGATCTTCACCAAGCCGGTCCAGGACCGCCCGACCGTGTTCTTCGAACTCATCGAGCGCCACGGCTCGATGGGCTTCGGCAAGGGCAACTTCAAGGCGCTGTTCGAGGCGATCGAGCGGGAGCAGGAGAAGCGGGGCAACCTCTGATCCCTCCGGCCCAGTGACAGGTACCGGAGGGCGGAGCGGTCCCTCCGGTACCTCGCCGGTGCCATCGCGCCCGGTACTCCCGTGCCCCCGCCCAGGCGACAGGACCCAGGCGGGGGCCCTAGGCGGGGGGCAGCGGCTCCTCCGGGACCTCGCCGAGGTCCCGCAGCGCCGCCCGCGCCGCGGGTGCGTACAGCGGCGAGAAGTAGGGATTGACGCGCAGCGCCTCCTGAAGGTGCCGCCGGGCCGGCGCGTCCTGCCCCAGCTCGTGCTCGATGACGCCCCGGTGGAAGGCGTACAGCGCGCTGCGCACCCCGCCGCCCTTCGCCTTGTCGGTCGCGGTCACGGCGTAGGTCAGCGCCTCCTGGTCGTCGCCGGCGCGGTGCAGCGCCCAGCCGAGCGCGTCGGCCACCTCGATCCCGGGCTGGCGTTGGTACTCCTCCTCCAGGCGCGTCACCGCCTCCCCCGGGTCCCCGTGGTCCGCCTCGAACCGCCCGGCCACCAGTTCCTCGTCGACCCCGCCCGCCGCGGCCTGCCGCATCCGTGTCTGGAGCAGGTCGTACTGCGCCTGGGCGTCCCGCGTCAGCCCCATCGACTCGTACAGCTCGCCCAGCTCCAGCGTGTTCCGCGGGTCCGGCTGCCCGGCGAGGGCCGCCTGGTACGCGGTCAGCGCCTGCGCGGTACGGCCCAGTGCCGCCAGCGTCCGGCCCTTGCCGGCCAGCGCCTCCCGCCGGCCCGGATCGAGCCGTACGGCGCCCTCGAAGTGCCGCAGCGCGTCCTCCAGGTCGCCGCGCTCCCAGGCCAGCTCCCCGAGAGCGGTCAGATAGGCGGCCTGCTCGGCGGGGGTGCCGGCGGCGGCCGCCGCGTCCGTCAGCTGGGCCACCGCGTCCTCGCGCCAGCCCCGGTCCCGGTACACCGCCGAGGCACGCGCCATCACCGCCGGACGCGCGGCCGCCCCGGTCCGCAGTCCCATCAGCTTGTCCAGGGTGCTGCGGGCCGCCGTGTAGTCGCCGAGCCCGGTGTAGGCGTCGATCAGCGGCGGATACACCGTCCACTGCTTCGGCGTCAGCTTCAGCGCCTGCTCGCCGTACCGCTTGGCCGCGGGGAAGTCCCGGCGCGCGTTCGCCAGCGCGGTCATCCCGCCCAGCGCCTCCGCGTTGCCCGTGCCGCGCACCTCCAACGAGGTGCGCAACGCCCGCTCGGCCTTCGGGTAGTTCGCCGCGTCGGCGGTCAGCCGCCCCTGCCGCACGTACGCCGTCCCCAGCACGGCCCAGGCCCGCGCGTCCCGCGGCCGCGCCCGCACCGCGCTCTCCTCGCGCCCGATGAGCGAGACCAGATCGGGCAGTGCGGCCGGCACCCCCGAGACGACCGCCGTCAGCACCTGTGCCGGGGGGCCCGCCGCCGGCACAGGCGGTCTGACGCCGGCCCCCGCTCCGCGCGGGAGCGCGGGCGGCTGCTCGGCGGGCCGCTCAGACGGCAGCAGTACCAGCATCGCGCCCGCCGCGGCCCCCGTCACCAGCGCCGAGACCAGCACGATCCGCGCCCACCGCAGGGGGCGGCCCGGCGGCGGCTCGGCCACCAGGGACGTACCGGGGGCGGAATGGCCGTACTGTCGGTTTTCCATACCGCTCACTGTGCTGCAGCACGACGAACACATCCGGGTGGCCCAGGGAAGGCGCGGACGGGGTTCACACCGATGGCCCCGAGTGCGACGCTGTGATCATGAGCCGCATCGAAGCGCCCCGCGACGAAGTGACCGGCAACCTCACCGACCGGCTCCTGGCGGGTCTGCCCGCCGAGGCCGTCCTGACCGACCCCGACGTCACCGCCTCCTACGCCAACGACATGGCGAGCTTCTGTCCGGCCGGCGCCCCGGCCGTGGTCGTGCTGCCGCGCACGGTGGAACAGGTCCAGCACGTCATGCGCACCGCCACCGAGCTGCGCGTGCCCGTCGTCCCGCAGGGCGCCCGCACCGGCCTGTCCGGGGGCGCCAACGCCACCGACGGCTGCGTCGTGCTGTCCCTGACCAAGATGGACCGCATCCTGGAGATCAGCCCCGTCGACCGCATCGCCGTCGTCGAACCGGGCGTCGTCAACGCCGCGCTCTCCCGCGCGGTCGGGGAGCACGGCCTGTACTACCCGCCCGACCCGTCCAGCTGGGAGACGTGCACCATCGGCGGCAACATCGGCACCGCGTCCGGCGGCCTGTGCTGCGTGAAGTACGGCGTGACCGCCGAGTACGTCCTCGGCCTGGACGTCGTCCTCGCCGACGGCCGCCTGATGTCCACCGGCCGCCGTACGGCGAAGGGCGTGGCGGGCTACGACCTCACCCGGCTCTTCGTCGGCTCCGAGGGCTCGCTCGGCATCGTCGTCCGGGCCGTGCTCGCGCTGAAGCCCAAGCCGCCGCAGCAGCTGGTCCTCGCCGCCGAGTTCGCCTCCGCGGCCGCCGCCTGTGACGCCGTGTGCCGGATCATGGAAGGCGGTCACGTGCCGTCCCTCCTCGAACTGATGGACCGTACGACCGTCAAGGCGGTCAACGACCTCGCCCGGATGGGCCTGCCGGAGACCACCGAGGCGCTGCTGCTGGCGGCCTTCGACACCCCGGACCCCGCGGCCGACCTCGCCGCCGTCGGCGCCCTGTGCGAGGCGGCCGGCGCCACCCAGGTGGTGCCCGCCGAGGACGCCGCCGAGTCCGAGCTCCTCCTCCAGGCGCGGCGGATGTCGCTGACCGCGCTGGAGGCGGTCAAGGGCACGACGATGATCGACGACGTGTGCGTGCCCCGGTCGAAGCTCGGCGCGATGCTCGACGGGGTCGAGCGGATCGGCGCGAAGTACGGCCTCACCATCGGGGTGTGCGCGCACGCCGGCGACGGCAACACGCACCCCACCGTCTGCTTCGACGCCCTCGACCCCGACGAGTCCCGGCGGGCCCGGGAGTCCTTCGACGAGATCATGGCCCTCGGGCTCGAACTCGGCGGCACCATCACCGGCGAGCACGGCGTGGGTGTGCTGAAGAAGGAGTGGCTGGCCAGGGAGATCGGGCCGGTCGGGGTGGAGATGCAGCGAGGCGTGAAGCACGTCTTCGACCCGCTCGGCATCCTCAACCCCGGCAAGCTGTTCTGAGGCCCGGCCGACCACCGGGCTCACCGGGCTGACCCGGCTCACGGGGTTCACCGCGTTCACCTGGCTCACCGGGTTCACCGGGCGAGCAACTGGTCGAGCGCGTCGTCGATGCCCAGTTGCTCGCCCTCCGTCCCCGGGGGGACCATCCGCAGCGTGCGCTCCAGCCACGCCGAGACCTGTGGGGTCGGCGCCTCCAGCAGGGCGTCGCCGTCCGGCGAACTCAGCGCCATCAGGACGACACTGCGCCCCTCGGACTTGGTCGGCCACACCCGTACGTCCCCGTGCCCGCACGGCCGGAACACGCCCTCCACCAGCAGCTCACGGGCGAAGGTCCAGTTGACCGGGGACTCGGAGTTGATGTGGAACGTGACGTGGATCGCGTAGGGGTCGTCCGAGCGGTACATGAGCCTGGCCGGGACGGGAACGCTCCGCTCGGGCGACAGGATCAGCTTCAGCTCCAGCTCCCGCTCTACCACCGTGTGCTCCATGACCTGCGTTTCCTCTCTGGCCGGGGCCGCGCTGAATGGGCCCGCACGGGATGAGAGGGGGGTGGGGGCGCGGCATTACGCGGGTTCCGCGGATTTTTTTTCGGGGGCGGAAGCGGGCGGGAACGGGCGGGTTCTCGGGGGCG
The DNA here is from genome assembly GCF_036347055.1 of Streptomyces sp. NBC_00820. Lineage (NCBI taxonomy): Bacteria > Bacillati > Actinomycetota > Actinomycetes > Kitasatosporales > Streptomycetaceae > Streptomyces > Streptomyces sp. NBC_00820. Next base: position 3,301,956 of record NZ_CP108882.1, on the reverse strand, counting down.
CGAGCGTGCGGCTCTCGGGGGCGTGAGCGTGCGGGGCGGGCGCGCCGTCGGTGGCCGTGGGGGACGGACGGGACGGGTGTGGCGCGTGTGAGGCGTGTGATGTGTGTGGCCTGTGCGGCGCCAGGACGCCAGGGCGTTCGGAGGTGGGGGAGGCGTGCACGGGGTCGCCCGGAAAGGGGTGGGTCCGGCGGGAGTGGCCGTGGGGGGTGCCCGGGTCTGATAGATGTGGAGCCCCCTATCCCACCCCCGAGCAGATACGGGACGACGGACATGAGCGCCCCAACCCCGGCCCCCGGTGACGACAGGCCCCGCGAGGGCTACTACCCGGACCCGTCCATCCCCGGCTACGTCCGGTACTGGAACGGCGCCTCGTGGGTGCCCGGCACCAGCCGGCCGGCGCCGAGGGACGGCGAACCGCTCACTCCACCCCCGGGTGCCCGCTCCGCGGCCCCCTCGGTGGAGGAGACGGGCCCGCACTTCTTCGACGAGGACCCGCCGCCCCTCTCACCCGAGTGGGGGACCGACGCCGGCGCGCGGCCCGGCGGCGACGCGGTGGGCCACACCCCCCGGGGCGCCGACCCGAGGATTCCGGCGGACATCCCGCCCCGGCAGGCCCCGCACGCCGACGGCTCGGCGCCGGTACCGGGGGAGGGCACCACGCCCGAATCCGGCGGGACCTTCCTCTTCCGCCGTCCCACCCCGGGCCCGGCGGCGGCGCCGCGCCAGGACGACGGCACCATGACCTTCCGCCCGGTGCCGGGCAACGAGGGCGTGGGCCGGCCCGGTTTCGGGGCGCCCGGCTCCGGTGCGGGGGCGCCCCCCGCGCAGGCGCACCAGCCACCGCAGGCCCACCAGGGCCCCCACGTCCAGCCGCCCGCCACTTCCCAGCCCGCCGCGCACGCAGGGCCCGGATTCGCGGTCGGCAAGGACGCCGCCGCCCGAGCTGCCGCACAGGCCCAGCAGGCCCAACAAGCGCAGCAGGCGCAGCAGGCCCAACAAGCGCAGCAGGCCCCGCACGTCTCCGCCCAGGCCCCGCAGGCTCCCGCCGCCGTGGTTCCCCCGGTGCCGCACCAGGGGTCCGGCCCTCCTCCGATGGCGTCGGGCATCGGCGGTGGGCAGGCGTCCTGGGCGCAGCAGGTGCACCATCTGGCCGGAGGGGCGGAGGAGCAGCCGGTCGCTCCGTGGAAGCCGCCGGTGGAGGACGTGTTCCAGGCGGCCGCGCGCCGGCAGGCGGCGGCCCGCCCCGCGGGACTCGGCAAGCGCTTCGCCGCCCGCCTGATCGACAACCTCGTCATCGGTACCGTGACGGCCGTCGCCGCGGTGCCGCTCGGCATCCGGGCGATGGACCACGTCCAGCACAAGATCGACCAGGCCAAGCTGTCCGGCCGCACCGTCACGGTCTGGCTGCTCGACGGCACGACGGGCACCTCCCTCGGCATCGTCCTCGCCGTCCTCCTCCTCTTCGGCGTGGTGTACGAGGTGCTGCCCACCGCCAAGTGGGGCCGCACCCTGGGCAAGAAGGTGTGCGGTCTCCAGGTGCGGGACATCGAGGGACACGAGCCCCCGGGGTTCGGCGCGGCCCTGCGCCGCTGGCTGGTCTACAGCGTTCCCGGTCTGCTCGGCATCGGCGTCGTCGGCGTGCTGTGGTGCCTGTTCGACCGCCCCTGGCACCAGTGCTGGCACGACAAGGCGGCGCACACGTTCGTCGCGGACTGAGCGAGGGGCACGCCCGCCCGTCGCCCGCACGCCCGTCGCCCGTACGGCCGCTCGCCGGATGCGGCACCGGGATGTTCGCGGTCCACTCGGGCCATGAGCAGCGAACCGCCCCCCGGCTCCGGACCGCAACCCCCGGACGACGACCCGCTGAGGAAGCGGCCACCGTCGGACCAGGGGTCGGGCTCGCCGTACGACCCCCCGTCCGGCGGCCGGCCCCCGTCCTCGGGCGGCGGCGAACAGCACCCGCCGCCCGGCGGCGGCCCGCAGCCACCCCCGAACGACGGCGGCTCCCACGGCGGCGGGCCCTACGGCGGTGGCAGCGGCCCCTACGGCGGTGGGAGCGGTGGCAGCCCGTACGGCGGTGGAAGCGGTAGCGGCGGTCCCTACGGCGGTGGAAGCGGCGGCAACCCGTACGGCGGTGGCGGTCCCTACGACAGCGGCGGCTACCCCACCGACCCGCTGGCCGGCATGCCCCCGCTCGCCGACAGCGGCAAGCGCACCGTCGCGCGCATCATCGACATGATCATCGTCGGCATCGCCGTCTACCTGCTCACCTGGGCCTTCGGGGTCCGCGAGTACGACGTGAACGGGGACACCATCGACGCCGGCAAGTCCCTCGGCCAGTCGATCATCGCCGCCGTCCTCTACGTCGCCTACGACACGATCCTCACCGCCAGGCACGGGCAGACCCTGGGCAAGAAGTGGTTCCACATGAGGGTGGCGAACCTGGACAACGGCGCCACGCCGTCCTTCCAGACCTCGCTGATCCGCGCCCTGGTGCTGTGGATCCCGTTCGCCTTCTGCTGCGCCTGCATCTGGACCGCGATCTGCGGCGGCTGGAGCTATTTCGACCGGCCGTACAAGCAGGGCCTCGACGACAAGGCGGCCAAGACGGTGGTGGTCAGCACCCGTTGACGGGTCAGGCGACGACGGCGACGACGGCGCTCATACGGAAGCGGCGGGTCCGGCACAACGCCCGGGCTCGCCGCTTTTCCGTGTGTTCCTCAGGAGGCCGTGCGTTCGCGCGCCGGTTCGGCACCGGCGGCCACGGGCTCCCGTCGCGCGGCCATCCGCACCCGCGCCTCGCCGGCCACGGGCGTCACCTGCGCCGGCCCGTCCGCCTGCCGCGGTGCCGTACGCGCCGCGGGCAAGGGCACCGTCATGGCGACGAGCAGCCCGAGCGCCAGGGCGGACAGGGCGATGACGGTGATCCCGAGACCCGAACTCGTCTGTGACAGCAGCAGCATGGCGAGCGTCGAGAGGATCACGGTGGACGAACCGTAGGCGAGCTGTGCGGCGGTCGGACGAGGCATGGCAATCGTGTCCTCGGAAGATGAAGATGGGGGGTGCCGTTCGACTCCATGGGCCTGCATGCCCGAGCGGGACACCTGGTAAGCATGACCTTACCCACGGTGCCGGTGCACAAGGGGGCGCACGGAGTCATGGCTCCATCAAGTGGCCCTGATCATGCGCCTGTTGGGAGTGTGCGGCCTGTTCGCAAAGCGAACTCCCGCTCCGCATAGTGCAGTTGTCCTGTGCAAGTCAAGGTCTGTCTTTTCTTCTAAACCTCTAGTCAAATGTCGTCACTTGATTACACGCGTTGATCGTGCGCGCACGGATCTTTCCATGACCCGGATCTCCCTGTCCGTGGGCGCGGCGCGGGGGAGGATCTCAAGTGACCAGCAGACCCTGGACGTTCAGAGCGGCCGCGATAGGTGTGGCGCTTGCGTCGGCCTCCGCCACCTTCGCGACGTTCGCCGTCGCGGAGGCGAGCACCCCGGCCCGGGACGCCGCGGCGAACCGGCACGACCCGGCCCCGGTGGCTCAGCGGGAGCACGACCTCGACGGTCCCATGAGCAAGACCCAGGAGGCCCAGCGTCAGGAGGCCCTGAACCAGCTCATCGCCGGCAAGGCCAAGGCCGAGAACCGCAACGGCTCGAAGGTCGTCCAGCTCAAGAGCCGCAAGGGCGACAGCAAGTACGTCGAGCTGAGCCGCGAGAAGACCGACAAGATCTTCACGATCCTGGTGCAGTTCGGGGACCAGACGGACCCCCAGTACGGCGGCACCGCGGGACCGCTGCACAACCAGATCGCCGCGCCGGACCGCAAGAAGGACAACAGCACGGCCTGGCAGGCGGACTACAACCAGAAGCACTTCCAGGACCTCTACTTCGGCACCGGCGCGAAGGCCGAGTCGCTGAAGAAGTACTACGAGACGCAGTCCTCGGGCCGCTACTCGGTCGACGGTGAGGTCTCGGACTGGGTCAAGGTCCCCTACAACGAGGCCCGTTACGGCAACAACGCCTGTGGCCAGACCAACTGCACCAGCGTGTGGAACGTCGTCAGTGACGGTCTGAACGCCTGGGTCGCCCAGCAGAAGGCGGCCGGCAAGTCCGATACCGACATCAAGGCGGACCTGGCCAAGTACGACCAGTGGGACCGCTACGACTACGACGGCGACGGCAACTTCAACGAGCCGGACGGCTACGTCGACCACTTCCAGATCGTGCACGCCGGTGAGGACGAGTCCGCCGGTGGCGGCGCCCAGGGCGAGGACGCGATCTGGGCCCACCGCTGGTACGCCTTCGGCACGGACGCCGGCGCGACCGGCCCGGGGAACAACAAGCTCGGCGGCGCGCAGGTCGGCGACACCGGTGTCTGGGTCGGCGACTACACCATCCAGCCGGAGAACGGCGGACTCGGCGTCTTCGCCCACGAGTACGGCCACGACCTCGGTCTGCCGGACGAGTACGACACCGCCGGCGGCGACAACTCCACCGGTTTCTGGACCCTGATGTCCTCCGGTTCCTGGCTCGGCACCGGCAAGGAAGCCATCGGCGACCTGCCCGGCGACATGAACGCCTGGGACAAGCTGCAGTTGGGCTGGCTGACTTACGACACCGCCAAGGCCGGCACCTCCTCCTGGCACAAGCTGGGCCTCGCCGAGTACAACACCAAGTACCGCCAGGGGCTGGTCGTCTCGCTGCCGGACAAGGCGGTCACGACCGAGGTCGTCACCCCGGCCCAGGGCGCCACGCAGTGGTGGAGCGGCAGCGGTGACAACCTCAAGAACACGCTGACCCGTTCGGTGGACCTCACCGGCAAGTCCTCGGCCTCGCTGGGCCTGGACGGCTGGTACGACATCGAGAACGGCTACGACTACCTCTACGCCGAGGTCTCCACCGACGGTGGCGCCAACTGGACCGCCCTGGACGGCACGGTGGACGGCCAGGCCGTCCCGCGTGACGGCTCCGGCAAGCCGGCGCTGACCGGCACGGTCGACGGCTACAAGAAGCTGGCGTACTCGCTCGACGCCTACGCGGGCCAGAAGGTCCAGCTCCGCTTCCGCTACCAGACCGACGGCGGTGTGGCGCAGAAGGGCTTCGCGGCCGACGAGATCGCGGTCACCGCGGACGGCACGACGCTGTTCTCCGACAACGCCGAGTCGGCGGACGCCGGTTGGACCGCTTCGGGCTTCTCCCGCATCGGCGCGTCCTTCAGCAAGGAATACAAGCAGTACTACATCGCCGAGAACCGCCAGTACCAGTCGTACGACAAGACCCTCAAGGTCGGCCCGTACAACTTCGGCTTCGCGTCGCGGGCGGACTGGGTGGAGCACTACCCGTACCAGAACGGCCTGTTGATCTGGAAGTGGGACACCTCCCAGGCGGACAACAACACCAACCTCCAGGCGCACCCGGGCACCGGTCTGATCCTGCCGGTCGACGCGCACCCGACCGCCCTGAAGTGGGCCGACGGCACGCTGCTGCGCAACCGCATCCAGGCCTACGACTCGCCCTTCGGCCTGGACGCCACGGACGGCATCACGCTGCACAAGGCGGACGTCGCGCTGAAGATCAAGTCGCAGAAGGGGGTGCCGGTCTTCAACGACCACACCAACACCTACTACGACTCGTCGAACCCGACCGGTGGCGTCAAGATCACTGACACCAACACGAAGATCAAGATCGCCAAGCAGGCCAAGGATGGCTCCACGATCGAGCTGGAAGTCGGCCCTGCGGTGAAGTAAGCGGTAACTTCGCAGGTCAGAAGCGTATCGGCGGCAACCCTCTGGCGGGTTGCCGCCGATCGTGTTTAGGTGCGTCCTGTGACGCGCTTATTGACACCGACCGGAACGGGGATGTGACCGCATGGCTGCTGGAGGCTTCAGCAAGCTGCCGAACGGCACCGTGGTGGTGGCACTCAACCTGCCGCATGTCGCCGACGGCTCGCCCGGGGTACGGGTGCTGGTGCACGCCCAGAACCGCGCCCGGGCCCTGACGCGCCTGCGCAATCTGGGGCTGCGTGCGGTGTACCTGCGGGGCAACGCCGCGCCGCCTTCGCCGGACGAGATCACGGCGGTCCTGCACCATCCGGACGGGCTGATATGGCGCACGGCGCTGGACAACGGTGTCACTTCGACCGAGCTGTGGCATCCCATTCGGGCGTTGCTGCGGGGGCGGGTGGCGGTCGCGCGGCAGGTGTGAGGCGGGGTGTGCGGGGCGGTGCGTGAGCGGGTGCGGGTCCGCTGCGGCTGGTCGCGCAGTTCCCCGCGCCCCTGGGTGGGCTGGTGTGGGCGGTGCTGCGTTGTGGCCCTGGGGGGTGTGAGCGTGTGGGTGGGTGCGGGTCCGCTGTGGCTGGTCGCGCAGTTCTCCGCGCCCCTTGGGTTGGCTGGTGTGGGCGGTGCTGCGTCGTGGCCCTGGGGGCGTGAGCCTGTGGGTGGGTGCGGGTCCGCTGTGGCTGGTCGCGCAGTTCTCCGCGCCCCTTGGGTTGGCTGGTGTGGGCGGTGCTGTGCCGTGGCCCTGGGGGCGTGAGCCTGTGGGCGGGTGCGGGGGCGTTGTGGCTGGTCGCGCAGTTCCCCGTGCCCCTGGGTGGGCTGGTGGGTCAGGGGTTGGCTACTGGTTTGCCTGTGAGGTCGACGCCGGCTTTTCTCAGTTCTTCCAGGGCGCGCTCGGTCGTTTCCGGGGCGACCGCGGCCGTCAGGTCCAGCAGGACCTGGGTGCGGAAACCCTCCCGGGCGGCGTCCAGCGCGGTGGCGCGTACGCAGTGGTCCGTGGCGATGCCGACCACGTCGACCTCGTCGATCTGGCGGGCGCGCAGCCAGTCGCCGAGCTTCACGCCGTTCTCGTCGGCCCCCTCGAAGCCGCTGTACGCGGCCGCGTAGGCCCCCTTGTCGAAGACGGCGTCCACCGCGCCGGAGGCGACGGCGGGGGCGAAGTTCGGGTGGAAGCCGACGCCCTCGGTGCCGGCGACGCAGTGCGCCGGCCAGGAGCGGGCGTAGTCGGGGTTGTCCGCGAAGTGCCCGCCCGGCGCGATGTGGTGGTCACGGGTCGCGACCACGTGGCGGTACCCGGTACCCGCCGCCTGGCCGATCAGCTCGGTGATCGCGGCGGCGACATCCGCACCACCGGCCACCGCGAGGCTGCCCCCCTCGCAGAAGTCGTTCTGCACATCTACGACGATCAAGGCGCGGCGCATGGCGGGTGTCCTTCGGTGGGGGTCCCCCTCGCTCGAAGAACTCGGGGGAGGTTCAAGTAACTGAGCCTAGAGACTTCGCGGCCTGTGCGGGAGGGGGTCTTCACGGTGCGAACGGCGGTCCCGCTCTAGCTACCCGAGCGCAGGTGTACGTACTCCGTCGGAATGACGGGTTCCCCGCGGGACAGCTGGGTGGCGGACAGCGGGAGATTCGCCCGCGCGGCGATGTGCCGGTCGCGGGAGACATCGAGCGGCTCGCGCGCGACCACCTCGCCGCCCTTGACCAGCCGCACCAGCAACTGCCGGCCCGCCAGCTCCTCGGGGACCGGCCCGGCGCCCACCACCTCGGCCTCGGCCACGCCGTACTCGTCCACCCGGCGCGCCGCCCACTTGCGGCCCCCGACGGAGGTCTTGCCCCCGGTCGACTTCTTCGCCACCGGCACCAGCGGGGCCTCCGGGTCCGCGGACTCGGCACGGGCGACCAGCTTGTAGACCATGGAGCAGGTCGGGTGCCCGGAGCCGGTCACCAGCTGGGTGCCGACGCCGTACGCGTCCACGGGCGCCGCCGCCAGCGAGGCGATCGCGTACTCGTCCAGGTCCGAGGTCACGACGATCTTCGTGTCCCGCGCGCCCAGCTCGTCCAGCTGCTGGCGCACCCGGTGCGCGACCAGCAGCAGGTCACCGGAGTCGATGCGCACCGCGCCCAGCTCGGGTCCGGCCACCTCCACCGCCGCACGGACGGCCTCCGCGACGTCGTAGGTGTCGACCAGCAGGGTGGTGTTGCGGCCGAGGGAGGCCACCTGGGCGCGGAAGGCGTCGCGCTCACGGTCGTGCAGGAGGGTGAAGGCGTGCGCGGAGGTGCCGACGGTCGGGATGCCGTAACGGAAGCCGGCCGCCAGGTCGGAGGTGGTCGCGAAACCGCCGACGTACGCGGCGCGCGCGGCGGCCACGGCGGCCAGCTCGTGGGTGCGGCGGGCGCCCATCTCGATCAGCGGCCGCTCACCCGCGGCGGAGGCCATGCGGGAGGCGGCGGCCGCGATCGCCGAGTCGTGGTTGAGGATGGAGAGGACCACGGTCTCCAGCAGCACGCACTCCGCGAAGCTGCCCTCGACCCGCAGGATCGGCGAGCCGGGGAAGTACACCTCGCCCTCGGGGTAGCCCCAGATGTCACCGCTGAAGCGGTAGTCGGCCAGCCACCGGAGGGTCTCCTCGTCGACGATCCCCCGCTCGCGCAGGAAGTCGAGCTGGCGCTCGTCGAAGCGGAAGTTCTCCACCGCGTCCAGGACGCGCCCGGTGCCCGCCACCACGCCGTAACGGCGCCCGTTCGGCAGCCTTCGGGTGAAGACCTCGAACACGCTGCGCCGCCCGGCCGTACCGGCCTTCAGCGCGGCCTGCAGCATGGTCAGCTCGTACTGGTCCGTGAAGAGAGCCGTCGAGGGAACGCCCACCCGTCGCCCACCACCGCCCTTCCAGGGAAGCGCTTCGCGCCCTTCTTCTTCCGGCAGCCCAAGGTCCGCTGTGCTCATGACGATGGATCGTACTCCCATCTCGTCAGTGTGACGATTTGTGGGGGGCGTGGCAGCATGGTCACTGTGACGTCACCCGCGCCCGTAGAGATCGAACGCACCGAGTCGGCGGAGGAGGTCTTCGCCGTACCCGAACCCGACGTCCCCTGGGTCACCATCGTGCACAACGACCCGGTCAACCTCATGAGCTATGTGGCGTACGTCTTCCAGTCGTACTTCGGCTATTCCAAGGACAAGGCCAACAAGCTCATGCTCGATGTCCACCACAAGGGCCGGGCGGTCGTCTCCAGCGGTAGCCGCGAGGAGATGGAACGCGACGTGCAGGCGATGCACGGCTACGGTCTGTGGGCCACCCTCCAGCAGGACCGGAAGTAGCGCGCAGTCAGATGCCAGGACACTTCGAACCGCTCCCCGGCGGCGGCGCGGCCGTCGCGCTCGACGACGTCGAGATCTCCATCATCCGCTCGCTGGCGGTCCAGCTGCTGGAGCTGATCGGCCCCGGTCCGGGCGAGGACGCCCCGTCCGACCCGCTCGCCGAGCTGTTCGCCGAGGGCCCCAGCGAACCGCCCGCCGACCCGGTGCTCCGAAGGCTCTTCCCGGACGCCTACAGCGACCCGGAGAAGGCGCCGGACTCCCCGTTCGACGCCGAGGAGCGGCGGGCGCACTCCTCCGAGTTCCGCCGCTACACCGAGAACGACCTCAGGGCCGGCAAGCGGGAGAACGCCCTCGCGGTGATCCGCACCCTGGACGCGCTGACCTCGGTGGCCGGTGACGGCGGAGGGGCGGTGCTGAAGCTCTCCCCGGACGAGTCCCGGCAGTGGCTCGGCTCCCTCAACGACCTCCGGCTGGCGATCGGCGCCCGGCTGGAGATCACCGACGAGGACGACACCGACCTGCTCTTCCACCTCCCGGAGGAGGACCCGCGCAAGCCGATGGTGCTCGCGTACCTGTGGCTGGGTGGTCTCCAGGAGACGCTCGTCTCGACCCTTATGCCCTGATTCGGGGCCATTTTGCGTTCGCTCAGCGGACGCTCAAATCCGGATAACGATCGCGTCACCGTTGCGGCCTGGTTTGCCGCATTTGGGCGTTCTTTGTCCGGTTCTTCCTGTGTGATGCGCCACATCCGTTCTCTGCGTTCATTGTTGCGGCCGTGATACATCTTCACGACCGCCCGGCGAACACCACCCTTGTCCGCCGGGTGCGCCACCGAGCCGGCGACCGCCGGCCAGGCATTGGACGGGCTCGCGAAACCCGTCCAGCTCCATCAATCCGGGGGGATCGAAACCCGGTCCGAGGCCGACGAAGGCCCGGGTCGGCATGGAGAAAGGCGCACCACTCATGGCTTCTGAGAAGGCCACCGCAGCCCCTGAGGAGGGGTACGAGCGCGGGCTCGGCAGCCGCCAGGTCCAGATGATCGCGATCGGCGGCGCCATCGGCGTCGGCCTGTTCCTCAAAGCCGGCGCGAACATCGAGAAGGCGGGCCCCAGCCTCATCCTCATGTACGCCCTCGCGGGCGTGATCATTTTCTTCATCATGCGGGCCCTGGGCGAGCTGCTGCTCTACCGCCCGGTCTCCGGCTCCTTCGCCGACTACTCCCGCGAGTTCATCGGCCCGTTCTTCGGCTATTTCACCGCCTGGACGTACTGGCTGATGTGGGTCGTCACCGGTATGGCCGAACTGACGGCCGCCGCGATCTACATCAACTACTGGTTCCCCTCCGTCCCGCAATGGGTGACGGCGCTCGTCTTCCTGGTGGTCCTCTTCGGGGTCAACCTGATCTCCGTCAAGCTCTTCGGCGAGCTGGAGTTCTGGTTCTCGATGGTCAAGGTCACCGCCCTGATGGGCATGATCGTGATCGGTGTCGGCGTGCTCACCTTCGGCTTCAGCGCCGCCGGTGACACCGCGAGCGTCTCCAACCTGTGGGCCTTCGACGGCTTCTTCCCCAAGGGCATCGGCTCCTCGCTGATGACCCTCCAGGGCGTGATGTTCGCCTACCTCGCCGTCGAGCTGGTCGGCGTCACCGCGGGTGAGTCGGAGAACCCGGAGAAGACCCTCCCGAAGGCGATCAACACCCTGCCCTGGCGGATCGGCCTGTTCTACGTGGGCGCCCTCACCGTCATCCTGTGCGTGGTGAAGTGGACCGAGTTCCACGCGGGTGTCAGCCCGTTCGTGAAGGCCTTCGCGATGATCGGCATCCCGGCCGGCGCCGCCATCGTCAACTTCGTGGTGCTCACCGCGGCCCTGTCCTCCTGCAACTCCGGCATGTACTCCACCGGCCGCATGCTGCGCACGCTGGCGGACAGTGGCGAGGCCCCGCGCGTCTTCGCGAAGCTGTCCTCCACCAAGACCCCGGCGCTCGGCATCACCGTCTCGGTGCTGTTCATGGGCATCGGCGTGGTCCTGAACTACGTCGCCCCGGCCAAGGCCTTCGAGTACGTCACCTCCGTCGCCACCGGCGCCGGCATCTGGACCTGGCTGATGATCCTGGTCAGCCACGTCCTCTACCGCCGCAAGGTCGCCGCGGGCAAGCTGCCCGCCTCCCCCTTCCCGGCGCCGGGCGGCTCGGTGTGCTCGTACATCGCGATCGCCTTCCTCCTGTTCGTCACCGGCTTGATCGCGTACGATTCCGAGTCGCGCATCTCCCTCTACGTGATGGGTGTGTGGGCGGCCGTGCTCGGCATCGGCTGGCTGGTCCTGAAGTCCCGCACTCCGGAGATCGCCGACCGCAGCGAGCCGGCCCTGGAGAAGGTGGGCTGACCACCGGCGAGACCATCCTCAGGACGTCCTGCCGTCGGGAGTACTCGTGGCACTCCCGGCGGCAGCCGCTCAGGGCGTCCAGCATGTGGGCCGTTCCGTACCACACCTCGGTACGGGACGGCCCCACTGCTTATCCTGGCCCCCATGCTGACCCTCACCCAGGCCCTGTACGACCAGATCGTCGCCCACGCGCGCAAGGACCACCCCGACGAGGCGTGCGGCGTCGTCGCCGGCCCCGCCGGTTCGGACCGCCCCGAGCGCTTCATCCCGATGCTCAACGCGGCGATGTCTCCGACGTTCTACGAGTTCGACTCCGGTGACCTGCTCAAGCTCTACCGCGAGATGGACGACCGCGACGAGGAGCCGGTGATCGTCTACCACTCCCACACCGCGACCGAGGCCTACCCCTCGCGCACCGACATCGGCTACGCGGGTGAGCCCGGCGCCCACTACGTCCTCGTCTCCACCGCGGACACCGACGGCCTCGGCGACTTCCAGTTCCGCTCCTTCCGGATCGTCGACGGCGAGGTCACGGAGGAGGAGGTCGGGATCGTGGACGCGTACTGACCGAGGACGGGCACTGACCGGCGCCGACGGGCTCCGGCGGGCGCCGGCAGGCACTGACGGGCGCTACCCGGCACCGAGCGGCGCTGACCACAGTTCGGTCAGGGTTCATCCGGTATGCGAGATCGCCTTCCAGGACCCGGACCGGGAATCGATACGATGAGCCCATGGTTCTGAACGGCGTGAGCGACGAGACCCCGGGCATGCTGCTCGTGGCGCGGCTGCACGTCGATCTGTGCAGGCTGAACAGCGCCATCTGTTGACCTCCCCCGCCGCCGTACGGCCGTGAGCCGCGGCGCGGTCCGCCGCGTGCGTCCCGCATCGACGAATTCGACGACCCCATTCCGACAGGAGCCCGCAACATGGCCATCGAGGTCCGCATCCCCACCATCCTGCGCACGTACACCGGCGGCGAGAAGGCCGTCGACGGCACCGGGGACACCCTCGCCGAGCTCTTCGCCGACCTCGAGACCCGGCACACGGGCATCCGGGAGCGCATCGTGGAGGACGGCAAGCTGCGCCGCTTCGTCAACGTGTACCTGAACGACGAGGACGTCCGCTTCGTCGACGGCATCGACACCAAGCTGTCCGACGGCGACACCGTGACGATCCTGCCGGCCGTGGCCGGCGGCATGGCCTGAGCGGCCACCGCACTCCGATGCGCTACGACTCCCCGCTGGCCGCGGTGGGCAACACCCCGTTGGTGCGCCTGCCGCGGCTCTCGCCGTCCCCCGACGTCCGTATCTGGGCCAAGCTGGAGGACCGCAACCCGACCGGCTCGGTCAAGGACCGCCCCGCGCTGCACATGGTCGAGCAGGCGGAGAAGGACGGCCGGCTCACCCCCGGCTGCACGATCCTGGAGCCCACCTCCGGCAACACCGGCATCTCGCTGGCCATGGCCGCCAAGCTCAAGGGCTACCGCATGGTGTGCGTGATGCCCGAGAACACCTCGCAGGAGCGCCGGGACCTGCTGGCCATGTGGGGCGCCGAGATCATCCCCTCCCCGGCCGCGGGCGGCTCCAACACCGCCGTGCGGATGGCCAAGGAACTGGCTGCCGGGCATCCCGACTGGGTGATGCTCTACCAGTACGGCAACCCGGACAACGCCGGCGCCCACTACGCCACGACCGGCCCGGAGATCCTCGCGGACCTGCCCTCCGTCACCCACTTCGTCGCGGGCCTCGGTACCACCGGCACCCTGATGGGCGTCGGCCGCTACCTGCGCGAGAACAAGCCGGACGTGAAGATCGTCGCCGCCGAACCGCGCTACGACGACGTCGTGTACGGCCTGCGCAACCTCGACGAGGGCTTCGTACCGGAGCTGTACGACGCCTCCGTTCTCACCACCCGCTTCTCGGTCGGCTCGGCGGACGCCGTCGCCCGCACCCGTGAACTCCTCCAGCAGGAGGGCATCTTCGCGGGCGTCTCCACCGGCGCGGCCCTGCACGCGGCGATCGGTGTCGGGAAGAAGGCGGTCAAGGCGGGCGAGAGCGCCGACATCGTCTTCATCGTGGCCGACGGCGGCTGGAAGTACCTCTCGACCGGCGTCTACACCGCCGCCACCACCGAAGAAGCCATCGAGACCCTGCACGGCCAGCTCTGGGCCTAGGGGGTGCCCCCTAGGGGCGCCTGGGCAGGCCGTTTCATGCCTGTTCCTTGATCAAAAACGCGTCAGCCCCCTCTCATGAGGGGGCCAACCGCATTCTATGGAGGGGCAAAGAATTCCCTCCGGTACTGCCGTGGATCCGCCCGCCGGCCGTACGTTCCTCGCGCACAGTGTCATGTCACCAACAGCGACGTTTCAGCAGTGTCTGAGTGTCATGCCCATGACCGCGCGATCGCCGCCGCTACGCGCGTCACGGGCCTTCCCCACCCCGTACGAGAACCCCCACCTTCCCCACGGAGGCAGTACCCCATGCGTGAGTCACGCCCGAGCCGGAACCGGAGTCTTCGAAGACTTCTGTCCGTCGCCCTCCCCGCCCTCGCCATCTCCGTCGCCGGCCTCGCCGCGGCGCCGACCGCCGGGGCCCAGCCCGGCGCCGCCGCGCCCCACGTCTCCCGGGCCACGCAGAACGCCAAGGCCCTGACCGCTCCCGACCGGCAGACCTTCCACTCCACCGGCAAGGCCGGCCAGAAGGTCCCCACGGCGCACCTGTGCGCCACCGCCAAGCCGGGCCACGCGTCCTGCTTCGCCCAGCGCCGCACCGACATCAAGCAGCGGCTCGCCTCGGCGCTCGCCGCCGCGGCCCCCTCCGGCCTCTCCCCGGCCAACCTGCACAGCGCCTACGCCCTGCCCTCCACCGGCGGTTCGGGCATGACGGTCGCCGTCGTCGACGCCTACAACAACCCCAACGCCGAAGCGGACCTGGCCACTTACCGCTCCACGTTCGGCCTGTCCGCCTGCACCAAGGCCAACGGCTGCTTCAAGCAGGTCAGCCAGACCGGCTCCACCACCTCGCTGCCCGCCAACGACGCCGGCTGGGCCGGTGAAGAGGCGCTGGACATCGACATGGTCAGCGCGGTCTGCCCGAACTGCAGCATCACCCTGGTCGAGGCCAACTCCGCGAACGACACCGACCTCGGCATAGCCGAGAACGAGGCCGTCTCCCTCGGCGCCAAGTTCGTCTCCAACAGCTGGGGTGGTGGCGAGGCGTCCTCCCAGACCACCGAGGACACCCAGTACTTCAAGCACCCCGGTGTGGCCATCACCGTCTCCGCCGGTGACGAGGCCTACGGCGCCGAGTACCCGGCGACCTCCCAGTACGTGACCGCCGTCGGCGGCACCGCGCTCACCACCGCCGCCAACTCCCGCGGCTGGAGCGAGTCGGTGTGGCACACCAGCGCCACCGAGGGCACCGGCTCCGGCTGCTCCGCCTACGACCCGAAGCCCACCTGGCAGACCGACACCGGCTGCGCCAAGCGCATGGAGTCCGACGTCTCCGCCGTCGCCGACCCGGCCACCGGCGTCGCGGTCTACGACACCTTCGGCGGCTCCGGCTGGGCGGTCTACGGCGGCACCAGCGCCTCCGCCCCGATCATCGCCGGCGTCTACGCCCTCGCGGGCACCCCGGGCGCGACCGACTACCCGGCGAAGTACCCCTACAGCCACACCGCCAACCTGAACGACGTGACCACGGGCAACAACGGCTCGTGCTCCACCTCGTACTTCTGCACCGCCCGCGCCGGCTACGACGGCCCGACCGGCTGGGGCACCCCGAACGGCACCGCGGCCTTCACCGCCGGCACCGGCGGCGGCGGCACCTGCACCCCGGCCCAGCTGCTCGGCAACGCCGGCTTCGAGTCCGGCAACACCGTCTGGACCGCCAGCTCCGGCGCCATCACCAACGACACCGGTGAGGCCGCGCACGGCGGCTCGTACAAGGCCTGGCTCGACGGGTACGGCTCCAGCCACACCGACACCGTGTCCCAGTCGGTGACCATCCCGGCCGGCTGCCACGCCAGCTTCTCCTTCTACCTGCACGTCGACACCGCCGAGACCGGCACCACCGCCTTCGACAAGCTGACGGTGACCGCCAACACCACCACCCTGGCGACGTACTCGAACGTCAACGCCGCCACCGGGTACGCCCTGAAGACCTTCGACCTGTCCGCCTTCGCGGGCCAGACGGTCACCCTGAAGTTCAGTGGCGTGGAGGACACCTCCCTCCAGACCAGCTTCGTCGTCGACGACACCTCCGTCGCGACCAGCTGACCCGCACGACACCGGGTCCCGCACACGGACAGCCGTCCGTGTGCGGGACCTCGCGCGTTCTAGGGGGTGTCTCCCCGATCGTCGCGGACCCGCGAAGATCGGGGAGACACCCCCTAGGGATCCATTTCCGCACCCGGCACGTCACATCCGTACCAGGGGGCCGGTCGGCCGGCCACGGCAGAGAGGCGGACACCATGCGCCGTACGACACCCACCGCCACCGCCCTCGCGGCGGCGGCACTGCTCCTCGCCGGCTGCGGCTCCACGGGCGGCGCCGACGCCAGGGGAGGCGGCGGCACGGTGTCCCCGTCGGCACCCACCCCGTCCCCATCCCCCTCCGCCACCTCACCCGCGCCTTCGCCCTCCTCCTCCTCTTCTTCCTCCCCGGCCTCGCCCGCGGCGCCGTCCTCCTCCGCCACGCCCCCGTCCACCGGCGGCGGGTGCTCCGGCCACGCCGAGCTGACGGCCGCCGACAACGGCCGTACCGTCTGCCTGACCAAGGGCGGGGAGCTGCGGCTCACCCTCGACGGGACCAAGGGCCGCCCCTGGAAGCCGGTCGCGGCGAGCGGAGGCGCGCTGCGCGCGATCAACGGGGGCATCGTCCTGCTGCCGGGCGACGCGACCGCGGCCTACCAGGCGGCGGCATCCGGCACCGCGCACCTGACCTCCAGCCGCCCGCTGTGCGCCCAGCCCACCGCCCCCGGCCAGGTCTCCTGCAAGGGCATCCAGGACTGGGCGGTCACCGTGCGCGTGCGCTGACGGCGGCTACCCCGCGAGGTGCCGTACCTGGTCCCACAGGACCGGGTCGACCACGCCCACCCGGCGCCGGAAGTCGCCCACCGGCACCTCGCGCAGCTCGTCGGTCTGCAGGAAGCTGGGCCGGCCGTGGGAGTCGCCGACCGCGCCCGGCGGCAACGGGATCACCCCGGCGCGCTCGTCGTGGTACTTGCTGGTGATCTTCGCGACCGTCGCCCGGTCGCCGCGCACGGCCAGCACCAGGCAGGGGCGGTCCTTGACGTCGGGGCGGTCCTCGTAGGGCACGTTCGCCCACCAGATGTCGCCCGGATGCGGACGCGCCGCCGCCCGGCCCCGTGCCTCGGGGCGCCCCGGCGGCCGCAACCGCCGTCCGCCGGGCCTGCGGCCGCGACCCCAGCCGTCGACGAGCGTGGCGACCAGTGCGAGCAGTACCACCGCCGCGAGCGCCAGCCACCAGGACGTGTCCATGGGGACGACGTTACCGGCGCGCGCCCTGCCATGCGCGCCCTCTGCGGATACCCATGCGCCCCTGGTCCAGCCGAACCGGTGACACCACAGGTGAGTTCGCCCACAACGGCCCCTGGCGGAGGAGCGACCCGCCCTCCGGCGCCGTAGGCTCGACAAACCGCACTCTCCCCGTCACAGCCTGTCTCCGACCCCGCTTTTCCCGGCTCGTCCCCGCTTCATTCCACCCTCCCGCTCTCCGTCCATCGGTTTCCGCCAACGGAGGTTTCTGCTTCATGAAGCTCACCGTCGTCGGCTGCTCGGGGTCGTTTCCGTCCGCGGAATCGGCCTGCTCGAGCTACCTCGTCGAGGCCGACGGCTTCCGGCTGCTCCTCGACATGGGCAATGGCGCCCTGGGCGAGCTGCAGCGCCACTGCGGTCTCTACGACCTCGACGCGATCTTCCTCAGCCACCTGCACGCCGACCACTGCATCGACATGCTGGCCTACTTCGTCGCGCGCTACTACCGCCACGACGGCGGCCGCTGCGCCCCCATCCCGGTCTACGGACCCGAGGGCACCGAGAACCGGCTGACCACCGCCTACGCCGACACGCCCTCCGCCTCCTCCATGAGCGAGGTCTTCGACTTCCACACGGTCAAGCCGTCCACGTTCGAGATCGGCCCGTTCACGGTGCACACCGAGCGTGTCCCGCACCCCGTGGAGGCGTACGCCATCCGCGTCGAGCACGGCGGCAAGGCCCTGACGTACTCGGGCGACACCGGGGTCAGCGCGGTGCTGGAGGAACTGGCCCGGGACACCGACCTGTTCCTGTGCGAGGCGGCCTTCACGCACGGCAAGGAGAACATCCCCGACCTCCACCTCAACGGCCGTGAGGCGGGCCAGACGGCGGCCCGCGCCGGCGCCGGCCTCCTGGTCCTCACCCACATCCCCCCGTGGACCGACCCGCTGGTCAACCTGGCGGACGCGCGCGAGGTGTTCGGGGGACCGGTGGAGCTGGCGGTGCCGCGGACGGTCTACGAGATCTGAGCACCGCCCCCGCGCGACGCCGACGGCCCGGTCCGGTGGACCGGGCCGTCGTGGCGGAACGGGAGGCTACCCGGCCGCCTCGGCCCCGCGCCCTTCCGCCGAGCCCGCCGAGTCCGCGGGTTCCGCGTCGGGCTCGCGGCCCGGGGTGGGCAGGTCGAACCGGGTGATGGTGAAGCGGAAGACGCCGTAGTAGACGACCGCGAAGCACAGGCCGACCAGGACCAGACCCCACGGGTCCGAGGCGATGCCCAGGTTCAGGCCGAAGTCCACCGCGCCCGCCGAGAAGCCGAAGCCGTCCCGCATGCCCAGCGCCCAGGTCAACGTCATCGAGACACCGGTGAGCAGCGCGTGGACGGCGTACAGCACCGGCGCGATGAACATGAAGGTGAACTCGATCGGCTCGGTGACGCCCGTGACGAAGGACGTCAGCGCGAGGGAGAACATCATGCCGCCGACGGCCCTGCGGCGCTCCGGACGGGCGCAGTGCGTGATGGCGAGGCAGGCGGCCGGCAGCGCGAACATCATGATCGGGAAGAAGCCGGTCATGAACTGGCCCGCGTGCGGGTCACCGGCCAGGAAGCGCTGGATGTCCCCGCTCTTGCCGTGGAACTCGCCCGCCTGGAACCAGGGGAACGAGTTCAGCAGGTGGTGCATGCCTACGGGGAGCAGCGCGCGGTTGGCGACGCCGAAGACACCCGCGCCGATCGCGCCCGAACGCACCAGCCACTCTCCGAGGCCGTGCAGCCCGGTGCCGAGGACCGGCCAGACGCAGCCGAAGACGACACCGATGACGAGGCCCGCGAAGGCGGCCAGGATCGGCACCAGCCGGCGGCCGCCGAAGAAGCCCGCCCAGTCGGGCAGCACGGTGCGGTGGTAGCGCTGGTACAACAGGGCCACCACCAGGCCCATCACCACACCGCCGAGCACCTTGGCGTCCACCGGGGCGGCCGTCATCACCACCTTGCCGTCGACGGCGGTGGCCACCTTCGGCAGGTTCCCGTCCGTGAACGTGCCGAGCACGTTCCTGAAGACCAGGTAGCCCACGACCGCGGCGAGCGCCGTCGAACCGTCCGACTTCTTCGCGAATCCGACCGCGACACCGACGGCGAACAACAGCGCCATGTTGTCCAGGATCGCGTTGCCGCCGGCCGCCATGAAGGACGCGGCCCTCGTCACGGGCGCCGGGAAGGAGGAGCGGCCCAGCATGTCCTGGTGACCGAGGCGCACCAGGAGGGCGGCGGCGGGCAGCACCGCGACCGGCAGCATCAGGCTGCGGCCGATGCGCTGGAGCACCGGCATCACCCCGGCGCCCTTCTTCTTCGCTGCCGGGGGGACGGCGGTGGCCGTGGTCACAACTTCCTCCTGGGGGTCCCCCCGGCCGGAAGCCGGGGGAGGGCAGCGCGCCGCCCGGGAACAGCCGGCGGACGGCTGCGCCGGCGGGATCGCCATCATGCGGCACGTACGGCGCAAATGCTCGCGAAGTTGGGCCGATTGTGGGTTACTGCGACAAACCGGAACGGATCAGGGAGCGGCAGCATGGCCAGCAAGGCTGAGAAGATCGTCGCGGGCCTCGGCGGCATCGACAACATCGAGGAGATCGAGGGCTGCGTCACCCGCCTGCGCACCGAGGTCTCCGATCCCGCGCTGGTCGACGAGGCCGCCCTGAAGGCCGCCGGCGCCCACGGCGTCGTCAGGATGGGCACCGCGGTCCAGGTCGTCATCGGCACCGACGCCGACCCCATCGCGGGGGAGATCGAGGACATGATGTGAGCCCCGGGGGCCCGGTGGCCGGGTTCACCCGCCGGGTTCAGTGGCCGGGTCCGCCAGTCGGGTTCATCGGCCAGGTTCACCAGTCGGATTCACCGGCCGAGTTCACCGGTCAAGGGGCTCTTCCCACCGGGGGAGGAGTCCCCTCCGTCACTCCGGATAGGCTCGGCGCCATGTCCTCAATGCCTCGAATCGACGGCCGCACTCCCGAACAGCTCCGCCCGGTCACCATCGAACGTGGCTGGAGCAAGCACGCCGAGGGCTCCGTCCTCGTCTCCTTCGGCGACACCAAGGTCTTCTGCACCGCCTCCGTCACCGAAGGGGTCCCGCGCTGGCGCAAGGGCAGCGGCGAGGGCTGGGTCACCGCCGAGTACTCCATGCTGCCCCGCTCCACCAACACCCGCGGCGACCGTGAGTCCGTCCGGGGCAAGATCGGTGGCCGCACCCACGAGATCTCCCGCCTCATCGGCCGCTCCCTGCGCGCCGTCATCGACTACAAGGCGCTCGGCGAGAACACCATCGTCCTCGACTGCGACGTCCTCCAGGCCGACGGCGGCACGCGCACGGCGGCCATCACCGGCGCCTACGTGGCCCTCGCCGACGCCGTCGCCTGGGCCCAGGGCAAGAAGCTGATCAAGGCCGGCCGGCAGCCGCTCACCGGCACGGTCTCGGCCGTCTCCGTCGGCATCGTCGGCGGCATCCCGCTGCTCGACCTCTGCTACGAGGAGGACGTGCGCGCCGAGACCGACATGAACGTCGTCTGCACCGGCGACGGCCGCTTCGTCGAGGTCCAGGGCACCGCGGAGGCCGAGCCCTTCGACCGCGCCGAGCTGAACGCGCTGCTCGACCTCGCCGTCACCGGCTGCGCCGAACTGACCGCCATCCAGCGGGCGGCCCTGGCGGCCACCCTGGAGAAGTAAAGGGACCACCAAAGACGGGGAGGGGTCGACGGCAACCTCCGCACCCTCCCCGGCGTCCCTCTCCGTACGGGCGCCCGGCCCACCACCGCGCGCCCGGCCAGCCGAACCGGAGAGGGAACACCACCATGGCCGCCAGCCGACGCCGAGGCCGCACCACCGCCATCGCCACCACCCTGGCGGCCGTCGCGCTCACCGCCGGCCTCACCACCGGCTGCGACGCCGTGGGCAAGGCCCTGGACTGCGTGCACACCGCCGACTCCATCGCCGACAGCGTCACCAGCCTCCAGCAGGCCGTGGAGAACGCGGCGAACGACCCGACCCAGGCCGACGCCGCCCTCGATTCCATCGAGAAGAACCTCGAGAAGATCGGCGACAAGACCGACGACACCGACATCAACCAGGCGGTCGACCACCTGACCACGGCCGTCACCGACGTCCGCACCGCCATCCGCAAGGGCGACACCACCCCCGACCTCGGCCCCGTCACCGACGCGGCGGGCGAACTGACGAAGGTGTGCACGCCGTAGAGCGACGCGGGGACGTGGACCGCTGGCTGTGAGGGGCCGTTGACCGCGCAGGCATGGAGGGCCGGAAACCGGGGCCACGGGCGCAGGCTGCGGACTGCGGACTGCGGACTGCGGACTGCGGACCCCGGGCCGCGGACGGCCGTCGGCCGCTGATGCGTGAAAGGGGCCCGGCTCTCCCGCCGGCGCCCCCGCTCAGACCTCCCCGCGCCCGCGTTCCAGACGCTCCCGGCGGCGCAGCTCCCTCAGGCGCTGCCGCTCGGCGCGGGGGAGTTTGCGCTCCACGCCCACGCCGCCCCAGAAGGCGAAGCCGCCGATGACCACCCGGGGGGCGCCCGGCTCGCCGCGCTCGTCCCACCGGGGATGCTCGAAACCGCCCATGACGCCGATGCCGCGCACCACGACCTCGACACCCGGCGGCACCGTCACCTGCACACCGCCCATGACCGCGAAACAGTTGATCTCGACCTCGCGGTCCGCGAAGTCCGCGTCCCGCAGATCGATCTCCCCGCCGCCCCAGAACGCGAAGCACGTGAACCGCTTCGGCACCGTCCAGCGCCCCTTGCGCTGGAACCCCGACAGCACGGCGAACGCCCCCGTCGAGGACCCCTCGCCACCGACGATCCGCCCCGACCAACCGCCGCTCTCCACCGGCTGCTTGGTGAAGGACACCGCAGGTGCCGAGACCCCGGCCGCCGGCAGGTCACGGGTCAGCGGTGCCAACTCGCCGTAGGTGCGCGCCTTGTACGCCGCCTCCAGCCGCTCCTCGAACTCCTCCATGTCCAGTCGCCCTTCGGCGACGGCGTCCCGCAGCACCTCGGCGACCCGCTCACGATCGGCGTCGGAGGCGCGGAGATCCGGTACCGGTACCGCGTCGGAGGCGCGGCGCTCCGGAACGACTTCGGAGGCACGGCGGTCCGGGACTGCGTCGTCGGTCATGGCAGCAGCCTACGAGACCGCCTTCTCCGCGTACATCTTCGCGATGACAGCCTCGATGTCCGGCTCCCGCACCGACAGATCCACCAGCGGATACCGGGCCGCGATGTGCGCCACGAGCGGCGCCGCCGACTGCCCGGCCGGGAACGCCAGCCACTGGCGAGGCCCCTCCACCCGCACCACCCGAGCCGCCGGCACCACGATCGGCGGCAGTTCCCGCTCCAGGTCCACCACCAGCGTCCGCTCGCCGTCCCCCGCCTCGTGCAGACCGCCCAGCGGACCGTCGTACATCAGCCGCCCGTGGTCGATCACCATCACCCGCGAGCAGAGCTGCTCGATGTCCTGGAGATCGTGCGTCGTCAGCAGCACCGTCGTGCCGCGCTCGGTGTTCAACTCCTTCAGGAATCCCCGCACCTTGGCCTTCGAGACGACGTCCAGTCCGATCGTCGGCTCGTCCAGGTACAGCACCTCCGGATCGTGCAGCAGCGCCGCCGCGATGTCCCCGCGCATCCGCTGCCCCAGCGACAGCTGCCGCACCGGAACGTCCAACAGCTCGCCCAGCTCCAGCAGTTCCACACAGCGGTCCAGGTTCGCCCGGTAACGGGCGTCCGGGATGCGGTACATGCGGTGTGCCAGCCGGTAGGAGTCGATCAGCGGCAGATCCCACCACAGCGTCGTCCGCTGCCCGAACACCACCCCGATCCGCTGCGCGAGGCGCGCGCGTTCCCGCGACGGATCGATCCCCGCCACCCGCAGCCGGCCCGCGCTCGGCGTCAGGATGCCGGTCAGCATCTTGATCGTCGTCGACTTCCCGGCGCCGTTCGGACCGATGTACCCGACCATCTCGCCGCGCGCCACCGTGAACGAGATCGAGTCCACCGCCCGCACCTGCCGCTGCTCCCGCTTGAGGAACCCGGTCTTCTTGCGCACCTCGAAGACCTTCTCGACCTTCTCCAGCACGATGAAGCCGTCGTCCGCGCGCACGTCCCCGTCCAGCGCGAAACCGATGATGTCGCCGTCCCGCATCCGCTAGCTCCCTGTGCTCCGATACGTGCGAAGTCCCGCCCGCCAGGCCAGTCCCGCCAGCGCGCAGCACCCCACCGCCACCAGCGGCGGCGTGAACGCCACCCATTCCGGCAGCCCCAGTGGATACGGCCGCCCCAGCACGTACGCGGCGGGCAGCCAGTTGACGAAGGCCAGCGGCAGCACGTACGTCACCCCGCGCACCAGCCCCCTCCCGAACACCGTCGGCGGATACTGCAGCAGCGTCGTACCGCCGTAGGTGAAGGCGTTCTGCACCTCCG
This sequence comes from Streptomyces sp. NBC_00820, assembly GCF_036347055.1. Classification (NCBI taxonomy): domain Bacteria; kingdom Bacillati; phylum Actinomycetota; class Actinomycetes; order Kitasatosporales; family Streptomycetaceae; genus Streptomyces; species Streptomyces sp. NBC_00820. The sequence goes on along the minus strand of NZ_CP108882.1, from coordinate 3,278,507 downwards.
AGGCGTCCTGCGCCACGAACTGGAACGCCGCACCTGCCACGAACACCGCGCAGAAGATCCCGCATCCGCTCACCACCGTCACCGGCACCAGCAGCAGCTTCGCCGCCGTCCAGTCGACGTCCAGCCGGCTCAGCGACCAGCCCAGCACCAGTGAACCCTGCACCACCCGGCCCAGCCGCCGCAGCGCGAACCGGTCCGCCGCCACCTGGGCCAGCACCGGCGCCGGCCGCACCAGCAGCGTGTCCAGCGTGCCGTCCCGCACCCGCCGCCCCAGCCGGTCCATCGACCCGATCGACAGGTCGGCCAGCCCGAAGGACACCCCCGACAGCCCGTACAGGAACGCCACTTCCGTCAACGAGTAGCCACCCAGGGCCTTCACCTGGGAGAACATCAGCATGATCGTGACGAAGTCGAAGAAGGTCGCCGTGAAGTTGCCGACCGCGGTCATCGCGAAGGAGGCCCGGTAGGCCATCGTGGACCGCATCCACATCCCCGCGACCAGCCGGTAGGCCCGCAGCCCCGCCGCCACCCGCGCCCGCCACCCGCTCTCACCCACCCTGGACCACCACCCGCCGTGTCGCCACGGACTGCAGCATCCGCCCCGCACCCAGCAGCGCCACCGCCCACGCCCCCTGGAACAGATAGGTGCCCAGCGGGTCCGCCCGCCCCAGCAGCACATCCGCCGGGGCCTGGAGCAGCGACGACCACGGCAGGAGCCGTACGACCTCGCCGAGCGCACCCGGGAAGACGTTCAGCGGCAGCAGCATCCCCGAGCAGAAGTACCCGGCGAGCCAGGCGATTTGGGACACCCCGGCACCGTCCAGCAGCCAGAACGCGCTCAGCGCCACCAGGAACCTGATCCCGAAGCCGACCAGCATCGCCAGCATCACGGACACCGCGAAGGCCGCCCATCTGCCCACGCTGCTCGGCAGATACGCCGGGAACAGCAGCGCGCCGAAGACGAACGGGACCACGCCACGCCCCGCCAACTGGAAGAAGGCGCGGCCGAGATCGGCCGCCAGCCACCACAGCTGGAGATCGACGGGCCGGTACAGGTCGATCGCCACGTCCCCCGTACGGATGCGTTCCATCAACTCGTCCTCGACGCCTCCGCCCCCGATCGCGAGCGTCGACAGCAGTGCCTGGCCCAGCCACACATAGGTGATGGCCTGCGCCTGGTCGTACCCGCCCAGATGGGGCTTCTCGTCCCACAGTGCGCGGTATGTGTAGACGAGGATCAGCCCGAAGACGGTGTTGGTGAACACCCCTGCCGCAGTGGCGATCCGGTACGTCGCGTACCGTCTGAATCCCCCTGCCGCGACGGCCGTGTACAACCGTCCAGCGCCCACGCCAGTCCACCTCCTCGGACTGCTTGCAACCGAAGCGCAGGAGCCTAGTCCGGAGCCCGGCCGACGGCCACGCATTTTCGTGCCAGAAGCGTGCCGGAATCCGGGAACGGAATGCCAGGTGCGAGAGTCTTCAAACAGGGGGCGCAGAAGGCGTACGAGGCGTACGGGAACGTACGACGAAACAGGAGTCCGTGCACGACATGAGCGACGAGCCGCAGCCGCAGCAGCCGAACCAGGGCGGGGCATCGAAACAACCGCTGCGGGCTGAAGGGCCCGGAGAGCCCGGCCGCCAGGAAGACCCGGCGGCCCCGGCCACATCCCAGGGGGCCGAGCAGGCCGGCAAGGGGGCCCGGAACAACGAGCACACCGGCACCGGCGAGGGCACCGGCAGCGGTGCCGACCCGGCCGAGCGGGGTCGCGGGACCTCCGGTGAGGGGCGCGGGCCCGCCGCCCGCCCCGGTGACCGGGCGGACCGCGGGACCGAGAACAGGGGAACCGGGCCGGACCGGGCGAACGCGGCGAACGCGGCGTCCGGAGTGTCCGGAGCATCTGGAGCAGGTCGAGGCGGCGTAGGCCGTCCGGGTGAAGCCGGGGCATCGCCGGCCGACCGGGCGCCGTCGTCCGGGTCCGCCCAGGCCGCCCGGTCGCAGGACGCCCGGAACCCCGGCGTTCCGGGTCCCCGCGCCGAGCGCCCGGACCGGACGAGCCGCCCGGCACAGACCGGCCAGACCGGCCAGACCGGCCAGACGGGCCAGACGGGCCAGTCCGGCCAGTCCGGAACGGGACGCCCGGCGGCCGGGCAGGGGCAGGCCTCCGCGGCCGGCTCCGGCAGCCCCCAGGCCCCCGACGCCTCGCAGTCGGCGGAGAGCACCCAGATCCTCCGGCGCGTCAAGGCGCCGCAGGCGTCTCCGGCGGACCGGACCGGAACCGGCCAGGGTGGAGCGAAGGAGACACCGGCACCGGAGACCACCCAGGTCCTCCGGCGGGTGAACGCGCCCCGGAAGGGTGAAGCACCCCGCCAGGGCGAGCCGGCGCGTCCGGGTCAGGCCGGCAACGCGGCCGCGGCGGGCGCCGCCGGCCCCGCTGCGGGTACGGGCACCGGCACCGGAGCCGGCACTGGAGCCGGAGCCGGAGCCGGCAGCAAGGCCGCGCGCAAGGCCGCCATGGCGAGCGCGGTCGCGGCCGCCGGAGCCGCGGCAGCCGTTCCCGCCGCCGCGGGCACCGCACCCGGTGCCGCGGCCAGTGTCGCGGCCGGTGCCACCGGTGGTGCCGCGGGTGGCGCCGCCGGAGGTACGGGCGGCGGCGGTACGGGCAGCGGCGGCGGCAAGGGCAAGAAGCCCAAGCGCCCCAAGCGGACCGGACTGCGACGGCTCATCCCCACCTGGCGGATGGTGCTCGCCACCTTCGTGCTCGGTGTCGTGGCGGTCGGCGTCCTGTTCTTCGTCGGCTACTCGATGGTGAAGATCCCGCCGGCCAACGCCCTCGCCACCCTCCAGGGCAACGTCTACCTCTACGCCGACGGCTCCCAGCTCGCCCGCGACGGCCAGATCAACCGCGAGAACGTCACCCTCGCCCAGATCTCCAAGAACGCCCAGCACGCCGTACTGGCCGCCGAGGACCGCGACTTCTACACCGAGTCCGCCATCGACCCCAAGGCCATACTCCGCGCCGGCTGGAACACGGCCCTCGGCAAGGGCAAGCAGTCCGGTTCCACCATCACCCAGCAGTACGTGAAGAACTACTACCTGGCCCAGGAACAGACGGTCACCCGCAAGGCCAAGGAGTTCTTCATCTCGGTCAAGCTGGACCGCGAGAAGTCCAAGGACGAGATCCTCCAGGGCTACCTCAACACCAGCTTCTTCGGCCGCAACGCCTACGGCATCCAGGCCGCCGCCCAGGCGTACTACGGCGTGGACGCCGTCGACCTCGACCCGGCCCGTGCCGCCTACCTCGCCGCGCTCGTCAACGCGCCCAGCGAGTACGACGTCGTCGCCCACCCCGAGAACAAGCACGCCGCCCTCGCCCGCTGGAACTACGTCCTGGACGGCATGGTCAAGAAGGGCTGGCTCAGCGCGGGCGACCGCGCCGGCATCAAGTTCCCCATGCCCAAGGAACAGACCGCCTCCACCGGCCTGTCCGGCCAGCGCGGCTACCTCGTCGTGGCGGTCAAGGACTACCTCACCGAGCACGACATCCTCACCAAGGAGCAGCTGCTGGGAGGTGGTTACCGCATCACCACCACCTTCCAGAAGCCCAAGCAGGACGCCTTCGTCAAGGCCGTCGACGACCAGCTGATGTCCAAGCTGGACAAGAAGAACCGCAAGGCCGACAACTACGTCCGCGCCGGCGGTGTCTCCATCGACCCCAGGACGGGCAAGATCGTCGCCATGTACGGCGGCGTCGACTACGTGAAGCAGTACACCAACGGCGCCACCCGCGGTGACTTCCAGGTCGGCTCGACCTTCAAGCCCCTCGTGTTCACCTCCGCGGTCCAGAACGGCTCGACCACGCAGGACGGCAAGCCCATCACGCCGAACACCTACTACGACGGCACCAACAAGCACGTCGTGCAGGGCTGGAACGGCGAGACGTACAGCCCGGAGAACGAGGACGAGAAGTCCTACGGCAAGAACGTCAACGTCCGTATGGCCACCGACCTGTCGATCAACTCCGTCTACGCGCAGATGGCCGCCGACGTCGGCGGCGCCAAGGTCAAGCAGACCGCGGTCGACCTCGGCATCCCCGCCGACACCCCGGACCTCTACCCCACCCCGTCCATCGCCCTCGGCAGCTCCACCGCCAGCGTCCTGGACATGACCGAGGCATACGCGACGCTCGCCAACCACGGCAGGCACGGCACGTACACGATGATCGAGAAGATCACCAAGGACGGCACCGAAGAGGTCCCCCTGCCCAAGCAGCGGGTCAAGCAGGCCGTCAGCCGCGAGGCCGCCGACACCACCACCTCCGTCCTGCAGAGCGTGGTCGACAAGGGCACCGCCATCGCGGCCAAGGCCGCAGGCCGCCCCGCCGCCGGCAAGACCGGCACCGCCGAGCTGGACACGGCCGCCTGGTTCGCCGGGTACACCCCGGACCTGGCCACGGTCGTCTCCGTCATGGGCCAGGACCCGGTCACGGCCCGGCACAAGTCGCTGTACTACGCCCTCGGCGAGGCCCGCATGAACGGCGGTGGCCCCCCGACCAAGATCTGGGCCCAGTACACGCACGACGCGCTGAAGGGCAAGCCGGCCGCCGGCTTCCACCTCCAGCTCCAGAAGGGCGCCGAGGTCGAGGCGCCCGCCACCCTGCCCGATGCCACCCCCGGCGCCACCGCCGGCCAGGACGACGGCGGCAGCACCAGCACCCCGACCACCGGCACCACGCCGGGTGACGGCGGCCAGGACAACGGCGGCACCGCCGCTCCGGCCGGCGGCACCACCGACGGCGGCGCCACCACGACCACCGACGGCGGAGCGGCGGCCGACGGAGGCACCGCGACCGGCGGCGCCACCACCACCGGAGGGGGCGCGACCGGCGGCACCGCGGCCGGCGGGACCACCGCCGGAGGCGGGGCACCCGGCGGCGGTGGCGGAGCGACCGGCGGCACAGCGGCCGGCGGGACCACCGCCGGCCCGGTGGGCCAGGGCTTCATCGGCTGACACCGGTAGCGGTAGCGATATCGGTACCGGTACGGGTATCTGTATCGACGGCGAAGGGGCTGGTGACCACGGTCACCAGCCCCTTCGCCATGTCTTTGCTAGATTCGTAGGAGTTGCACAAGCCCGACGAGACGCGCCGTACCGGGACGCAGGCAAAGACGACGCACCCCGGTGAAACGTCGTTCGTCTCGGAGGTGCCTGTCGTGGCCTGGGTTCTGCTTGTCGTCGCCGGCCTGCTCGAAGTGGCCTGGTCGATCGGAATGAAGTACAGCGACGGGTTCACCCGGCCGCTGCCCAGCGTGCTCACCGGCGCCGGAATCGTCGCCAGCATGGTGCTGCTCTCGTACGCCGCCCGCTCGCTGCCCATCGGCACGGCCTACGGCGTGTGGGTGGGGATCGGGGCGGCCGGAGCGGCGGTGCTCGGCATGGTGGTGCTGGGCGAGCCGGTCACCGCGGCCCGGGTTTTCTTCGTGTGTCTGCTGCTGGTCGCCGTGGTGGGCCTGAAGGCGACCAGCGGCCACTGAAACGCGGCTCTTCTGCGGCTCCGCGGCCGTCCGCGACCCGCTTCGGCCCGCTTCAGCCCTCGTAAGCCCGCTTCAGCGCTTCTGAGCTTCTGAGTCCTCGGCGCTCAGAGGTACAGGCCGGTGGAGTCCTCCGACCCCTCGAACCGGTCCGCTGCCACCGCGTGCAGATCACGCTCACGCATGAGCACGTACGCCACGCCCCGCACCTCGACCTGGGCCAGGTCCTCCGGGTCGTACAGGACGCGGTCGCCGGGCTCCACGGTCCGCACGTTCTGGCCGACCGCCACGACCGAGGCCCAGGCCAGCCGGCGCCCGACCGCCGCGGTCGCGGGGATCAGGATGCCGCCGCCCGACCGCCGCTCGCCCTCACCGGTCTCCTGCCGCACGAGAACCCGGTCGTGCAGCATCCGGATGGGCAGCTTGTCGTGCTGGGGGGTGCCCTGCTGGTTTCTGTTGGCGCTCACGCCCCTGAACCTACCTGCCTTCGAGGCGCCCGTACGCGCCCGGGTGGCTCACCGCCACCCGGCCCGCGCGTCCGGCTTCCGCCCCGACGGGCGCCGTATCTAGGCCCTGTCGTCCTAGGCCCTGTCGTCAAACTCCTGCCTGCCTCGCGACGCCATGCACGCCCTCTCGCCGCACCGGGCCCCGCCCCACGTACGTCCAGTACGAGGGCCGGGGCCCGGCACGCCGAGAGAACGCACCTGACGCCGCGAGACCCGCCCTCCGGGCGGACGACAGGAGTTTGACGACAGGACCTAGCGCCTGCGCCGTCTGGCTCCCAGGGCGATCAGCCCCACCACGCCCACCACGACCAGCGCGGCGGGCACGATCCGCTCCAGCCGGGGCTCGCCGTCGTCGTCCACGAACTGCTCCCGCACCTCGCTGAGCATTCCGTTGACCGTGACGTACGCTCGGCCGAAGGTGTGATCGAGGTCGGCTACGACCTTCGCCTTGGCATCCCCGACGATCGTCTTCGGGTGCACCCGCACCCCGATCTCGTCGAGCGTCTCGGCCAGCACGTCACGACGGCGCTTGATGTCCGCCTCGATCTGCGCCGGTGTTCTGGTGTCCGACGTCTCCGCCACCGTACGGCCTCCGAAGTGGTCTGCTGATGCTGTTCTGAACAGTCTGTCAGCTTCTGGCCCCACCGCACGGCAAGGGCCCCCGGTTAGGCTGGTGCGATGAGCGAGCGACTCCAGTCCGGGGATGCGGCCCCCGCCTTCACCCTGCCCGACGCCGACGGCAACGAGGTGTCCCTTGCGGACCACAAGGGCCGCAAGGTCATCGTCTACTTCTACCCCGCGGCCCTGACGCCCGGCTGCACCAAGCAGGCCTGCGACTTCACCGACAACCTCTCCCTCCTGGCCGGCGCCGGCTACGACGTCATCGGCATCTCCCCCGACAAGCCGGAGAAGCTGGCCAAGTTCCGCGACCAGGAATCCCTCCAGGTCACCCTCCTCGCCGACCCCGCCAAGGAGGTCCTGGAGGCCTACGGCGCCTACGGCGAGAAGAAGCTCTACGGCAAGACGGTCGTCGGCGTCATCCGCTCCACGGTGGTCGTCGACGAGGACGGCAAGGTCGAACGCGCCCTGTACAACGTCAAGGCGACGGGCCACGTGGCCAAGATCATCAAGGACCTGGGGATCTAGGACCGATGCCCTGACGGCATTGCCACTCGTCGACGGAGACCTGGTGCGCCCGTCGGGCGAGGAAGGGGAAAATCCCCCTCCTCGCCCGACGGGCGCTCCCTTACACTGAACGCTTCCGGTGGGGCACGATGACCACTTGGAGCGGCCGTGGCGTAATGGCAGCCGCGCGGGCCTTAGGAGCCCGTGGGAGAAATCCCGTGTGGGTTCGAGTCCCACCGGCCGCACAGGCTCCGCACCTTGGATTCAAAGGTGCGGAGCCTTTCCTTTGGGCTCAGCCCAGCAGCTCCCGCACCACCGGCACCAGCGCCCGGAACGCCTTGCCGCGGTGGCTGATCGCGTTCTTCTCCGCCGGGCTCAGCTCGGCGCAGGTGCGGGTCTCGCCCTCCGGCTGGAGGACCGGGTCGTAGCCGAAGCCGTTCGTGCCGGCGGGGGCGTGCCGCAGCAGGCCCCGCAGCTGTCCCTCGACCACGCGCTCGGTGCCGTCCGGGAGGGCCAGCGCGGCCGCGCAGGCGAAGTGCGCGCCCCGGTGCTCCTCGTCGATGTCGGAGAGCTGGGCCAGGAGCAGGTCGAGGTTGGCCTTGTCGTCGCCGTGGCGGCCGGCCCAGCGGGCGGAGAAGATGCCGGGGGAGCCGTTGAGGACGTCGACGCAGAGACCGGAGTCGTCGGCGACGGCGGGCAGGCCGGTGGCCTGGGCCAGGGCGTGGGCCTTGAGAAGGGCGTTCTCGGCGAAGGTGACGCCGGTTTCCTTGACGTCGGGGACGTCGGGGAAGGCGTCGGCGCCGATCAGTTCGTGCGGCAGGCCGGCCTCGGCGAGGATGGCCCTCAGCTCGGTGATCTTTCCGGCGTTGCGGGTGGCGAGGATCAAGCGGGTCATGGGGGCCAGTATTCCGTGTCCCGACCCGGCCTCCGGGGCGGGCGTCCGGCCTCGTGACGGTACCGGTGGGCGCCCGGCCCCGTGACAGGACGCCGCGCCCCGCGACCCCGGGCAGGATCCGTCAGGCGGCGGCCCTGCAGCTACAGCTGTGCCTGCCCCGCGCCCGTCAGGATCCGCAGGTCGAAGGTCTCGCCCATCTTCCGGAAGCCCGGGTCGCTGGGGTGCAGGTGGTCGCCGGAGTCGTAGTCCGGACGCAGCTGCCGGGGGTCGTAGGGGTCCCGCAGGGCCCGGTCGAAGTCGACGACGGCGTCGTACACGCCACCGCCCCGGATCTCCGCGTTGATCCGCTCGCGCACCGCGTCCCGGGCGGGGGTCCAGCCGCGGTGGCCCCGGAAGGGCATGAGCGTGGTGCCGACGACCTTCAGCCCGCGGGCGTGCGCCTGGCGGACCAGGGTGCGCAGGCCGCCGGTGATCCGGTCGGGGTCGGCGAGCTTCGGGTTGCGCAGGATGTCGTTGATGCCGAGGTCGATGACGACGACCTTGACGTTCGTACGGGAGAGCGCGTCGCGGCCGAAGCGGCCGAGGCCGCTCTGGTTCTCGGCGGGCCGGCCGAGGCCGTCGGCGAGGACCTGGTTGCCGCTGATGCCCTCGTTGACGATGCCGTAGCGGGGCAGGGACTCGCCGCCCTGGACGGCGGTGCGCAGGCGGCCCGCGAGGACGTCGGTCCAGCGGTGGTCGGCGCCGACGGTGGAGGTGATGCCGTCGGTTATGGAGTCGCCGAAGACGACGACCGTGCCGTCGGCCTCGTTGCTCAGCACGTCGAGGGCGCTCACGTAGCGCCAGTAGGGCGTCTGCTGGGTGTAGGGGCTGCCGGTCGCGTCCTCGGTGGCGTCGCCCTCGGCGACGTACGAGATCTGCCGCGCGTGCGGGTGATAGGTGACGGGGCCGGAGGGCGTGGGGGAGTAGGTGGTGATCAGCACGTCCGTGTCGTGCGGGATCGTCAGCCGTACGGCGTCGCTGAGGACCTGCCCGCCGGGCGGTATGACGACGCCGGTGCCGCCGTTGAAGGTGAGGCGCCGCATCGTTTCCGCGGTGGCGACGGGGGTGCCGGCGCCGGCGGCGAGCGCGAGGGAGGCGTGGGTGATGGTCAGCGGGGACTGTCCGTAGAGGTTGGACAGCGTGACGCGGGCGCCGGTCCCGCCGGTGCTCGCGTGGACGACGTTGCGCACCGAGTGCCCGGCCAGCCCGTTGGTCTCGGTGCCCGGCTCGCCGCCGACGGGGGCGGTGGACCAGGACCCGACCCAGGTGCCGGTGGAGGCGGGGGCGGCGGAGGCGTCGCGGTGGGGGCGGTCACCCGCGAGGGTGCTCCGCGCGGTGCCGTCGTCGGCTGCCACGGTGACGTAGATGACGGCGGAAAGAGCCACGACGAGTGCGGCGAGCGTACTCAGCAGGGCATAACCATGGCGCTTGGTCACGCTTGTGTTGTTCTCCTCGGGAGATGGGAGCGTGGGGGCTCCGATCCGATGAACCCATGATGCGTCATAGCCGCGAGCGGGCTGACAGGGCCCTGCCCGAATCCTTCGTCCAGACAGACGCGGGGAACTCGCGTTCCGTTCCGGGAGTCGTCTGGAAGGGACAATGTGTGTGCGGGATCACCGAACGGGTGGAGCGAGATGGAACCGACGGACGAGACGGGCGACACGGGCGAGACGGGCGAGGCGCAGACGAAGGAAGAGGGAGCGCCGGGGGATCCCGGCGGCACCGGTAGCTCTGGCAGCCCAGGTAGCTCCGGTGGCCCAGGCAGCTCCGGCAGCTCCGGGGCCCCGGGGAGCGCCGCGGCGTCCTACCGGACCATGACCGCCTTCACCCCTGCCGACGAGGAGCGCCGGCGAGGGGTCCGGCGCATGAAGCTGACGGCGACCGGGCTGCTGCTGTTCGTGGCGGTGGTGTACGTCCTGGCGAAGTGGGCCTCGCACGAGGGCGCCGGCACCTGGGCGGAGTACGTGGCGGCGGCCGCCGAGGCCGGCATGGTGGGCGCGCTCGCGGACTGGTTCGCGGTGACCGCGCTCTTCCGGCACCCCCTCGGCCTGCCGATCCCGCACACCGCGATCATCCCCACGAAGAAGGACCAGCTGGGGGTCTCGCTGGGTGAGTTCGTCGGAGAGAACTTCCTCTCCGCGGACGTCGTACGACAGCGGCTGCGCTCGGTCGGCATCGGCAGCAGGCTCGGCGCGTGGCTGGCCGAGCCGGAGCACGCCGACCGGGTGACCGCCGAACTGGCGACCGCGCTCAGGGGCGCCCTGACCGTGCTGCGGGACTCGGACGTACAGGCGGTGGTCGGGGAGGCGATCACGCGCCGGGCCGACGCCCAGGAGATCGCACCCGGACTCGGCAAGATGCTGGACAAGGTCGTCGCGGACGGCGGTCACCGGCGGTTCGTGGACCTGGTGGTGACGCGTGCCCACGACTGGCTGGAGCTGCACCGGGACGACGTGATGAACGCCGTGGAGGGCGGTGCGCCGGGCTGGACCCCACGGTTCGTGGACCGGAAGGTCGGCGAGCGTGTCTACCGGGAGCTGCTGCGCTTCGTGGCGGAGACCCGCGACATGCCCTCGCACCCGGCCCGCGGCGCCCTCGACCGCTTCCTCACCGACTTCGCCGTCGACCTGCAGTCCGACGCGGAGACGCGGGCGCGGGTGGAGCGGCTGAAGAGCGAGGTGCTGGGCCGTGGCGAGGTGCAGGATCTGATCGCGTCCGCGTGGACGGCCGTGCGGTCGATGATCGTGGCGGCGGCGGAGGACGAGCGCAGCGAGCTGCGGCTGCGACTGCGGGCCGCTCTGCTCTCGCTCGGCACACGGATGGCGACCGATCCGAAGGTGCAGGAGAAGGTCGACAGCTGGGTGGAGGGCGCGGCCGTCCACGTCGTGACGACCTACCGCAAGGAGATCACGTCTCTGATCACGGAGACCGTGGCCGGCTGGGACGCGGAGCACACCACGCGCAAGATCGAGGCCCACATCGGCCGCGACCTGCAGTTCATCCGGATCAACGGCACGGTGGTGGGGTCGTTGGCGGGGCTGGTGATTTTCGCGGTGTCGCGGGGGGTGGGGGCGTGAGGGGGCTGTGGGGCCGGGGTCGTCCGACGCGCCCGCGGGGGCTGCTTGAGGGGCCGGCCGGGGGCGGGGTTCGAGGCGGCAGCGGGCCGGCTTGGCATCCGTCCGCGCATCCGTCCGCGCATCCGTCGGCGCAGCTGTCCGCGCAGCCGTCCGCGGCCTGACCGGATCCCGGCTGCCAGCTTCCGGATTCCGGCTACCGGATTCCGGCATCGACCGGCTGCCGCGTCCGACCAGCGACTCTCCCGGTGCTCGCGGCTCTCCGCACCCTTCCGAGCAGTTATCGGACCCCTTACGAGTGGTCTGTCAGGGCGTGCCGCGTGGTCTGTTCCGGCGGGACGAGGGCACCCGATATCCGTCCTTCGGAGCGGAGGGAGCCCGAATGAGCGCAGCCGAGAAGCCGAGGCCGGAGACCGGCGGGACCGTTGGGGGTGGGACCGCGCGAGGCGGTGCCTCCGGGAGCGGGGCGACGGGGGCAGGAACCCCTGGAGGCGGGCCACCCGGAGGCGGGACCCCCGGAAGCGGGCCACCGGGAGGCGGGAGCTCCCGGAGCGGGGCCGGCCGGACCAGGACCACCATGGCCACCATCACCACCGACATCCCCGCCCGGCTCGACCGCCTGCCCTGGTCCCGGTGGCACTGGACGATCGTGATCGGTCTGGGGACCGTGTGGATCCTCGACGGCCTGGAGGTCACGGTCGTCGGCAACATCGCCTCCCGCCTGTCCGAGCCGGGCAGCGGCCTGCCGATCTCCTCCCAGCAGGTGACCGGCACCGCGGCCGCGCTGTATGTGGCGGGCGCCTGCTCCGGTGCGCTGTTCTGGGGCCGGCTGACCGACCGCTTCGGGCGGAAGAAACTGTTCATGATCACCCTGGTGGTCTATCTCGCGGCGACGGCTCTCACCGCGCTGTCCACCGAGGTCTGGTGGTTCTTCCTGTTCCGGTTCCTGACCGGGTTCGGCATCGGCGGGGAGTACGCGGCGATCAACTCCGCGATCGACGAGCTGATCCCGTCCGCCTACCGGGGCCGGGTGGACCTGATCATCAACGGCAGCTTCTGGCTGGGCGCCGTCGGCGGCTCGCTGCTGTCGATCGTGGCGCTGAACACCGCCCTGCTGCCCGCGAACATCGGCTGGCGCCTGACCTTCGCCCTCGGCGCCGTACTCGCCCTGGTCATCCTGCTCGTACGACGTCATGTGCCGGAAAGTCCGCGCTGGCTGCTGATCCACGGCAGGGACGAGGAGGCGGGGGAGGTCGTCGACGGGATCGAGCGCCGGATCGAGGAGGAGAAGGGGGAGCCGCTCGCCGAGCCGGCGGGCGTGCTGGAGATCCACCAGCGCAAGAGCATCAGCTTCAGGGAGATCGCGCGTACCGTCTTCGGTCAGTACCGCAAGCGCGCGGTCCTGGGCTTCTCCCTCTTCGTCGGCCAGGCCTTCCTCTACAACGCGATCACCTTCGGCTTCGGCGCGATCCTGACCAAGTTCTTCGACGTACCGGCCGACCGCACGGGCTACTACTTCGCCGTCATCGCGGCCGGCAACTTCTTCGGCCCACTGCTGCTCGGCAAGCTCTTCGACACGGTCGGCCGGAAGGTCATGATCTCCTCGACGTACCTGCTGTCCGGGCTGCTCCTCTTCGGCACCGCATGGCTGTTCGGCCGGGGATCGCTGAACGCGGCCACGCTGACAGCCTGCTGGTGCGTGGTGCTGTTCTTCGCCTCGGCGGGCGCTTCCAGTGCCTACCTCACCGTCTCGGAGATCTTCCCGATGGAGACCCGGGCGATGTCCATCGCCTTCTTCTACGCCCTCGGCACCGCAGCGGGCGGCATCAGCGGCCCCCTCCTCTTCGCCGACCTCACCAGCACCGGCAAGGTCGGCGACACGGTCCTCGCCTTCCAGATCGGCGCGGCCCTGATGTGCGCGGCGGGCCTGGTGGCGGCGCTGCTGGCGGTACACGCCGAACGCCGCTCCCTGGAGGACATCGCGCCTCCGCTGACGGCGAGTTCGGGACGGGAGAGGGCGGCGACCTGAACGGCGCCGCCCCCGCATGCCTCCCCCGTGGCCGGGGGAGGTGTGCCGCCCGGCCTCGTCGGCTTCAGCCGCGGCGGTCGGCGACGACCCAGGAGGCGAGGGCCACGGCGCCCGCGACACCGAAGACGGCCGGCCAGGCGCCGACCTTCTTGGCCAGCGGGTGGGACCCGGCGAACGCGGCGACATACGCGGCGGTCAGCGCACCGGCGGCCTTCCCGCCCGCCTGCCTGCGCCACTGCTGCGCGGCAGCGGCCCCCGCGACGGCCAGCACGGCCCCGCCAAGCTGCCGCTTCTTGGTCCAGCGAGCGACGCCATAACCGCCGACGAGCCCGGTGGCAGCGACCACCGCACTGGGAACCTTGGCCATGGGGGCCTCCTCGGATGTCTTTATCTGTCCTTCTCCGCCCTTTTGGGCTGTGCTGAGGCTAACGCGCGGACTGGAGGGCGGGCCGTACTTGAGTCGAAGGGTGTCAAGTTTCCGGTTCGGCTCGGTCAGACCCGCTCAAGCGGCCGCTGCGGCCCCGCGGGAAGCTCCACCGCTATCCCGTCCCCGGGCCGCACCACGCCTCCCGCCTTCACCACGCCCATGACACCGGCCCGGTACGCAACCCGCCCGTCCTCGCCGCGCCCCACCACCTGCTTCAACAGCCCACGCTGGAAGTTGTCGATCTGAGCACAGGGATTGCGCAGTCCGGTCACCTCGACGACGGCCTCACCCCCGATCCGCAGCAACGCCCCGGTGGGCAGCCCCAGCAGGTCGATCCCCCGAGTGGTGATGTTCTCCCCGAGCTCCCCGGCCGCCACTTGGAACCCGTTCCCGCCGACCTCGTCGAACAGCTCCTCATGGATGAGGTGCACCTGCCGGAGGTTGGGCTGAGTGGGGTCCTGTGCCACCCGAGACCTGTGCTTCACGGTCACCCCGGCATGCACGTCCCCCTTGACTCCGAGCCCGGAGAGGAGGGTGATGCTGTCGCGGTTGGGCTTGGTGAAGGAGTACTCGTCGTTGCTGCTGACGGCAGTGACGGTTGCGATCATTACTGACTCCCTGTTTCGCTCATTCGATCAGGATCCGGGCAGCGCCTAACTCCGTTGATCAGCCGGTCCTTGTGTCCCGAGGTGTGCATGACCAATGCCCTGTCCATGCACTGCCGAATGCCACGGGCTCGGCTACGTCGATGCCCTGCCAAGCCGCGACAGGGTATTGGCTACAAAATTGGTCCACGCCGGGGCTGAAACGGTCAGGCGGAGACCGTCAGGCCGCTTCGAGTCCCGTATGAGGACACCGTGCGGGACCAAGGCTGCCTCCACGCACTCAGTGGCGTTGCCTCCGCTGTACGACGACTTGAACCAGATGGGCCCGGTCATGGGCTGAGGGCCGACAGTCATTCACAGCTCCTTGCGGGCATGGTGGATCAGGTCGGAGGAAGCCTCCATGTCCAACGCTTGTGCTCGCAGGTACTCGAACGCAAGTCTGTATCGCGCGAGCTCCTCTTCCTTCTCAAGGAAGAGCGACCCCGTATGGAAGTCGACGTACACCACATCAAGGGTGGGTTCCGGGCCGCTGATGATGACAAAGCTGCCCAGGGCTGCCGCGTGAGCGCCTTTGGTGAAGGGCAGCACCTGCAACGTGATGTGCGGTGACTCGTTCGCCTCAAGCAGCCGACCGAGCTGCTCCTTCATGATCTGAGGGGACCCGACGAGCCGACGGATGACGGACTCGTCGAGAATCGCCCACAGCCGAAGCGGCTTTGGGCGGGTCAGGATCTCCTGCCGCTTCATGCGGATGTTGACCAGCCGCTCGATCTCCGCTGCCTCAAGGGGTACTTCGTTGGCCTTCTGGAGAGCGGTGCTGTAGTCGCGGGTCTGCAGGAGTCCCGGTACATAGACGCAGGAGAAGTGACTTTCGCCTGCCGCCTCGCTCTCGAGAGTGAGCAGAAGGTTCATGCTCTCTGGGATCGAGTCAGTGAAGGTGCTCCACCATCCCTGTTGGCGTGCGTCCTTTGCGAGTCCGACAACAGCGGTTCTTTCAGCATCAGTTGCTCCGTACTCGCGGCACAGTGCGTCAACGACGATCCACTTGACCGGTCCGGCCTGGGTTTCGTACCGGCTGACCGTGGCCTTCGAGACGCCGACAAGCTGCCCCGCCTCCTCCAGTGTCAGTCCTCGCCGGGCCCGCAACTTGCGCATCATGGCGCCCAGTTGGCGACGACGTGTGGTGGTCCGTTCGGGCATGCGGCTCCTTCGCCGTGTGCCGGGCGGGAGCCCGGAAGATCCCCATCAGGCTATGCAGTTGAGGCGTGAGCCCACCATCAGGTTCACCCGATGGATTCTCGTGAGAAGTTACATGGAGAGATTTCTCTGTGCCATGCTCTCTGGCAGATCGCTACGCAGCGCAGCCGTGCGAGTACGGCAGGTGCAGGCGTGCGTGGCTTGCGAGGGAGGAACGTACATGTCCGGCTGCGAGCTCACCTCACCCCAACTCCGCTGCGTGCTGCCGTTCGAGGCGGCGCCGTCGGAAGTCCGTTTGCTGCGGAGGGCAGCAGCCAAGCAGTTGAACCGGTGGGGCCTTCCTGTTGATGTTGATGAGGCCGCGTTGCTGGTCACGGAGCTCGCGACGAATGTCGTCAAGCACGTCGGCGAAGGCGTTTCCGCGACCCTGGTCCTTGAGTGGAGGGGCGAGCGGCTCCGGCTTGAGGTACACGACAAGAGTCGGAGACTCCCCGAAGTCAAGTCAGTGACGTGCGCTGAAGAGTGCGGGCGCGGCCTGCACTTGCTTACCGCGCTGGCGGCAGATTGGGGGACGGCCCTGACAGCGGTCGGCAAAGCGGTGTGGTGCGAGCTCGAGCTCGGAACGGGACGAGCGTGCCGGCGTCTTGAGCGCGCCGCGGAGGCGCTTGAGAGTTATCAGGGCAACGTGGCCGGCCGCTCGGGCGCCAGCAGCGGGGCAGCTCTCGAAGAATCCGCGGTCGAGCTGATCGCCGACCTTCTTCACTGGACCACCGCGCGTGGTCATGACCCGGACGACATCCTTGACCGTGCCCAGATGCGCTATGAGGCCGAGGCGGATGCGGCGTAGAAGTGGAAAGGTCATGCTCGGGAGCAGGTTGGAGATCACCGGCGCAGCAGGGACATGGTTCCCGCGCCCGGTGACCGCCACAGCCGCTGCGGGCCGACCGCCAATCGCGGAGTCCTGCACCGGCAGCTGTTCGAGTGGAAGACTGCGCGGGGGCGAGGAGGACCGCAAGGCCGGCGAGGGTGCGAACCTCGCCGGCTTTGCGCGAGCGCGTGATCGGGTTCTCCGCGCAGCTCGCCACGGGCATTGCGGCGGTCGAGGCTGGCAGCCAATGGGACCAGGTAAGTGGCCCCTCCCGGTCATCCTGACCTTGGCTGCCTGACGTGTCCGCTAGTGCCCCTCTTCCGTGGATCGCTTGAGGGGCGCTGTCGGTAGTGGGAAGCTCTCCCCGGGTGATTCCATGCAAAACCGTGCAAGCGACTCGAAGGAGAAGCGCTCATGGTTCTACGGTTCGTCGGTATCGACCCCAACACGGGCGGCGGGAACTGCCCGGCTGTGTGGGTCGATGACGAGAAGCAGGAGATCGTCTTCCAGGGCTGGAAGCCGGACGAAGTGACGGCAGAACGCTGCGCTCAGGACAGCCCCCTGCCCGAGACGGAAGGTATCGTCCGGCTCCCGTACCGCATGGCCGAGATCATCAGGAAGGCACTCGATGACGCCGCTGAAGGTTCCTAGCTTCGAGGAACTACTTGACTCCGCCAGCGTGTCAGCTCTCCACCTGGAGATGCGCGACACCTACGCCGTAACTGAAGAGGCAGAGGATGTGGCCCTCTGGCGGTCTGGGGCATGGGTCCTGGAGGACGGCCGCCGCACCCTCGCCGACTGGCTCGCTCTCGTCGAGCGCACTGTGGCCCGAGGTGTGGTGGTGCGCCGCGCACGCATCGTGTCCGAACCTGTTACCGAGTACATCCGGTACGAGCACGCCCTCACCCCCTTGAATCTCGAAGCCGGTGAGGACGTGCGCTGGCTCCCTCGACGCCAGGCCCTCGGTATCGCGGTGCCGGCGAACGACTTCTGGCTCATCGACGGTCGGACCGTGCGTTTCAACCACTTCACGGGCGAGGGCGAGGCGGCCGAACCCGAGATGAGCGAAGACCCCGCCATCGCGGCCCTGTGTGCTTCGGCCTTCGGTGACGTGTGGAAGCGAGCACTCGAACACCACGAGTTCAAGGTCTGACTGAGCGCCTCGCGAACGCAGATCCATGCCCAGGCCCCAGCTGTCCAGCGAGCAGGATGCCCGCAAAGCCATAGCTGACCGACTCGGGGAGCTGCGCCGAGACGCCAACTTGACGGGTTCGGCCCTTGCGCGGCGCTGTGGCTGGAGCCCATCCAAGGTGTCCCGGATCGAAGCCAACCGCACCCGCCCGTCCGATGCGGATCTCCGAGCCTGGACTCAAGCGTGCAACGCGAGCGACCAGGCCGTCGACCTGATCGCCGCGTCGCGCACCGCGGATTCGATGTACCGGGAATGGAAGCGCGTTCACCAGGACGGCCTCAAGCGCCGGCAGGCAGACGACGTACCGCTCTATCAGCGCACCCGGCACACGCGTGTGTACGTGTCGAACGTCGTCCCCGGCCTGCTCCAGACGCAGCCGTACGCCGAGGCCCTGATGTCGGCCATTGCGGACTTCGAAGAGGTGCACAACGACGCCACCGAGGCGGCGACGGCCCGAGTTCAGCGCTCCCAAGTGCTGTACGACGGAAGCCGGCGGTTCGCCTTCATCCTCGAAGAGGACGTGTTGCACTTCCCCTTCGGCGGGGCCGAGACCATGGCCGGACAGCTCGGCGCGATCCTGGCCGCGATGTCCCTGCCCAACGTCTCGATCGGGATCATCCCTCGCGGAACCCCTCGCCGGATGTGGACGCTCGAAGGGTTCCTGATCTTTGGCGTCGAAGAGGTGCAGGTCGAGACCCTCTCTGCGGACATCGCTATCTCCCGCCCGAGCGAGATCAAGACTTACCTCCGTGCCTTCGAGCGCCTCGCGAGCATGGCCGTATACGGCGCCAACGCACGGCAACTGATCCTCTCCGCAGCTCCTCACGCAGAGTGAGATTCTGCAAAAGCGTGCAACATCGTGGCCTCTGAACGACCCGCCTTCGTAGCGTTGTTGGCGTATCACCGACCGCTACCGGCACGGCCAAGAGGGGTCCATGATGACGCAACTGGCGAGAGCGGGAACGGGCACTGTGCACCCCCTGGACGACGTGCCTCTGGACGTAGAAACGATCTCCGCGACCACAGACGCGGCGCTCTGTCACCAGATGTCGACCACCACACGCCAGCAGATCGACGACTTGCTTCCGCGTCTGGTCGACCATCTGAATGGCCTGCTCGCAGGAGAACTTGGGGCCGACGAAGACGACTGCGTCCGGGCCGAGTTCAGGGAGGCATACAAGCTCCTCGACATGCAGAACCGCCCCACCGCGAGCACGCCCACCTTCGGTGCGTTCATCTACATGCGCGACGTGGCCAGCCTCACCCGCCGGTTCCTGTGGCTCTACGCCCGAAGGAGCGGGCTCGATGCCCCATACGCCCCAGAACACAGCAGCTTGTTTACGTCTTGGTGTTTCCCTCCCTGATGGCCACGCTGGCGGCCTGCATCCTCGACGATCCGACGCCCCAGCACTGCTGCCTTCTCGGGTGGCGTCAGTGGGCCTTGCCGGCCCCGTGATCCGCGCCGCCTCGGCGGTGGGCGTCGCATACGGCCGGTTCGTGGGGCTCTGCTGACGTCCGCTGTCATGGCCACTAGCCCCCCGTCCTTGCCCTTCGCGCGTCAGGTTCCCCCAGCCACTCGGCAGGTTGCGGCGGGGACGGGGCCAACAACTCGAAGCATCTCAAGGGAGAGCAGCAATGGGCTACTTACAGCCCGAAGAAGCCGATACTGCCGCGCGTCTGGCGGCCTCCGTCGAGCGTGCGCAACACTGGCGCAGCCTCGTGGTTAGCCCCTTCCTCGACGGCTATGTCGTCGTTCGGCCGGGTAGCCAGGTTGCGCTTCGCATCCCGACCGACCACTATGCCGCGCTCGCCACGGCCGCCGAGACACAGGAGCCGGCGCCGGCCTGGCTGCGGGCCGCCGTCCGTGAGCGTTGGGGCCTGGAGATGCCGACTGGCCCGCTCGCCGGGGCCGCCATCATCCGCGCGGCGTCGGACTACGGCTTCAGCAGGGCTAGTTGGGAGATCAACCTCGGCTGCAACTTCGACTGCCCGCACTGCTACCTCGCGGCGAAGGAGTTCGACGGCCTGTCGTGGGAGCAGAAGGTTCAGCTCCTCGACATCATGCGGGACGCGGGCGTCCTGTGGCTCCAGATCACGGGCGGCGAGCCGACCATCGACCGCGACTTCCCCGGCGCCTACCGGTACGCCTACAGCCAAGGCATGATGCTCACCGTCTCCACGAACGCGTCCCGGCTGTGGCATCGCGACATCTTGGCCCTGTTCCGCGACTGCCCGCCGTACCGGCTCGTCGTCAGCATGTACGGCGCCACCGAGGAGACCTTCGACCAGTTCACGCGGCGCCGGGGAGCGTGGAAGTCGTTCAAGCGCGGTATCGACGCGGGCCGCGCCGCCGGGCTCCCCCTCCGCCTGAACCTGATCGTCACGAACGAGACGGCTCACGAGGCCGACCGCATGGCGGCGCTGGCCGAGGAGTGGGGCATCCCGCACCACGCCTACACGAACATGACGCCCACCATCTATGGCGGCCCCGAGAGCCTTCTTGCCCAGTCCACCGAGCACCTGCGCGAGCGCAGGCCGTTCGCCGGCTGCAATGCCGGGGTCACGTTCTTCCATGCTGACCCGCACGGCCGGGTCAGCATCTGCAAGGTCGGTCGCGACGATCAGATCGACCTCATGTCCGAGGGCGTCGAGGGCCTGCGCCGCTTGCCCGGCATCTCGGACAAGCTCATGCTTCGCACCGGGGGCTGTGAGGGGTGTGCGCTGTCCGGCACCTGCCGGGTGTGCCGCCCGCTCGCGAAGCAGTTCCAGGAGGCGAAGGCACCACTCGGTAACTACTGCCAGCACGCCGAATCGAAGAAGAAGGCGAGCGTATGAGCCCCGTACCTGTGACCATCGGCCGCAAGCCGCCGGCCATCCGTCCTGAGCTTCCGGCCGCGATCGTCGAGACCGCGACCGTCGTGCCGGTCGACGATGTCGATGACCTGCTCGAAGGCGTCGCCTGCTCGTGCAACGGGAGCGACGACAACCCCCACTGACCTGCACTGATCAGTTTCGGTCGGGCCCTGGTGCACTTCGCGCCGGGGCCCGTTCCGTGTGCCCGTCGCGGGTAGGGTGCGGACATGCGATTCCGCTGGGACTGGCTTCGTCCAGTGGTGCCGGTGCCGTTCGTGCCAACTATCGGACCCGTACACCCCTCCGTGCTCACGGAGGACGTATTCGCCGACACTCTCACCGCCGCCTCGACCGACCGGCTCTTCCTCCGGTATGACAAGGACATCCGCTGGTCCGATAGCAAAGACGAGGCGGTCCTCGTCGAGGACATTGTTCATCGGCCCCGCATGACGCTGATCCCCACCCTGTCCCGACGGGGTGGCGGAACGGTCAAGGTCCACGCCTACGGCGTGACTGACGAAACCGCCCTTGCAGCCTCCGAGTTGGCGCAGAAGCTCTGCGCCGTCCAGGACGCGAGGAAGGGGCGCGTCGTCCGCTTCCTCGGCCCGGAGGTGCCCGCCGGGCGAGGCGCCCGCGTGCAGCTCAAGGACTTCCGGGCGGCCCCCTGCCCGGCGCTTGAGGGGCCGGTGCACCCCTTCGGCGAGTGGCCGCGAGGAGTGCGGGACACTTTCGCCGACTTTGCCCGCGAGATGGCCGCTGACGGCTTCGCGTTCCTCTACGAGCAGATGCGGGCGGGGAAGGTCGGGCCTGTCCTGACCGCAGTGGTGGGTGACAGGGTGGCTGGCGCCATCGGCCCCATGGAGATCCGACCCGACGCCATCGGGGCGGCGCAGCTCATGCCGCAATACTTCGGTGTTCTGCCCACTCACCGCGGCTTGGGCCTTGGGCGCCTGCTCTGGCGAGCCGCGATGCACTGGGGGCAGTCCAGCGGGGCGACGTACCAGCTCCTTCAGACTGAGGTGGGCGGCCCTTCAGACCGCCTGTGCCGGTCCGAAGGGCTCACGTCGCTCGGCTTCGTCTACTCCCAGGCTGTCCAGCTAGGCAGATGACGTGGGCGAGTCGCCGTGACGCGTCACCCAGCTACGACCGCCGAGTACGTCCAGATGTCCGCCGGGATCTCGTGCTTCAGCTCCCATTTGATCGCCATCGGCTTGCTTCCGGTGTGATCCACGTACTCGGCCGGCCCGAGCAGCATCCAAGGCTGCGCGCCGCCGGTGTCCGTGCTCTTGTACCGGCGAACCAGAGCAGCATATGGCTGCCTTCCGCAACGTGATGCTGATAGCGCAGCCCAGTGGGAGAGGTCTCCGAAGTCTGGTTCTGAGACTCCAGGACGACGGCGAGCTAAGCCCACGTAGGACGTTACCCAACCGAGGCGTCTTGGTTCACACGGTCGACTACGGTCGTTGCCTCGACGCATGATGACGACGTCCGGAAGTTCCCTGTGAGTGGGCGTTCAACCGAAAAGGCAGTTCATGGTCAGCGAGTGGCAGTTCGAGGTCCCCACGGCCGGCAGCAAGCGCCTGCCTCCTGACGGGCGCTACATGGAAGCGCTCAGCAGCCAGGGGTACGGGTTCGACGCGGCCATAGCCGACTTGGTGGACAACTCCATCGATGCCGGCGCCGAGAACGTCGTCATTCATTTCCTGCGGGACGGCGACCGTCTCGTCAGCCTGGTGATCGTCGACGACGGCAAAGGCATGGACGAGGAGGAGCTCGACATCGCGATGACCGTGGGTGGCCGCCGCGGCTACGACAAGAGATCCCTGGGCATGTTCGGTACCGGTCTGAAGTCCGCGTCGCTCAGTCACGCCGACTCCGTGACCGTGGTGAGCCGCACCAAGCGGACCCGTCCCGTCGGGCGGCGCTGGCTTATGGAACACGCCAAGCAGGGCTTCCAGTGCGACATCATCGACCCCGATTTCGCCCAGGATTTCGTCGACTTCTATCAGGGGCGTCCGATCGGGTTTCAGGGCACCGTCGTCCGCTGGGACGGCGTCAAGGACTTCCCCAAGCACGGTGGCGGCGGCCAGACCGACCGCTATCTGCACCGCACCGTCAACAAGTTGGGCCTTCACCTGGGGCTGTGCCTGCACCGTTTCCTAGCGCGAGACGACTTCCACATCACCATCTCGGTCCAGGACGTCCGGACCGGCGTCGAGTACGCGAATTACGGTGTGGAGGCGCTCGATCCCTTCGGATACCCGGTTCCGGGAGACTCCACCTATCCGAGCACGTTCACCGCGGACGTCCCCGCGTTGGGGCCGGTGTCCCTCCGCGCCCACATCTGGCCTCCGCGTTCGTCGCTCGACGAGTACAAAGCCTTCGGAGCGGTCGTCGAGAAGGAGGGGTTCTACTTCTACCGCAATGATCGACTGGTGCAGGCAGGCGGCTGGAACAACTTCCGTCAGCCGGAGCAGCACCTTGCCCTGGCGCGTGTGGCCGTCGATCTGCCGGATGATCCCGAAGGCAACGTATTCCGGCTCACCGTGAAGAAGGAGGGAGTCCAGGCCTCCCCGGAGTTCGTCTCCGTCCTCGACGGTGCCGAGGACGACCTGGGACGCACGTTCGCCGGTTACCTCTCGGACGCCGAGCGCGTGTATCGAGAGGCGAGGAAGCGCGCCGGTGTCACGCGAAGGGCTGTCGTTCCTCCGGGGCGAGGCATGGACCCGCAGGTCCGCCAGGTGGTAGAGGAGGAACTGCCGTTGCTGGACCACGAGGAGCCGTTGCAGTTCCGGTGGCAGAAACTGCCCAACGACCGGTTCTTCGAAGTCGACCAGGAAGCTCATGTGCTCCTGCTCAATCAGCACTATCGTGCCGCCCTGCTCGGCGGCCGTAACGACGGGCCGAACGACGCCCCGATGGTGAAGTCCCTGATGTATCTGCTGATGCAGGATGCGTTCCAGCGCGAACGCATGGGAAGCCGTCTCAAGGACAACATCGAGCTGTGGCAGTCCGTCCTGGTCGCCGCCGCACGCTCCGAGCTCGATCGGATGGCCGACTGATGGGCGTACCGCTGGACGGGGCGACGGGATCCTCGGACGAGAACCTCACCTCGCCGGAACCGCAGGCGATCGAATTGCCGTGGACCACGGTGGAGCACTACCTCGGACGCGGACTCGGTGCGAGTTACCGGCTTTCGACGCGCGACCAACCCCTGGTGTCCTACGAGATATCGGACGGTGGCCAGGGCATAGCCCTGCATGTCGAACTGGCGGGCAAGCACCGTGTGCCGCACTCGCCGCCGGCAGCCGTCCGTGTCGACCGGATACTCCACGGGGGCCGACGCATGGCTCGTATCACGACTCGGGACCCGGAATTGCTCCGGGACTTCCACGACCTCCTGCTGGCCGTGGCTGATCGCATCGTCGTCGACGGCAAGGACTTCAAGCGTGCCTTCGACGACACGGTGCACGGCTGGAGCGCGCTCCTCGGCCGACCTCGTGGTCTGTCGCCCGACAAGCGCCTGGGCCTCCACGGCGAACTCGCCGTACTGGTGAGAGTGGCCGATGCCATCGGGTGGCAGTCCGCACTCGATGCCTGGGTGGGGCCGAACGGCGAAGAGCACGATTTCGCCTTCGAATCGGCCGACCTGGAGGTCAAGACCACCGCGTCGGAGCGGCGCAGGCACACTATCCACGGTCTCGGACAGTTGACGGAAACGCCTGGGCGGTCGCTTTGGCTCGCTTCGTTCCGGTTGACCCGTGGCGGCGCCGGGGGCCGAACGCTGACGGACTCGGTGTCGG
Source organism: Streptomyces sp. NBC_00820 (assembly GCF_036347055.1). Classification (NCBI taxonomy): domain Bacteria; kingdom Bacillati; phylum Actinomycetota; class Actinomycetes; order Kitasatosporales; family Streptomycetaceae; genus Streptomyces; species Streptomyces sp. NBC_00820. Next base: position 3,254,365 of record NZ_CP108882.1, on the reverse strand, counting down.
CTGCCCGCGACGCGGCTGCCGCCGAGGGTATTTCCCTGCGCAGGCGTCTGGACGGGCTCCTCACCGCCGCGGGTTGGGACCCCGACCAGCCGGACGACGAGCGTTGGACGCCACGTGACAGCCCCCTGGTGCTCCGAGCGACCGACGTGCCACGTCTCACCGCCGACGATCTGCCCGCCGGCGCGGCCGGGAGGATAGACAGGGTCACCTACGTCGTTGACGTCACCGACCTTCCGTCCGTCACCGAACCACCAGCTTCTGTCGACCTGTCCGACCTGCCGCTGCCCTGACCGGATTTCGCCTTTCCACTCATCGACGATTCCCCCCCCGGTACCCCGAGGAAGACCATGACCAACAGCCCCAACGACGAGATCCTTCTGCAACTGCTCAACGCGGCTCTGGCGGACATGCACACCAGCCGTCCCAAGAAGTTGGTGCGCGCGCTGGAGTACCAGGCGGAGAGCCTGTCCCCGGAAGCCGAGGAACTGGCGAGTGAAGACGTTCTGCGAGCCGCGCTCGAGCGCTCTCATCCGACCGATCCTCTGGTCGAGGTGTGGCGCCGGAAGCTGACGGATTGGGACTTCCTGCCGGGGCCGGGTTGGTCGGACACCACCGAGCGGACCCAGGAGCGTCGTGACGACGTCTACGGCCTGCTCGGCCTCTCCGAGGAGACGCGCAAGCTGCTGGACAGTCTCGTGCCCGTCTCGCACGTCGAGGCCCCCGTGGTCATCAGCGACGAGTTCGTTCCCTGGTACACCCCGCAGTCTCTCCAGGGACGCCCCTGGTACTGGCCCGCGTACCGTTCCTACCTGGAGGGAAAGGGGTGGGTACCGGAAGCCGTGGCCAGCGTCGACGTCGCAACCGACGCGGTCGTCGAGCGCTTGGCGGATCCGACCCAGTCGTCGGCCTATCAATCCAAGGGACTGGTCGTCGGCTACGTGCAGTCGGGTAAGACCGCCAACTTCGCGGGTGTCATCGCCAAGGCGGTCGACGCCGGTTACCGACTGGTCATCGTCCTTGGCGGCACCCTCAACATGCTGCGCGCGCAAACCCAACGACGCCTCGACATGGAGCTGGTCGGCCGGGAGAACATCCTGCGTGGTGCCCCCGAATACGAATCCGACTACGCCAACGACCCGGCCTGGATCCAAGGTAAGTTCACGAGTTTCGGCGACCTTCCCTCCGCCCGCGGCGCGTTCGACATCGTGCGCCTCACCACCCGTGACGACGACTACAAGAGCCTTCTCCAGGGCATCACCGCGCTCGAATTCGAGAAGCAGGAGCCGGCACTCCCGCTCTACGACATGCGCAACCTGCACCGTTCGTCGGCGCGTCTCATGGTGGTCAAGAAGCACAAGACCGTGCTGGGAAAGCTGGTGAAGGATCTCAAGAAGATCAAGACGCCGCTCTCCGAGATTCCCGTCCTGATCATCGATGACGAGTCCGACGAGGCATCGGTCAACACGTCCAACCTCACCAAGCCCGACGCCGAGCGCAGCGCCATCAACCTGAAGATCTCGGAGCTGCTCCAGCTCTTGCCGCGTGCCCAGTACGTCGGTTACACGGCCACTCCGTACGCCAACGTATTCGTCGATCCCAGCAACGCCGAGGACATCTTCCCCAAAGACTTCATCGTCTCGTTGCCCCGCCCCGACGGCTACATGGGAGCCCGCGACTTCCACGACCTCGACTCGGCCGTCCCGGAGGAGGAGCGTACCGTCGCCAACTCCAACGAACTCGCTCACGTTCGCAACATCACCGTGCACGACGAAAACGGGGACGACGACTTCTGCCTCCAGCAGGCCATGGACATGTTCGTCCTCACGGCGGCGATGAAGCTGTACCGAGAGGACCGCGGAGGTCTGGGGGATCGGTATTTCCAGCATCACACCATGCTCATTCACGAGTCGGTACGCACCGAGGTGCACCGGGAACTCCTGAGCAAGGTGACCGGGATGTGGTGGAACGCGGGATACATGGGGCCGACGGGGCATCAGCGCCTGCGCGAGCTCTTCGAAAAGGACCTCGCCCCCGTGTCGGCCGTCCGCGCCGACGGCCACGCCGTGCCGCCTTCGTACGACGAACTCGCTCCATACGTGGGGCCTGCCGTCACCCGTATCGGCGGTGACGACAACCCCATCATCGTCGTCAACGGCGACAAGGACATCGAGACGGGCGAAGCCGATTTCGACAAGCGCTCCATCTGGAAGATCCTCATAGGCGGGCAGAAACTTGCACGTGGTTTCACCGTCGAAGGGCTGACCGTCTCGTATTTCCGTCGTCGAGCGGGCAATGCCTCCACGCTCATGCAGATGGGCCGTTGGTTCGGCTTCCGGGAGGGCTACCGGGACCTCGTACGCCTGTTTCTCGGCCGTGCCGAGACGATGGGAGCCAAGGAGATCGACCTGTATGCCGGTTTCGAGGCGATCTGTCTGGATGAAGAGACGTTCCGCACGGAACTGAAGCAGTACGCGACGATGATCGATGGCAAGCCCCAGGTCACTCCCGATCAGGTGCCACCGCTGGTCTCTCAGCACCTGCCGTGGCTCAAGCCGACCAGCCCGAACAAGATGTACAACGCACGACTGGTCGAGCTGCGCTCTCCGGGCGAGTGGCAAGAGCCCACGGCCTATCCGGCCAAGGCTACCGACGTGCGGTTCAACACCAACCTCTGGACCCCTGTTCTGGAAGCCTTGTCACCCACCCCCGCATCGCTTGCGTACCACTTCCCCGCCGAAGGGTCGCGCGAGGCCGTCACTCATCGATTCGACGCCTTCATCGGGCGGCTCGGCACGACGGAATTCCTCGATCTGATTCGCGATGTGCGCTGGGGGGCGCCCTCTCAGTTCGAGCCGCATCTGGCCTACCTGGCCGAGATCAACGAGGGCGGCTCGCCGGACGTCGACGACTGGCTGGTCATCGCCCCCCAGCACACGAAGCGCGGCCAGCGTCTCGCCCTGGGGGCCGGCAACCGTTCCTTCGCGTGGTTCGGGCGCGATCGGCGACGAGATCCTCTCTTCGGTGCGATCAGCGAGCCCAAGCACCGTGCGGTGCCGCTCCGCATCGCGGGGAGTCTCGCGGATTCGGGCGACAGCGGCACGGAGAATCTCGTCGCTCCCCGCCGCGGCGTCGTGATCGTGTACCCCGTGGTCGAATCGAAGCATCGGGGCGCCATCGCCGAGGACGGACGCCTCGATCCGGAGAAGATCACCATGGCCTTCTCTTTCGTCGCCCCTTCCACGGCCCGCCGTGCCGACGGTCGTGTCGTGCGCTTCACGACGATCGACTCGGCCAAGGAGGGGCAAGCGATCATCGACGCTCGCTGATCGGGAGGACCCACAGCCAGGTCGGCCGGCCGGTAACCTCGATCACGGGGATTCCGCCGGCCGACCAGGTCGGCCGGCGGGCGGGAACGATCTGTGTTCGGGACGACGGGGGAGCGGCACCATCATGATCGGGGGGAACGTGGTGCTCGCCGCTGATCGCGGCGATCTGGCACAGCCGGGCAGGCTCACCGCGCTGGAGATCTGCGCCGGGGCGGGAGGCCTCGCGCTGGGTCTCGAACGCGCGGGCTTCGATCCCGTGCTGCTTCTCGACAACCGTCCGATCGCGTGCGAGACCCTGCGTGCCAACCGCCCGGGCTGGGACGTTCGTGAAGTGGATCTCGCAGCCTTCGATCCCGCGGAGGATCAGCAGGTCTACGATGTCCAGCTGCTCTCGGGTGGTCTGCCGCGGGTGAAGTCCCCGGCGACTGCCACCCGCACCAGAGGCGACGACGCGGAGCTCGCGGTACTCGGGGCCGCGGTGGACTTGATCTACGGAGTGCAGCCGCGTGCAGTCCTCCTGGAGAACGTGCCCGACCTGGTGCGGAAAGACGAGTACGAACCGATCCGCGCGTCCGTCGCGGAGGAGCTTGGCCACCTTGGGTACCGATTCCGGTGGCACGTCCTCAACGCCAAGGACTTCGGCGTCCCGCAGAGCCGAGAAGTGGGCCTGCTCGTCGCTTTCAAGGACGATCTGATCGAGCGATTCGAGTGGCCCAAGCCGCACCAGGGGCCCCCGCCGACCGTCGGACGGACTCTGCTGGACTCCATGGGGGAGCGGGGGTGGCCCGACGCCGCCAGGTGGGCTGCCCAGGCCGATGTGATCGCCCCCACCATCGTCGGCGGCTCCTGGGATCGCGGGGGAGCGGACCTCGGCCCGACCGGCGCCAAGCGGAAGTGGGAGCGTATCGGCGTGGACGGGGTGACCGTGGCGGATCTGGTCCCAGGGGCCGACTTCTCCTGGAATCCTGTCGCCGGACGGAGCGGACGCGTTCCTCTTACCGTCGAACAGGTGGCCTTGTTGCAGGGCTTCCCTGCCGAGTGGTTCATCGCCGGTCGCAAGACGGCCCGCTATCGACAGGTGGGTAACGCCACACCTCCTCCTCTCGCGCAGGCGGTGGGCGAAGCGATCGCTTCAGTCCTGCGGTCCGGGGATCGGCGGTGATCCGTGGAGGGGTGAATGGTGAAGGCGGGATGGCATGCGTCGACCGGCCGATAGACTTCCCCACCATGACCAGCGCACCACCCGATCAGCCGCAACGGCTGCCTTGGCACATTGTCGACCTCTTCGCGGGGCCGGGTGGGCTGGATTTGGGGGCGGAAGTCCTCGGTATTCCGTCGATCGGCATCGAGTGGGACGACGACGCGGTGGCCACAAGGCTCGCCGCGGGCCTGAGGACCGTTCACGGCGACGTCCGTTTTTTCGGACCGGACCACCCCGACTTCAAGGACTGCACCGTGCTGGCAGGGGGACCCCCTTGTCAGACGTTCTCCATCGCGGGAAGCGGTTCGGGGCGCAAGGCTTTCGATCTCGTCACCGGATTCATCCACCGCATGCACGCTTGGTACACGCGTGAGAAGGCGGGGATGAACGGGGAAACCTGGGAGGACATCCAGCGCGAACTGGACAAGCTCGAAGACGAGCGGACCGGGCTGGTCCTCCAGCCTCTGCGGTGGATCTTCGAGGCGATGCTTCGTCCTCGCCACGAGGAGAACGAGCCTCGCCCGTTCGACGTGATCGTCCTCGAGCAGGTGCCCTCCGTCATCGAGGTCTGGCACGAGTACGAGAAGGTGCTGAAGGCTGTCGGGTATCAGACTTCGGCGAAGGTCTATCACACGGAGCAGTACGGGGTTCCTCAAACACGTCGGCGGGCAGTGCTCGTGGCACGGCATACCGAGATTCCCAAGGACTTCTTGGCCGCGACGCACCACCAGTACCGCAAGGGAGTGCGCGCTGGTGAGGTTGTGTCCGGTGGTCGTGAGCCCTGGGTGTCGATGGCTGGTGCTCTTCGGGACGTGTACGCGTGCGTGGAGGAGGCAACCCCGCGCACGATGCCGTTCTGCGTTGTGTCCAACTACGGCAGTGGCGGTGACCCCAAGGCTCGGGGACGTCGAGAATCCGACCAACCGTCCGCGACCATCACCGGTAAGTGGAAGCGTAACCGGATTGTGGGTCTGGACGCCCGAGAGACCGAGATGGAGCGCCTGAGCAACGAGGAAGCCGGCGTCTTCCAGACATTCCCCTACCGGTACCCGTGGCGGGGTAACGACCAGGCCCAACAGATCGGCAACGCGGTACCACCGTGGTTCGGTGTGCACGTGCTGAGCGCCGCTCTCGACCATGGCATCCCCCAGGACGCCAGGGGAGAACTCCTGCGCTGGCGATCGCGAGCGGGGGAGCAAGGCGTTCCTGCCGACACCGACACCGACACCGACACACAGGCCTGAGCCCGCCTCTTCACCCCTGGTGCATCCAAGGTGGCAGATTCTTGTCGAGGCTCACTCCTTGCCGCTGCTCGGGGACGGTGGGCGTCGGAGTGAGGTCTTCCTCCTCGTCCGGCACGCGGCCTCGACGGCGAAGCGGAGCCTCGGCCAGGAGCTTGTCGAAGAGGGGCACGAGTGCATCGACCGCCCCGGCCTGCACTCCACCGTCGTCCGGCCCGTCCGGCAACCTATCCCAGCGAACCGGCGCCGCTTCCTCCGCTGCGGCGATCCAGTCGTGGAGCTCCTCCACGAGCGGGGAAGCGTCGGGAGCCAGGACGTCGTAGACGAGTGTGCTGCCGGCGGCGTTGACGGCGGAGGAAAGCGCGTTGACGTGATCGCCCGGGCGCGGCGTACCGGACGAGAACAGCCGGTCGAAGACGCGTACCAGGGCCTGCGCGGTCGGCCGGTGGTCGATGACATCCAGACGCAGGGTGGTGTTGAGGACGTCCTGGACAGCGCAGGCGATCTGCACGGGGCGGTAGTCGGGCCCGTCCCGGAAGAGCTCGGCGACCCACCACAAGCGGGAGAAACACTGCGTGTAGTGCGGTCCGCAGAAGCGGGAACTCTGCGCGATCTCCGCTCCCTTGTGGCGCCAGACCACGTAGTCGGGAGCGACGAGCATCGCGATATGGTTCCACAGCCTGCGATCGCCGGCCTCGGAACGCGTCATGCGGAGGGTGGCGTGCAGGCGAGGAGCGAGCCAGCCGTCGGCGGCGCTGCGCTCGTCGTCGAATCGCGTCATGGCTTGCTCGACGAGCTCCCGAACGGGCGCGCTGCGCCATCGGGCCGCGTTGTCCGAGAAGGACGTGCTCGCCTTGCGCAGAACCACTTGGGGCGGGTTCTCCTGGCCTGCCTGCATGCCACGACTCAGATGCTTGGCGACGGCCGAGTCGGGCAGCAGGCCGAGCACCTCGGGGACGTCGAAGGGTGCGCGACGCGACATCAGTCGGTGCTCCTCTCGGCGCGGTCGACGGTGCGCACCGCGTGCGTCAGTTTCTTCGCGATCTGCGCGCGGCGACCGGACGCGTACTGGATGCCCGTCTGCAGTTCCGACCATCCGAAGCCCTTCGCGCGGCGTTCGTTGATCTCGTACAGCGCGTCGGTGAGCTGTCGTCCGGGCAGCACGTCGGGCAGCATCGTGCGCAGTACCGCCTCACGCCACCCCGTGGGCATCACCGGGGTGCCGTCCTCGTCGGTTTCCAAGTCACCGGCGGCCGTGTGGAACATCGCGGTCCATGCGTCCTGGGCGATCTGAGAGGCGGTCACCTCGCGGACCACCCGTTCCGTCGGACTGCCACCGCGGCCCCTCAGTACCTCCATCAGGCCCTCGACTGCCCCGGTGTTGAGGTAGACCGTGGGCATGTCACCGGCGGTCTCGACGATCCACGGAGACTCCTTGAAGGGGCGCAACCACGGGTGCGGGCCGTCCCGGAAGTCGACTTCCACGATCTCGATCTCTCGTTGCCGGACCGGCGTCGTCTCCTCGAGATCGATATACCAGTCGTCCTCCGCGGAGCCAACGAGGCGGCCCGGGACTCCGTCCACGGTCGCCACGACCAGCAGAGACAACGTCGCACGCCGTAGGTGGGCGACGCGCGACAGGGCGATCGACCCGGTCATGGGACCGTCCATGGCAGGGCGGAGCCGGGCGGTCGTGCGAGCGTTGGTGGCCTTCTCGGTCAGAACCGCCAGGCAGCTCACGTCCTGCCAGGGGCCGTCCCGCACCTCGGCTTGCGGAAGGGTCACGCGGAGGTCCAGAACCGCTGCCTCCCAGCCCGCGCGCCCGGATTGGTGCAGGGCGACCACACGCTCCGTGGGCGAGACCTTCGTGTAGGGGAGGGGTTTTCCGTCCACAGCGACCGAGACGACGTCGCACGACACATCGCCGAGGAGCGTGGGATAGGGGAACACCGGCTTCACGCCGCACCTCCACGGGCCTTGGGCACGTCCACCGCGAGTCGGGCGTAGCCGCCCCGGACCGGATGGCTGGCCGGGTTGGTCACGCCGCTGAACACCGCCGTGCGAACACCGGGCTCGATGACGATCGTGCCGTTCTTTGCGCGGCAGGTCTCGGATCCGACGAGCAGTTCCCACTCCACGGAAGGCCGGCCGCCCGAACGCACGTCGAACTTTGCGACCGGAGCCAGCACCCAGGGGTCCTCGGCGTCCGGCAGTCTCAGGTGGACGGTGACGTGCCATGCCCCACGGTCGTCGATGCGGGCCTCGACGTTGCGCACCGTCGGGAAGGACTGGGCCCGACGGCCACCCGCCCCCGCACCTGTGTCGAGCTTCAGAAGCTCTCGCAGCGCCGAGGGTCCGCCGCTGCGCGTGACGTCCCGCTTGCCCACGAGCGAGCGAACCGTCTGGTCGATGGCCGACCGGAACTCCTTCAGCCGTGCCAGAGCCCCCCGTTGGTAGGTCGTCGTCAACTCCTCGGTGCGATCCCACCGATCGTGCTCGGGCGGCTCGGAAGCGCGCAGGAAGGCCTCGGCCAGTGCCACGTCTTCACCGGCCCTACCCGTCGCGTATCCGGCGAGCAGGACGGCCTGGAAGGACGGAGTGCCGAGAGGCAGGTCCCGCGGACGCTGCTCGGTGATGGTCATGCGATTGCCCCGCATGCAGATCACTTGGTTGATGCGCGTGTCGCTGTCGTCGGCCGGGGTGAGTAGGAGTACGGCCTGATGTTCGCGCCCCTTGTCACGGGGCCGCCCCTGATCCTTCAACGGCGATACGACCAACGGGACGTCGGCGCGGACCACTTGGTCTGCGGCCGTCAGCTCTTCGACGGTCTCTCCGTCAAGGTATGCCTGGAGAGCACGGCTGAGCGCCGGGTGATGGGCATGCGGGTCGACCTGCTGTTCGGGCAGATAGGTCTCGCCGTTGCGCAGGGTGGTGACGCGCGCTTCGAGCAAGGGTCCGGCGGTTCGGCCTCCGATCATCGCCGCCCAGAAGTCGTCGGCGAGTGACCGGACGAGCTTGTCGTGCATCTCCTGGAGTGTCTCGGTGGCTCCGGATGCGTCGTACGCGCCCACGATGAGGAAGGACGTGCCGGGCTCCTTGCCGGAACGACGCAGGTGGAGCCTGCGCAGTGTTTCGTCGTCCGCCCACCAGGAGCGGGAGATCCCCTCGTGTTCCGGTTCGGTGTCCGGCTCGCCGAGCCAGGCCGGCCCCGCGAAGGCCTCACCGGCCACCTCGTGCCAGGGCAGGTCCAGGCGCCCGACGACCCGACCGGCGGTGCGTCCCTCGTGTGGCTCCGACAGCGTCGAGTTGATCAGCACGAGGCCGAAGCGGCTGGTCGCCCAGAGAGTGGCCTTGCCGAGGCCGTACGAGCCGCCCGCTCGACCGGCCGTGACCTTGTGACTGTCCAGTTGACGACGGACGACCGCGGCGAACCGTCCGTCGCTGTACTCCGGCCCCGTGAGGCCCGCCGCGTTGTAGTCGTCGATCCGCAGGAGGCGCAGCCTTCGCTCCTGCGAGAGATCGCTCAACGCGGAGCGAAGACTTCGGGAGACCTTCTGGTTGCCACGCGAGGACTCTTCGTAGTGAGCGACCAGCTCGCCCCAGTGCAGCGCGTCGAGGAAGGCGTCGAGGTGCGCTCCGTCCAACTCGTGCAACGTGTAATGGACGCGAACCGGTGAGCGGACGTCACAACGCTCGTCCAGAGAGTTCTGGGTCGCCTCGCGTGCCAGCACCGAGAGATCGGCGTCGAACGCGAACGCGGCGGCATTGCCGTACTCACGGCCACCGTCGGTGTGCGCCGGCCGGTGGTGCCAGCGGATCGGTCGACTGATCGGTACGTCCGTCGTGCGCGTCACGACGGAAACGAGGTCCGTACCCAGGATCTCGGCGATGCGGGCCTTGGTCTCCTCGCGAGGCTCGGCACGACCGTTGATCCACGCGGAAACGGCGGCGCGGGTCTTGTCCAGTTTGTTGGCCAGGTCGGCCTGCGACATGTCGGTCCGCTGCAACTGACGTCGCAGCCAGGGACCGAAGGCCTCGCCGTGCGGGGAGTGTGGTGCCGAATCCGGCATCGTGCGTCATGCCTCCTGCCCGGGGATCCCCCCCCGCCGTGCGTCAGCGTGGATCGCACAGGTTAGCAGCTTTTTGACGAAGGTGAGCATGTCAAAAATAATCTGACAGCCGTTCCGTGAAGGCGCGATCGCCGATTACGCGCCTACGGTTCCGGCCCGGCGCGTCGTCACGACGGCGAGAACGCGAGCGGCGGCCACGGCAGGATCCTCGTGTTCCCAGACCCGTACGGACAGCCAGCCGGCCGACGCTAGCCGTTCGTCGGTATCCCGATCTCGTCGGCGGTTTCCCTCGATCTTCGTACGCCAGAATTCCGCGTTGCTCTTCGGCCAGGTGGCATGCTCCGGGCAGCCGTGCCAGAAGCATCCGTCCACGAACACGGCCACTTTCGCCGGGCCGAAGAGCACGTCGGCCTCACGCCTGACGCCCTTCAGGGGCTTGCGGTGAACCCGATACCGCAGCCCCGCCGCGTGCAGAGCCCGGCGCAATGTCATCTCGACTTCCGTGTTCCGGCTCTTCTGTAGGCGCATCCGGGCACGGGTCTCGGGTGTGGTCTCCACCGTCTGTCGCGTCTTTCTCTTCCACCCTCAGGCTATGCCCCGTGGCACTCCCCATAGCCCCGCCCCGACCCACACCAACAAGCAGCCACCCGCTCCGGCGGCCAAGCCGCAGCGCGCCCCCGGGCCGCCAAAGTCGTCGCGTACTGGGGCAGCAAGGTCGTGTCCTCCGGGGAGGCGCCCTCCGAGGCCGCGAAGGCCTCGTAGGAGGGGACCGTGCCCGTGACGATGCCCAGGTTCGGGGTGCCGGAGGTGGAGAGTTCGCGGAGGGAGGACTCTATGGTCGCGAGGTGCTCGGGGTGGGAGGGGTACTCCGCGGTCAGGGTCGGGTACGCCGAGAGGAGTTCCGTCAGTTCGGTGGCCGGCCAGTGCAGCATCGCCACCGGGAACGGGCGGGACAACGCCTCGCGGTAGGCGCCGAGTTCCGCGCGGAGGCGGGAGATCTCCGCCTCCAGCTCCGCCGGGTTGTCCGAGCCGAGGGACCATACGCGCTTGGGGTCGTGGAGTTCGTCCAGGGAGACCGGCGAGGTGTGCAGGGTGTCCGCCAGGGTGTCCCAGTCGTCGTGGGCCAGGCCCAGCATGCGGCGGACCCGGTGGCGGCCGTAGAGGAGGGGGTGCGTCGCGTGCGGGGGCTCCGCGGCGTCCGTCAGCAGCAGGCGCGCCGCCTCCGTGTACGTCTCCGCCGCCGCCTCCAACTCGTCGTGGGCCTCCAGGGACTCCGCGACGATCACCCAGGGGGCCGGGTCGTGCGGGGCGGACATGCGGATGCCGTCGATGATCGCCCTGGCCTCCGCCTCGTGGCCGTACTCCCAGAGGTTCGACGCCTTCAGGGCGCGGACCAGGTGGGGGTTCTCCAGGGAGGCGTCGTCGGCCAGCAGGCGGTCGTAGAGCGCGGACGCGGCGGGGCGGTCGCCGGAGAGTTCCAGGTGGGCCGCGGCTCGCAGGAGCAGGGCCTCGGTGTCCTCGGGGTACAGGCCGGCGGTCCGCTCCAGGCGTGCCGCTTCGGCGGTGTGGTCGACGTTCTCGGCAGGCGTGTCGGGGCGCATGGGTGACACCGTACTGCCGAGGGGTGACAGAGGAGGAGGGGGCGGCTGATCGTCCGCGCTCGCCTGCTCGGTGGTCCTCGTTGTCATGGGCGTTCCTGGGGTTTTGCGGGATCGGGCACCGTGTGCACGGCCTTCGCCACCCCTACCCGTTCGCCTTCGCCGCTATCCCGCCGGCACTTTCTTGTCCGTCCGTCCGCCGTTCCTCGCTTTCCCGCAGAACCCCCACGCACACCGCCCCGAGCGCGGCCAGTCCGGCCGACACCGCCATCGCCACGTTCGCGCCGCGTGCCAGGTCGCCGCCCGAGGAGGTGACCAGGGCGATGGTGAGGGCCACGCCCGCGCAGGAGCCGATGTAGCGGAAGGTCTGCTGGGCGCCGGAGCCCATCGCGGCCCGCGCGGGCGGTACCGACTCCACCGACAGCAGGGGGAGCGCGGCGTTCAGCAGGCCGCTGCCCACGCCGCCGATCAGCAGGCCCGGCAGCAGTCGTACCCACGAGCCCGAGGCTGTCGCGCCGAGCATCGTCAGGGCGCCCGCCGCGTGGAGGAGGAAGCCCACGGCCAGTTGCCGGCGCGCGCTGATCCGGCCCGCCAGCCGCTTGGCCTGGAGGGCCACCGTGAAGGACAGGCCGGACCACAGCAGGAGCAACCAGGCCGTGTTCATCGGGGTCAGGTGCAGGGTCTGCTGGAGGAGTGCCGGGAGGTAGCTGAAGAGGCCGATGACCGTGAGGCCGGTGAACAGGCCGCCCGCCGAGGAGGCCAGGAAGCGGGGCCGGCGCAGGAGGGACAGGTCGATCATGGGGGTGCGGGCGCGGCGTTCCAGCAGGGTGAAGAGGGTTCCCAGAGCCACTGACGCCACCAGCAGCAGGGCGACCGGTGTGCGCAGCCAGCCGTCCCGGCCCAGGGTCAGCGCCGCCACCAGGGCCACCAGCGCTCCGCCGAAGGTCAGGGCGCCGGGGATGTCGGGGCGGCCGCCCCGGGGTGCCTTCGACTCGGTCAGCGGGCGCAGGCCGAGCGCCGCCACCAGCAGTGCCGCCGCGCCCAGGGCGCCGTACGCCACCCGCCAGGACGGCATCGCGCCGGCGATCAGCGGGCCCGCGGCTATGCCGCCGCTGACGAACGCGCCCCACACGCCGGTCGCGTGGAGGCGGCCGCGCGGGGTCGGGAACGCCGCCACCAGCAGGCCCAGGCTGCTCGCCAGGATCGCCGCGCTCGCCGCGCCCTGGGCGACGCGGGCCAGGGTGAAGAGCCAGGTCGAGGTGGTCAGGCCGCCCAGGGCCGTGGTCAGGCCGAGGGCGAGCGTGCCGGCGAGGAAGACGCGGCGGCGGCCGTAGTCGTCGGCCAGGCTGCCGGCCACCAGCAGCAGGGCGGCCAGACCCAGCGGGGTGCCGTTCAGCAGCCAGGCCTGGGCGGAGAGGGGGGTGTGGAGGGCGGCGGCCGTGTCCGGGAGCGTGACCATCGGGGCCGTGTACGTCATCAGGGCCACGGCGGTCGCCGCGCTGGTCAGGGCCAGGGTGGCGCGGGCGTGCGCGGGTGGTGGGAGCGGCGCGGGCCGTGGGGGCGTGCCGGCTTCGGGTGCCTTCGCGGTCACCCTCGCGCTCTTGAGGGTTCTTTCATTGAACCTAGCCATGCTTCGCAGCCTACCCGAGTGAGTTCATTCATTGAACCTCTCGGGCGGGAATGGTTACAGTGGACGGCATGGCACTGGGCAAGGACTACGCGACGCAGGAATGCTCGATCGCCCGCGCGCTCGAGGTCGTCGGTGAGCGGTGGACGCTGCTCGTCGTCCGCGACGCGCTCTACGGCGTACGGCGCTACAACGACTTCCTCGTCCACCTCGGCATCCCCCGCGCCGTCCTCTCCGCCCGGCTTAAGGCGCTCACCGAGGAGGGCATCCTCGAGAAGCGGCGGTACCAGGAGTCGCCGCCGCGCGACGAGTACGTCGTCACCGAGCGCGGCATCGCCCTGTGGCCCGCGCTGCGGGCGCTGTCGCGCTGGGGGCGGGAGAACTTCCGGACGGCCCAGTTGCGGTACTTCCGGCACGCGGAATGCGGAACGGAACTCGGGTCGTACGGCGAATGTCCCGCGTGTGGAACCGTCGTACCCGTTCCGGACGTTGTCATGGTGCCGGGACCGGGACTCGATCCCGACCCGGCGGATCCGGTCAGCCGGGCGCTGCTCAGGCCGAAGCGGCTCTTGGAGCCCCTGCAGACCGATCCGGTATAAGTGAGCGGTCGGAGAACAGCGCGTCGGGGGAGGTGAGTCGGTGATGGTCCGCAGTCGTGCCGCCGTGGTGCGTCCCGCCGCGTTCCTGCTGGTCCTGATGCATCTGCTGCTGCTCCAGGTCGTACTTCTCGACACCGGCAGCCTCTCCGCCACCGTCGCGCTCGCCGCGACCGCCGCGGCCGGTTCCGCGCTCGCCGTCTCCTCGCTCGTCACCGCCCGCTGCGCGCCCGCCGTCCCACCCACCCGCGTCCGTACGGCGATACGCGACCGGGACCGGCGTACGGCCTTCCTGCCCCAGCGCGACCCCGACGCCTCGGGCCGCCGCCGGCCCCGGGCCCCCGGACACGCCCTCGCGACGACCTGCGCGTAGGGCATTCCGTGTCATCTCACTGAGCCAGAGCCGCCACCCCGGCCCACCGGCTCACACGCGTACCCCCGCGCGGGTCGTCATGCCGCCCCGGCACACCGCCCCGGTGTCACCCGGCACGACGCGCCCCAGCACGGAGGTCCCCGCCATGTCCGTTTTCGCCCGCCTGGTCGAGCAGCTCGCCGACCTGCTCCAGCCGTTGTTCCACGCCTCCGCGGCAGCCGCCGCCATCGTTGTGTTCACCGCGCTCGTACGACTCCTCGTGCATCCCCTGTCCCGGGCCGCCGCCCGCGGCCAGCGTGCCCGGGCCGAACTCCAGCCGAGGATCGCCGAACTGCGCACCCGGCACGCCAAGAACCCCGAGCGGTTGCAGAAGGCGGTGCTGGAACTGCACCGGGAGGAGAAGGTCTCGCCGTTCTCCGGCATCCTGCCCAGCCTGCTCCAACTGCCGGCCTTCTTCGTCCTCTACCACCTCTTCTCCCACTCCGCGATCGGCGGCGAGCGCAACGGACTGCTGACGCACGAGCTGTTCGCCGCGCCGCTCGGCGGCCACTGGGCCGACGCCGTCGCCGGCGGCGGGCTGTTCGGCGCGGCCGGGCTCGTCTACCTCGCCCTCTTCGCCCTCGTCGCGGCCGTGGCCACCTTCAACTACCGGCGTACCAAGCGGACGATGGCCGGGAACCCCCTCACGGTCACGGTCGGTGACGGGGGACCGGTGCCGGGGCTCGGCGCGGTCGGCAAGGTCATGCCGTTCATGTCGTTCTTCACGCTCGTCACCGTGGCGGTGGTGCCGCTCGCGGCCGCCCTGTACGTCGTGACCAGCACGGCGTGGAGCACGGTGGAGCGGGCCGCGCTGTATCGCTGAGCCGTTCCGGGAGGGCGCGCCCGGTGACGGTCCAATACGTGAACGGGGTCTTGCGGACTGAATGACTGGATCGGAGGATCGGTCAGTCCTCCGATGACCGCACCACATCGGCGGCCGGCCGGGCGGCGCCCGCGAGCGAGGGAGAAGTGACGGACGATGAAGCTGCTGCGAGTCGGTACGGCCGGAGCGGAGCGGCCCGCGCTGCTCGACGCCGGGGGGACCCTGCGTGATCTGTCGGGCCTGGTGGCCGACATCGACGGCACGCTCCTCGCCGACGACGCCGCGCTCGGCCGGATCCGGGCGGCCGAGGAGGCCGGTGAGCTGCCCGCGCTGCCAGCAGCGGACGCGGCCGCGCTGCCTGCTCCGGGCGTGGCCGGGCTGCGGATCGGGCCGCCGCTCGCCCGGATCGGCAAGATCGTCTGCGTCGGGCTCAACTACCACGACCACGCCCGGGAGACCGGCGCGGAACCGCCCGCCGAGCCGATCGTCTTCCTCAAGGCGCCGGACACGGTCGTCGGCCCGGACGACACCGTCCTCGTGCCGCGCGGGTCGGTCAAGACCGACTGGGAGGTGGAGCTGGCCGTGGTCATCGGGCGTACGGCTCGCTACCTGGAGTCGGCCGAGCAGGCGCTCGCCCATGTCGCCGGGTACGCGGTCGCGCACGACGTGTCCGAGCGCGAGTTCCAGATCGAGCGGGGCGGCACCTGGGACAAGGGGAAGAACTGCGAGACGTTCAACCCGCTCGGACCCTGGCTGGTGACGGCCGACGAGATCGCCGACCCGCAGCGGCTGTCGCTCCGGCTGTGGGTGAACGGCGAGCTCAAGCAGGACGGGACGACGGCCGAGCAGATCTTCCCTGTGGGTGAAGTCGTGCGGTACGTCAGCCAGTTCATGACCCTGTACCCCGGTGACGTCATCAACACCGGTACTCCCGCAGGGGTCGCGCTCGGACGACCCGAGCCGAAGCCGTACCTGCGGGCCGGAGATGTCGTCGAGCTGGAGGTCGAGGGGCTCGGGCGACAGCGGCAGGAGTTCAAGGACGCGTAGGGCTCCGCCCGCGGCCAGGGGGTAACGCGGCCGGGCGTCCGCCGGCCGCGGGTGGTTCCCGGGCGGGGACGGTTCCCGGGCGGGGCCTCCGCCGACCGTGGGGGTTTCTGGCCGTGGCGTCCGCCGACCGCGAGGATTTTCGGCCGCGGCGTCCGCCGACCGCGGACGGTCGGTGGCCGGCCGTGCGGTTCCCCGCGCCTTGCCGGGCGGTACCGCTCACCCCAGCAGGTGTGCGAGCTTCCGCCATGCCTCGCGCGGGAGGTCGTCCGGTGCGCCGTCGTCGATCACCTGGAGGGCCACGTGGTCCGCGCCTGCCTGGAGGAAGGCGTCGACGTGGTCGCGGACGCGGTCGTCGTCGCCCCATGCGTACAGCGCGTCGATCAGGCGGTCGCTGCCGCCGTCGCGCAGGTCCTCCTCGGTGAAGCCGAGGCGCAGGAAGTTGTTGGTGTAGTTGGGGAGCGAGAGGTAGAAGGCGAGGTGCTCGCGGGCGAGGGCGCGGGCGCGGGCCGGGTCGGTCTCCAGGACGACCCCGAGCTCCGGGGCCAGCAGCGGGGCCGCGCCCAGGAGCGCGCGGGCCTGGGCGGTGTGCTCGGGGGTGGTGAGGTAGGGGATCGCACCCAGGGACCGGTCGGCGGAGAGCGCCAGTGCCTTCGGGCCGAGGGCCGCGAGGACCCGGCGCCCGGCCGGGACGCCGGCCCCGTCCAGCGCGTAGAGGTAGGCGACGAGTGCCGACAGCGGGCGCCGGTACTGCTCCGCGAGCTTGGCGTGGCTCATGCCGAGTCCGAGCAGGAAGCGGCCGGGGTGGGCGGCTTCCACCTCGAAGTAACCGCCCGCACTGGCCTCGGCGTTGTGCTGCCAGATGCTCGTGATGCTGGTGGCGGCGATCAGACGGGAGGTCGACTCCAGCAGCGGCAGGGCGTTGCGGGGCGCGCTGCTGCCGCCGAGCCAGGCGGTGCCGTAGCCGAGCTCCTCCAGTTCCGCGGCGGCCTCGGAGATCTCGCCGCGCCGGGCCGGGTCGTCCGAGCGCAGCCCGATGCTCCAGACGCCGTACCGGCCGATCGCTTCCTTGCTGATACCCGCGCTGCCCGTACTGCCCGCGCTGTCCGCCGACTCGCTCATCGGGGCCCTTCCCTCCGGTCCGGTGCGTGCTGTGCCGTCCTGATCGTCCGGCACGCACCTCCCGACCGGAGGGAGCCGCGCGGTAATCCCCCGCTCGGGCTACTTGCCCAGGAACCGCTCCAGAACCTCCACCACGAAGCGGTGGTCCTGGAGCTGCGGCAGACCGGAGACGGTCACCGAGCCGACGACGCCGACGTTCTCGACGTGGATCGGGAAGGAGCCGCCGTGGGCCGCGTAGGTGTCGGCGTCGAGGCGCGAGGAGTCCTCGAACGTCGTGCCCTTGGCGCGGAAGCGGGCGCCGACCAGGTAGGAGGAGGCGCCGTAGCGCTCCACCACCCGGCGCTTGCGGGCGATCCAGGCGTCGTTGTCCGGGGTGGAGCCGGGCAGGGCGGCGTGGAAGAGCTGCTGGCCCGCGCGGTGGATGTCGATGGCGACCGGGGCCTGGCGCTCCCGGGCCAGCTCGACCAGGAGCGAGCCGATGGTCCACGCGTCGTCGTAGGTGAACTGCCGGAAGACCAGGTGGCGTTCCTGAGCCTCCAGTTCCTCCACGCTCGGGGTGATCTCGGGGGCGAACTTCGGGGTGATCTGCGGGTGGTGCATCAGAGGGTCACCGTCACCTTGTCGCGGGCGGACCGGGCGGCCGCCTCCAGTACGTCGAGGGCGTCGGCCGCCTCCAGGGCGGTCACCGGGTTGGGTCCGTCGCCGGTGACGGCCGCCGCCACGGCCGCGTAGTAGGCGGGGTAGTCGCCGGGCACGGTCGGCACGGGACGGCCGCCGTCGGTCAGCGGGGACTCGCCGGCGCCCAGGCGGCCCCACAGGGTCTCGGGCTCCCCGCCCCAGGCGGGGCCGGGGCGCAGGCCCTCGCGCAGCGCCGCCTCCTGCGGGTCCAGGCCGTGCTTCACGTAGCCGGCCTCCGAGCCCAGCACCCTGAAGCGCGGGCCGAGCTGGGCGGTGGTCGCGGAGACGTACAGGTGGGAGCGGACGCCGCTTGCGTGGGTGAGCGCGATGAAGGTGTCGTCGTCCGTCTCCGCGCCGGCGCGGCGGGCGACGGTCTCGGCGTAGACCTCGGTGACCGGGCCGAAGAGCACCAGGGCCTGGTCGACGACGTGGCTGCCGAGGTCGTAGAGCAGACCTCCGATCTCCGCCGGGTCGCCGGACTCGCGCCAGCCGCCCTTGAGCTGCGGGCGCCAGCGCTCGAAGCGGGACTCGAAGCGCCAGACGTCGCCGAGCGCGCCCTCGTCGAGCAGCTTGCGCAGGGTCAGGAAGTCGTTGTCCCAGCGGCGGTTCTGGAAGACCGACAGCAGCAGGCCGCGCTCGTCGGCGAGGGCGGCCAGCTCGCGGGCCTCGGCGGCGGTGCCGGAGACGGGCTTGTCCACCACGACCGGCAGACCCGCCTTCAGCGCGGTGGTGGCGAGCGGGACGTGCGTCTTGTTCGGGGACGCGATGACGATCAGGTCCAGCTCGTCGGCGCGGTCGAACAGTTCCTCGGCGGTGGCGGCGATACGGACGTCCGGGAACTCGGCGCGGGCCTGCTCCTGCCGTTCCGGGTTCGCGGTGACCACCGTGTCCAGGGCGAGGCCCTCGGTGGCCGCGATCAGCGGGGCGTGGAAGACGGAGCCTGCGAGGCCGTAGCCGATGAGGCCGACGCGGAGGGGGGTACCAGTCATGCGTCCTACTTTCGCAACGCTGTTGCCAAAGTGCAAGCGGCGGGGACAATGGGTCGTGTGAACAGGACGAACGGCGGCATCGCGTGAACGGGACCGGGAACCGGACGAAGGGCGGTCCGGCGGGGGCGAATCTGCTTGCGGTGCGGTCCCACAACACCGCGCTCGTGCTCGACCTGCTGCGCGGCGCGGGGGCGGAGGGGATCAGCCGGCTGGAACTGGCCGAGCGTACGGGGCTGACCCCGCAGGCCGTCAGCAAGATCACCGCGCGGCTGCGGGAGGCGGGACTCGCGGCGGAGGCCGGGCGCCGGGCGTCCACCGGGGGCAAGCCGCGCACCGTACTGCGGCTCGTGCCGGAGGCCGGGCACGCGGTGGGGGTGCATCTGGACCGGGACGAGCTGCGGGTGGTGCTGGTCGATCTCGACGGCACGGTGGTGGGGGAGCGGCGGCGGGAAGTCGGGCTGGGGTTCGGGGCCGGGGTCCGTGACGGGGCTGAGGTCCCTTACGGGGCTGAGGTCCGTGACGGGGCTGAGGTCCCTTACGGGGCTGAGGTCCCTTACGGGTCCGAGGTCCCCTGCGGGTCCGAGGTCCCTTACGGGTCCGAGGTCCCCTACGGGGCCGGTGTCCCTGGTGGGGCTGCGGTCCCCTACGGGGCTGAGGTCCCTTACGGGTCCGAGGTCCCTGATGGGGCTGAGGTCCCCTACGGGGCCGGGGGCGTGACCTCCGGCGGGGGTGGAGGTGGAGGCGCCGGCGGCGGCGGCGGAGGTGAGGCCCGGGGGCGGGCCGAGGACGTGGTGCGGGCGGTCGCCGGGGAGGTCGCGGCGCTGGTGGACGCGGTCCTGGGCGACGGGAACGGCGACCGGCGTGACGCCGGGGACCACGGGCTCGCGGGTGCCGGCACGCTGCTCGGGGTCGGGGTCGCGCTGCCCGGACCGCTCGACCACGCCCGGGGCGTGCTGCACCGGGTCACCGGGTTCCCGGAGTGGGAGGGGTTTCCGCTGCGCGACGCGCTCGCCGAGCGGCTCGGGGTGCCGGTGGTGGTGGACAAGGACACGAACGCGGCGGCCCTCGGGCTGTCCGTCGGCGGGGCGGGCGGCTCGTTCGCGTACCTGCACCTCGGTACGGGGCTCGGGGCCGGCCTGGTGATCGGCGGGAGCATGCACCGGGGGGCGCGGACCGGGGCCGGGGAGTTCGGGCACCAGGTGATCCAGCTGGACGGGCCGCCGTGCGGATGCGGGGACCGGGGCTGCATGGAGGCGCTGTGCCTGGCGGCCGTGTCCCGGGGGGACGTCGCGGAGGCGGCGCGCGTGCTCGGGGTGGGCGCCGGGAATCTGGTGGGACTGCTGGACATCGACCTCGTCCTGCTCGGCGGGCGGACGATCGCCGGGGCGCCGGAGGCGTACGTGCACGGCGTCGCCGAGGTCCTCGCGGCGCGGGCCCGGCGGGAGGGGATGCCCGGTGGCACGGTCCCGGTACGGGTGGCTCCGGGCGGGGAACGGGGAGTGGCCGAGGGGGCCGCGCAGTTGCTGCTGGCGCCGATGTTCGGACGGGCGGACAGCTGAGGCGTTCTTCATGGCAGGGGGGAGGGCGCCCCTTGCTCGCGCGGTTTCCCGTGCCCCTTGCTCGCGTGCCGTCCGCCGACAGGGCGTCCGAGCCGCACAGTCGGTCGTACAGTCCGTCCCGCCGTGCGCCTGCGCTGATCGAGCGGACTTGGGGCCGTCCACGGAGCGGCACCCCGTACGACGGGCCTCGACCCGACATGGTCATGTGTTCATGCGATTGTGTACGTCCCTGTCCCTCTGCCTCACCGCAGCCGCTCTCCTGGTACCCGCCGTGTCGGACGCCGCCCACGCCGACGCGACCCCCTCCTGCGCGGCCCCCGGCGACCGCACTTTTCCGCTGGCCACCCGCATCCACGGCGGCCCCGCCTCCTACGAGGCCGGTGGAGACCACGGCACCTGGTACATCGACCTCACCAACACCACCGGCCGGGCCTGTAACGGCGTTCACCCGGTCATCGTCCTCACCGACGACAAACACACCCTGAAACCGTCGCAGCCCCATCTGGACTTCTACGACGGCGCCCGTGCCCGGCCCGTCCGGTTCGAGAGCACGGACGAACAGGAGCTGGTCGGCGTGTTCGACGCGGAAGGGTTCGCCGGGTTCACCGTGGCGCCCGGCAAGACCGTCACCGTCAAGGTGAGGCTCGCCCTCACCGCCGACGCCGCCCCCGAACAGGTCACCGCCAACGCGGCCGTCGTCCAGCGCCGGGGCCAGGACGGCGAGTGGATCGGGGAGTCGGACGACTACCGGTTCGCGATCGCCGCCGCCGACCGGGACCCCGACCGGGATGCCGACCGGGGTGCCGGCCACGACCAGGACGGAGGCGGTACGACGGCGGCGCAGGACCCGGAGCAGCCAGGCGGCACCCGGACGGGGCAGGCGCAGCCGGGGGAGACCCGGAGCGGCCAGGCCGAGAGCGGCCGGGACCAGAACGGCGCGGCGCGGACGGGGCAGCCCTGGACGGACGAAGCCGGGGCGGGACAGGCCCAGGACGCCACCGGTACGGCGGCCACGCCCCCCGGGGTCGCCACGTCCACCACCCCCCACTCCACCGCGTCCCCCTCCGCCACGCCGTCCACCGGCGGAAGGACCCCCGGCGCCGCGCTCCCCCTCGCCCAGGAGGCGCAGGAGGCCGGCCAGCGGGCCCGCGAACTCGCCCGCACCGGTCTCGGACTGGCGCGCGGGCTGCTCACGGCCACCGCCGTGCTCCTGGCCGTGGGCGGCAGCGCGTTCCTGCTGTCCCGCAGACGCCGCTGACAGCCGCGGGTGTGCCGGGCCCCATCCCGGTACACCCGCGCACCTGCCTTCCCCGCCTGCCCCCGTGAATGGCCGGCTGGGCGGGGCGGCGCGCCAACTGGCCGTACCCGGCCTGCTCGTGCGCCGGGTGCGGCCGCAGATGATGCGGACCGCTCACCACCTCCGGGCCCACGGCGGCACCGAGTTCCGTGCCGCGGGTGCCACCCATGTCCTCGACTCGGTCGCGGAGTTGCCCACCCCGCCCCCACCCTGCTCCCGCCCTGCTCGACGGAGGCCGGTGAGGCGCGACGCGGCGCGGCCGGCCGGAAGGGGCACCCGCTCGGGACTCCACCGAGCAGACCGCACCGGGCCACCCACACCCGCCCGAGCCGGACGCGCCCGCCCGAGCCGGACGGTCTCACCCGGGCCACCCACACCCGCCCGGGCCACCCACACCCGCCCGAGCCGGACGCGCCCGCCCGAGCCGGACGGTCTCACCCGAGCCACCCGGCCCCGCGCCAGCCACCCGGCCCCGCGCCAGCCACCCGGCCCCGCGCCAGCCACCCGGCCCCGCGCCAGCCACCCGCACCCGCCCCAGCCACCCGCACCCGCCCCAGCCACCCGCACCCGGCCGGGTCCGAGATCAGGTCGTCCTGACTAGGCTGGGGGCGTCGGTACGCCGTGGTTCCGGCGCCCCCAGCCTTTCTTGACCGTACGCACGCCAGGAGACGCACATGGCAGACCGCAGGCACGTCGACAGGCCCATCGAGTCGTGGCTCACCGACATGGACGGCGTCCTGATCCACGAGGGTGTCCCGATCCCCGGTGCCGACGCCTTCCTGAAGAAGCTGCGCGAGGCCGAGCGGCCCTTCCTCGTGCTCACCAACAACTCCATCTACACCGCCCGCGACCTGCACGCCCGGCTCCAGCGGATGGGCCTGGAGGTGCCGGTGGACAACATCTGGACCTCGGCCATGGCCACCGCCCAGTTCGTGGCCGACCAGCGGCCCGGCGGCAGCGCCTATGTCATCGGTGAGGCAGGCCTGACCACCGCCCTGCACGACGTCGGCTACATCCTCACCGACCACGACCCCGACTTCGTGATCCTCGGCGAGACCCGCACGTACTCCTTCGAGGCCATGACGAAGGCCGTCCGCCTCATCAACGACGGCGCCCGGTTCATCGCCACCAACCCCGACAACGTCGGCCCGTCCACCGAGGGGGCGCTGCCCGCCACCGGCTCCGTCGCCGCGCTGATCACCGCCGCCACCGGCAAGAAGCCGTACTTCGTCGGCAAGCCCAACCCGCTGATGATGCGTGCCGGGCTCAACCAGATCGGCGCCCACTCGGAGACCTCCGCGATGATCGGCGACCGCATGGACACCGACGTCCTCGCCGGCCTGGAGGCCGGGATGCGCACCTTCCTGGTCCTGACCGGCGTCACCCAGGCGGACGACATCGACCGCTACCCCTTCCGTCCGTCCCGGGTCGTCGACTCGATCGCGGACCTGGTCGACCTCGTCTGAACGATCATCCGACCGGGGGATACCAAACCCCTTCCGCGCCCTCTCTCGCCCGGATGGAGCAATCGGGCACCCCCTGAGGATGCGGCGGAGCGCCGTACGAGGGAGCCTCCCAATATCTGGAGGTTCACGATGGGCTCACTTCGCCTCACTCTCTGTACTGGAATCCTTGCCGCCGCCGCGTTCACGCCGACGGCCCACGCGGCGGACGGGGGCACGCGCGACGGCGGAGTCACCGTGACCCCGGCCTCTCCGGCGCCGGGTGCCGACGTGTCCCTGCGGGTGCGCGACTGTTCCGCCTCGCAGGGCACCGCCACATCCGACGCGTTCGTCTCCGACGCCCGCCTGACCGGCGCCCAGGGCACGCTGACGGGAGAGACCCGCTTGCGCTCGGCCGCCGAGCCGGGTTCCTACGATGTCCGGGTCACCTGCGCCGGCCAGGTCCTGACCGGTCGGATGACGGTCGCGGGAACACCCGTCGGCGACTCGGATCACTCCTCGGATTCGGCGTCCGACACGGAACCCCTCACCGGCGAGTCGCCCGTCGCCCCGGTCCACGCGGGCGGCGGCGGCACCGCCGTCACCACGGCCACCGGCACCGGCGTCGGCATGGGCATCGGTGCCGGTACCGGCGCCGCGCCGGGCATCGAGGACACGACCCACTTCGCCACGGTCGCCACCACGGGGTCCGGCCCCGGCACGCTGCAGGCGTTGACCGGCCTCGCCCTCGCGGGATGCGCCGCGGCCGCCGTCGGGGTGCTCAGATCCCGCCGGAGCCGCGGTACGGGCTGAGGGCCCCCGCGATGTCCGACGACGAGCACGGGCGCTCCACCGGCACCGGGCGGCTGATCACGGCCGTGGCCTGGACGGTCCTGCTGCTCGGTCTGTGGCTGTGGGGCCGCGACGTGACCGGCGTGCCGGCGAACCCGTCCGGGCCGGCGAGCGGTGACGTGGCGGGCCTCGGCCGTGACGCCGGCACGGGCTATCTGCCCGCCCCGGCCAAGCCGCTGGAGCGGTCGGTCCCACAGCGCGTCGACATCCCCGAACTCGGCGTGCAGGCACCGGTGGTGGCCCGCGGCCTGGACAGCCGGGGCGCCATCGACCCGCCGCCGTTCGACCAGGCCGGCGTGGTCGGCTGGTACGGCGCCGGTGCCACTCCCGGAGCGGCCGGCACCGCACTGCTGGTCGGGCACGTCGACACCCGGACCCGGCCCGCCGTCTTCTACAAGCTCAGCACCCTCACGCCCGGCGAGACGGTCCGGGTGGTCCGCGCGGACGCCAAGGTCGCCGAGTTCACCGTCGACGACGTCGAGGTCCTGCCCAACGACCACTTCGACGCCCGCCGCGCCTACGGCACCCGCGTCGCGGGCCGCGCCGAACTCCGCCTGATCACCTGCGGCGGCGTCTTCGACCCCGTCAGCGGCGGCTACACGGCCAACGTGGTGGTCTCGGCGTACCTCACCGGCACCGCCCCCTGATCCGATCCCCCGCGCCCCTGATCCCCCCTGATCACCCCCTGATCCCTCCCCCTGATCCCTCCCCCTGATCTCCCTTGGTCCCCCCTGATCACCCCCGCCCCCCGGGCCCCGCGCCGGCACCTTCGCGCAAGGCACCTCCGCGCCCCCGGTCCTCGCGCGGCCTCGTGACCGGCGGGGGCGGTATGTAACGATTGGCGCCCGGAACGATGCGCCCAGGGGGGATCGCATGGACGACGGCAGGGGGGACCGCCCGGTGAAACGGGCGAGGGCGCGGACAGGGGTGTCCGCGGTGCTGCTGGGGGCGGCACTGCTGGTCGCCGGCTGCTCCTCCGGAGGCGGAAGCGGGGGGCGGAGCCGGAGCCGGAGACGGGAGCCGAGGGGGAACCCCGACCGGAGCCGGAGCCGGAGCCGGAGCCGGAGCCGGAGGCGGGGACGAGGCGTCGGACGCGAAGGCGCGGATCACCCAGCGGCCCAAGGCCGCAGACCCCTTCTGGGTCAACCCGGACGGCACCGCGGCCCGGCAGGTCGCCGCCTACGAGAAGGCCGGCAGGAAGACCGAGGCCGCGCAGATCCGGAAGATCGCCGAACAGCCGACGGGGGAGTGGATCGGCCCGGAGGACCCCGAGCGCGAGGCCCGCGGCTTCACCGAGGCCGCCGAGAAGTCCGACCGCACCGCCCTGCTCGTCCTCTACAACATCCCGCACCGCGACTGCGGCCAGTACTCGCAGGGCGGCGCCGCCGACGGCGACGCCTACCGCGCCTGGATCGACGCGGTCGCCCGGGGCATCGGCGACCGCGCCGCCACCGTGATCCTCGAACCCGACGCCGTGCTCCACCTCGCCGACGGCTGCACCCCCGAGGAGTTCCACGAGGAGCGCTACGACCTCCTCAAGGGCGCCGTCACCCGGCTCAAGTCCCTTGAGCGCGCCAAGGTCTACCTGGACGCCGGCAACGCCGGCTGGAGCCGCCCCGACCGGATCGTCCCCTCGCTCCAGCGGGCCGGCGCCGACCGGGCCGACGGCTTCGCCGTCAACGTCTCCAACTTCTACTCCACCCCGGACTCCCTCACCTACGGCAAGCGGCTCTCGGCGAAGACCGGCGGCAAGCACTTCGTCGTCGACACCAGCCGCAACGGCAACGGCCCCTACACGGCGGGTGACCCGGACGAGCGCTGGTGCAACCCGCCCGGCAGGGCGCTGGGCGAGCCCCCGACCACGAGGACCGGGGACCCGCTGGCGGACGCCTACCTGTGGGTGAAGCGTCCGGGCGAGTCCGACGGCACCTGCAAGGGCGGCCCCAAGGCGGGCGACTGGTGGCCCGCCTACGCCCTGCGGCTGGCCGGGGCGTAGGCGCGGAGCCCATCTCCAGCGGTTCCTTGCCGGGCACGAAGGTGGTCAGGAAGGCGACCCGGGTGCCGGTCTCGGGCACCACCGGGACCGGATCGCGGGCGACGAGGGTGGCGTGCGCGTTCGACAGCACGGTCATGCAGCGGAAGAACTCGATCAGGCCGATCGAGACCAGCATCACGGTGTCCAGCGCCGGCAGGAAGTCGTGGACGGGATAGTCGCGTTCGGTCCAGTGCTCGGGCTGGAGCAGCCAGGCCAGCAGGACCAGGGACAGCAGTGGCGCGGCGCCCAGCATGAGCGCCGCGCGTATCCGGTGCGGCTCCTGCGCGAGCAGCGAGCGGTACCGCACCCGGTAGGGCTCCCCCGGAGCCGGCTGGGTGAGGGGGCCGGCGAGCCGGCTGTAGTGCTCGTAGTCGTATCGCGGCAGGCTGCCCCTGACCGGATGCGAGTGGCCGGTGCGGTGCGCGACGGTTCTCGGCCGTGCGGTCGGTGACGGGTCGTCGTGCGGATCGTGGTTCCGGTCGTGGCTCTGCCGGGCGCCCTTCGGCGTCGACGTCATGAGTCATCCCCCCACACGCGGGTCAACGCGTGTCCGTCGGTCTTCCGCCCGCTCGGCGCTCCCCGGCCGGCACGGACGTGTCAGTGGTGCGTCACCGTCGCCGCGTCCTGCCCACCCCTGCGGACGGGACGGTGATCTTCCGGTCGCGTGATGCCCCCCTGGGCACCGGTGCGCGGGCGGGTCCCCCTCCCCGCCGGTCGGCAACCGCTTGCTTCACCCCAACTACCGTTGTTCCACAGCATCGTGGGCAACCAGGGTTCTATGGCGTCCGGCATGATCGCAAGACACGAAACGCGCTGTTTACCGGTCAAACCAGTTCATTGTGGAGCGGGTGGGGTTCCGGGGGTTCGGGTGGCCCGGTGGGGGAGAGACGGGCGTGGGCATCGCCGAAGCGGTCTTACGTGACCCCCTCCGCCCGTGCGGAGTCGCCGGACCGGACGGCGTGCGGGATCTCCCGGTGCCGTCGGCGGGCGACCCGCGGATCCCGCGGCACGTCCACCCGGCCGGCCTCGACGACCTCCGGCGCCTGCGCCGCTTCGCCCGAGGGAGGGAGGTCGGCGGTCGATGGGGCGCTTCTTGATCCGCCCGCTTGATCCGCTCGCGGAGGCCCCCGGGCCGCCACGTCCGGAGGTGTCCGGCCATACGGGAACAGGCCCCCCGCGTGTGCGAGAGGCCTGTTCCTTGTCTGTGCGCCGCCAGGGACTCGAACCCCGGACCCGCTGATTAAGAGTCAGCTGCTCTAACCAACTGAGCTAGCGGCGCTTGCTGACAGAGAAAACTCTACATGACCTGGAGGGGTGGTTCCGGCCAGGCGATGTTCCCCGGGTGGCCTCGGGGAACCCCCGGGGGCGTCCCCTGGGGGGCGCCGCCCGGGCTGTACATCATTCGGACCGTCAACATGCGCGTCTCGCGGACAGTTGTGAAACTGATCAACGTGCACACTCGCGGACAAACCCACCCCGAATGTGAGGTAGATCGCATGGCGGCTCCGGTGTTCGAGGAATTCGATCCCGCGAGCGACTGCGACTGCCCCGGCTGTGTCCAGCGGCGCCGGATGTCCCCCCGGTCGCTGTCCGGTCACCCCTGCGGCCGCCCGGCGGTCCGAGGCGTCGTGGTCGTGGCCGCCGCCGCGTCCGCCGCCCTCGGCGCGGCCGTCCCGGCCGCCGCCCAGGCAGCCCCCCACTCCCCGCCCCGTCCCGGCTCCCCCGCGGGGGACGCCGGGCCCGAGACCCCGCAGGGCCCCAAGGCCCCGCTGCACGGTCCGGCCGGCCAGCCCGTCAAGCCCGCCACCCGGATCACCACCATCACGCGCACCGAGATCATCAACCGGGCCAAGACCTGGGTGACCGCGAAGGTGCCGTACAGCATGACCTCCTACTGGAAGGACGGTTACCGGCAGGACTGCTCGGGCTACGTCTCCATGGCCTGGGGGCTGCTCTCCAACGAGTGGACCGGCAGCCTCGACCAGTTCGGGGTGAAGATCACGAAGGAGGAGCTCCAGCCCGGCGACATGCTGCTCTTCCACAACCCGGCCAACCCGGAGAAGGGCTCCCACGTGGTGATCTTCGGCGGCTGGACGGACTACACGCACACGTACTACACGGTGTACGAGCAGACCCCGCCGCACGCCCGCAGCCAGGCCACCCCGTACCCCTACTGGACCAACGCGGACAAGTACGTCCCCTACCGCTACAAGGGCGTGGTCGCCGGCACGGCGGGCGCGCAGGCGGGCGGTGCGGCCAAGACGCCGGTCCCGTTCCCGGGCGCGCGGTCCTTCGGTCCGGGGGCCGACAACAAGTACGTGACCATGCTCGGCGAGATGCTGGTGGCCAGGGGCGGCCGCTCCTTCTACGCCAAGGGTCCCGGTCCGGTCTGGGGCGAGGCCGACCGGCGGGCGACGCAGGCGTTCCAGAGGGCCCAGGGCTGGACCGGCGCGGACGCCGACGGACTGCCCGGGACCCGTACCTGGGAACTGCTGATGACCGGCGAGGGCAAGCCCATCCCCGGCGGCGGATCCACGGCACCCGGTTCCGGTTCCGGCTCCCAGGTGCCCGCCGGCACGGGCTCCGGTGTCCCCGCCTCGCACGGGGTGCCCGGGTATCCCGGCCGGAACTACTTCCGTCCGGGCGCGGACAACGACTACGTCGCCCAGCTGGGACGGCAACTGGTGAAGAAGGGATTCGGCAGGTTCTACAGCGAGGGGCCCGGTCCGGTCTGGGGCGAGGCGGACCGGCGGGCCGTGGAGGCGTTCCAGCGCGCCCAGGGCTGGCGCGGCGGCGCGGCGGACGGCTACCCGGGACCGGAGACCTGGCGCCGGCTGTTCGCCTAGCCGGCTTCGCCGCGGGGCGCTGTCGCGGGTCTTCTCGCACGGAGCCCCGCACGGAGCCCCGCACGGAGTCCGGCGTGGAGACCCGCCCACGTCCCCTTCCCGTTCGCATTTCCCGTTCTCATTCCCTTGTCATGACGCGTCTGGCGCGGAGGCTGGAGGCACGCATGAGTACGACCACGTCACACACGCCCGAACCCGAGGAGTACGCGGAGGGCGCGCCGGGTGTCACCGGTACGGCCACCCGGCCGCCCCGGCTCATCCAGAACGAGGCGACCACGGAGATCCCCGTCCATCTGCTGTTCCGTGACGAACCGGCCCCGGTGTCGGTGCCGTTGAAACCCGCCGTGGTGGGCCGCCGGCAGGGCACCGGCGAGCAGCCGCGCCTCGGCCGCCCGGCCGCCCAGGTCCGCGGCCGGCCGGCACCCCAGGTCGACCCGGAGCTGATGGAGCAGCCGGCGCGGGTGCTGCCCGGAGCGGCCGGGCTGTGCGCCGGGGTGAGCGGTGCCGCGGGGTGCCTGGCCACCTCGTGGTGGGCGGGGGTGCTCCCCTCGCTCGCGACGGAGGCGCTGCGCCTGCCGGTGCACGCGGGCGCGGGGCTCGGTCCCGCGCAGTGGGCGGCGTACGCGGGAGCCGGGGCGCTCGGCCTGTGCGGCTTCGGCGGGCTGACCCGGGGCCGGACCGGGCGGGCCTGGGTGCTCGGCCTGTTCGGCCGCTACCGGGGAACCGTCCGTCGTACCGGGCTGCTCTGGGTGAACCCGCTGCTGCGCCGCCGCCGGGCCGACGTGCGGCTGCGGCACTGGCGCAGCGAGGCGATGCCGGCGGCGGACGCGAGCGGGGTGGCGCTGCGGGTGGTCGTCCTGGTGGTGTGGCGGGTGCGGGACACCGCGCGCGCCCTGCTCGGGATCGAGGACCACGAAACCTATCTGCGCGAGTGCGTGGAGGCGGCGCTGCTGCGGGTGCCGGTGGAGTCGCCGGGCGGGACGCGGAGCGGGGTGGACGCGGCGGCGGACGTGCTGACCCGGCTGGTGGCGGCGGACGCGGCGGCGGTCGGCCTGGAGGTGTTCTCGGTCCGCCCGCTGCGGGTGGACTACGCCCCGGAGTTCGCCGCCGCGATGCACCGGCGCCGGATCGCCGCGCTGGACGCCCAGCAGCGGTCTTCGATGCTGGGCTCGGTCGTGGACTCCGTGGAGGACACGGTGACCCGGCTGACCGTGCGCGGGCTGGTCGAACTCGACGACTACGAGCGCAAGGTCCTGGTCCGGGACCTGACGGTGGCGTTCTGCTCGGGGCGCGGTGAACCGGGGTGAGGGCCCACGCGCGTCCGGGCGGGGGAGCCCGCGCGGCTGGTTTGGGCGGTTGGTATGGACATGTTCAACAGACGGCAATAATCTGGGGCTTGGTCTAGACCTACAGCACAGCTCGGCTCACTGAAACTCCCCCACGTTCTCCAGGAGCGGCAGCATGCGTACGAAGACCACGTTGTCCGCGGCCGTGCTGGCGCTGGTGACCGCCGGAGCCTTCGCGCTCTCCACCGGCGGTGCCAGCGGGCACGGCTACACCGACCTCCCCGTCAGCAGGCAGAAGCTCTGCCAGAACGGCACCGTGCCGAACTGCGGCGACATCCAGTGGGAGCCGCAGAGCGTCGAGGGCCCCAAGGGCTTCCCGGCCGCCGGACCCGCCGACGGCCAGCTCTGCAACGGCGGCGTGAGCCGCTTCGCCCAGCTCAGCTCGCCCGCCACCCCGTCCGGCGCGGCCTGGCCGACGACCCGGGTGACGGGAGGTCAGTCGTACACCTTCCGCTGGCAGTTCACCGCCATGCACGCCACGACCGACTTCCGCTACTACGTCACCAGGCCGGGCTGGAACCAGGGCCACGCCCTGTCCCGCTCCGACCTCAACCTGACCCCGTTCCTGACGGTGCCGTACAACGGGCAGCGCCCGCCGGCCACCCTCAGCCACAGTGGCACCCTGCCGGGCGGGCTGAGCGGCCACCACGTCATCCTCGCGGTGTGGACGATCGCAGACACGGGCAACGCGTTCTACGCCTGCTCCGACGTCACTTTCTGACTCCGCGCGCCGGGCTCGACCGGCCCGCCGGGCCCGGCGGGGAAACGTCGAAGGGCCCCTCGCTCTCGCGAGGGGCCCTTCTGCTGTGCGCCGCCAGGGACTCGAACCCCGGACCCGCTGATTAAGAGTCAGCTGCTCTAACCAACTGAGCTAGCGGCGCGTGACTCTCGCCTTCCGCTCTTCGCGGCCGGCGACAAAGAAAATACTACCTGGTCCTGGAGGGTGCTCGTGACCACCCGGCCGCGCCCTCCGTGGGGACCCCGCAGGGAACCCGTAGGGGCACCGCGGGACCCCGTGGAGCCCCTACGGGACATCTTCCACCGAAGCCCGTCCGCAGCGCCGCCCCGGCCGGCCTAGGGGGTGTCGTTTGGATCAGCTCGGGTCCGCGACGCCCGGCACGGCACCTCGCCGCGTTGTCCAAACGACACCCCCCTAGAGCGTCAGCGACAGCAGCACCGGGGCCGCGTTGCGGTTGAGCGTGTCGGCGGCCCGCTTCAGCCGGTGGGCGTGCTCCACCGGCAGGGACACGGCCAGACAGCCGACGGCTGAACCGGCGGTGATCGGGACGGCCGCGCAGACCGTGCCGATCGCGTACTCCTGGAGGTCCAGGACGGGCACGGTCGGCGGCTGCGACTCCAGGCGGGAGAGCAGCAGCTTGTCGCTGGTGATGGTGCGCGAGGTGAGGCGGGCCATCTTGTGCCGGGAGAGGTGGTCGCGGCGGCCGTTGTGGTCCAGCTGGGTCAGCAGGCTCTTGCCGACGGCCGTGGCGTGCGCGGAGTAGCGGAAGTCGACCCACTCGTTGACCGCCGGGGCGCCCGGCCCCGCGGCGTACTGGGTGACGTGGACCTCGCCGTCCACGTACCGGCTGATGTAGACGGCCGCGCCGACGGAGTCCCGCAGCCGGTCCAGCGTGTGCTGGAGCTTCTCGCGCAGGGCGCGCTCCCGGTCGTGCGCCGAGGTGAGCCGGCGCAGCGTGTCCCCGGTGACGTACGCCCCGTCGGCGATCTGCTCGACGTAGCCCTCCCGGCGCAGCATGCGCAGCAGGGTGGTCAGGCGTCCGCGGTCCAGGCCGGTGTCGCGGGCCAGGTCGGAGTCGGTGATGCCGGCGGAGTGACGGGCCACGGTCTCCAGGACGCGCAGCGCGTCCTGGGCCGAGTGGTACGGGGCGGTCGGCTCGTGCTTCAGCGCCACGGTTTCCCCCTGCGCTCGCTCTCTTGGCCGCGAAATCCGGTCGGCGGATCGGTTCCACGATAGCGGGCAAAGAGCCGAAGGGGAGGGGGTGTTGGCGAGATTGCGATGCTCACCGGCCCCTCCCAACTGCGACGCAGACCCTCTGGCATATGCCACAGTCACGACCCAGCGTGTGGACCTCGGCTCTTCCCGCCTGACAGCCCGTAGTCACAGGACCGCGCTGAGGAATTCCCGCGTACGATCCCGCTCCGGATCGCCGAAGATCTGCTCCGGCGGGCCCGCCTCGATGACCCGCCCGGAGTCGAACATCAGCACCTGATCCGAGATGTCGCGGGCGAAACCCATCTCGTGGGTCACGCACAGCATCGTGATGTCGGTGCTGCGTGCGATGTCCCTGAGCAGGTCGAGGACGCCCGCCACCAGCTCGGGGTCGAGCGCGGAGGTCACCTCGTCCAGCAGCAGCACACGCGGGCGCATCGCCAGCGCGCGGGCGATCGCCACCCGCTGCTGCTGGCCACCGGAGAGCCGGGTGGGCCGCGCGTCGCACTTGTCGGCGAGCCCCACCAGGTCCAGCAGCTCCCGCGCCCGCGCCTCGGCCTCGTCCCTGGACATGCCGAGCACCTGCACCGGCGCCTCGGTGATGTTGCGCAGCACGGACATGTTCGGGAACAGGTTGAACTGCTGGAACACCATCCCGATCTTCTTGCGGACCTCGCGGACCTGCTTCTCCGGCGCCGGGAACAGGTGCTCCCCGTCCACGGTGATCGTGCCCTCGTCCGGCTTGGTGAGGGTCATCAGCAGCCGCAGGATCGTGGTCTTGCCGGAGCCGGAGGGTCCGATCAGGGTCACGTGCCTGCCGGGCTGCACGGAGAAGTCCAGCCGGTCCAGCACGGTGTTCGATCCGAAGCGCTTGGTCACCCCTTCCAGGCGGATCAGCTCACCGCCGGCCGCGGCCGGCTCCGCGCTCGCGGCGGGTTCCTTCTTCACAGGCGTGTCAGCGGACAAGGCGTCGCTCCAGGGCTCGCAGGACAAGGGAGGCCAGGTAGGAGATGAGGATGAAGGCCACGCCGATCACGGTGACCGGCTCGGTGAACTGGAAGTGCGCCTGGGAGAAGAGCCGGGCCCGGCCGAGCATCTCCAGGACGGTGATCACCATGAGCATCGGCGTGTCCTTGAGCATGGCGATCACGTAGTTGCCGAGCGCGGGGACCACCCGGCGGATCGCCTGCGGCAGGATCACCGCGGTCCAGATCCGGTGCCGGGGCAGGTTCAGCGCCGTCGCCGCCTCCCACTGGCCCGCCGGCACCGCCTCGATGCCGGCCCGGTAGACCTGCATGGTGTACGTCGAGTAGTGCAGCCCGAGCGCGAACACGCCGGTGGCCAGTGCCGAGAACGTCAGGCCCCACTCGGGCAGCACGTAGAAGAGGAAGAACAGCTGCACCAGCAGCGGGGTGTCGCGCACGAACTCCGTGACGGCCTCGACCGGCCAGCGCACCCACCGGGTCGGCGCTCGCGTCAGCAGCGCCCACACCAGCCCGAGGCCGAAGGACAGCAGCGAGCCGAGGGCCACGGCCTGGAGGGTGACGAGCAGGCCCTTCCAGAGGTCGGGCAGGAAATCACCGACCGCGTTCCAGTCCCACCTCATGCGACACCGTCCCCACTGGCCACGCCGGCCCCGACACCGGTCGTCCGCGCCCGCTTGAGTTCCCGTGCCGCCGACTCCGTGCCGGCGTCCCGGCCCACCGAGGCCTTCAGCCGCTTCTCCAGCGAGCGCATCAGCCGGGTCAGCGTGAAGGCGATCACGAAGTAGATCAGCAGGACGTAGCCGTAGATCTCCGCGCTCTGCTGCAACGCCAGCCGCACCAGGTTGGCGCTGAACGTCAGGTCGCCCATGCCCATGACGGACACCAGCGCGGTGCCCTTGAGGAGTTCGACCAGCAGGTTGCAGAAGGACGGGATCATCTCCGGCACCGCCTGCGGCAGCACGATCAGCCGCATCCGCTGGGCGGGCGTGAGGCTCAGCGCGATGCCGCCCTCCCGCTGCGCCGGATCGACCGCGTTCAGCGCGCCGCGCACGATCTCCGAGCCGTACGCGCCGTACGTCAGCCCGAGCGCCAGCGTGCCCGCCCACAGCGGCACCAGCTGCCAGCCGAAGGCGACCGGCAGTACGAAGAACACCCAGAAGATCATCACCAGCGCCGAGGTGCCGCGGAACACCTCGGTGTAGCAGCCGGCGGCGAAGCGCACGAGCCTGCTTCGGTGGGTGCACGCGACACCGACGGCGAAGGACACCGCCGTGGCCAGCAGCGCGCCGAACACCAGCAGTTGAAGGGTGGTCCAGACGCCTTCCAGTACGAGTTTCCAGAGCCCTGGGGTCATCCGCCGCACAGCTCCTTCGCGGTGAGGTCCGTCATCTCGGCCCTGGTGAAGCCGAAGGGCCGCAGGATCCTGAGTAGTTCGCCGCTCTTCCTGAGCCCGCGCAGTTCGGCGTTGAAGGCGTCCCGCAGCCGTGTCTCGGCCGAACGGAACGCGAACGCGCCCCCGTCCACACGCGGTTCACCCTTGACGAGAGGTGCGAAGGGCTTGATGGCCTCGGCCTTGGCGGACTTCCTCACCACCTCGCGGACGGTGACGGCCGTACCGGCGAACACGTCGACCCGCCCGGCCTCCACCGCGTTCAGTCCGGCGACCTGGTCCGGGACGACCAGGATGTCGCTCTCCTCGTACCCGGCCTCCACCGCGTGCTGGATCTGGGCGTATCCGGTCCCGGTGGCGAACCGTGCCTTCTTCGCCACCACGTCCTCGTAGGAGTGCAGCCCCTTCGGGTTGCCCTTGCGGACGGCGAACGAGTCCAGCATCTGGTAGTCGGGATCGGCGAAGATCACCTGTGCGCAGCGCTCGGGGTTGACGTACATCCCGGCGGCCACGACGTCGAACTGCTGGGAGTTGAGCCCGGGGATGAGCGAGCCGAACTCGGTCGGCACCGGCTGCACCCGGTGCACCCCGAGCCGTCCGAACACCGCCTTCGCCAACTCGGGTGCCTCGCCGGTGAGACGGCCGTCCCTGTCGATGTAGCCGAAGGGGATCTCGCCGGCGATCCCGAGCCGTACGACACCCTGCGCGCGCAGCCGGCCGAGGAGGTCGCCGCCGTTCGCGCCGGACGCCGAGGCCACGCGCGTACAGCCCGTGGTCCCCAGCGCCCCCCACGCGCCGAGCGCCGTGGCGCCGGCGAGGACCGAACGCCTGCTGTGTCTGTCTCCCGGCCGCCGCGGCGGGGGTGTGCCGTTCCCAAGTGGTGGAGCCATGGCGGCGCGGCTACCCCGGCGCAGGCGTCCTATGCACCACGGTTCTCCGGGCTGTTCGAGGGCGCGGGGTCAGCTCTCGTGGAGGGTGAGGCCGGCGTCGTACAGGGCGTGGGCGGCCCGCAGCACCAGGTCGTCGCGGTGCCGGGCGGCCACGATCTGCAGACCGACCGGCAGGCCTCCGCCGTCGCTGCCGTCCGTGCCGACCGGGACGGACGCGGCGGGCTGCCGGGTCATGTTGAAGGGGTAGGTGAACGGCGTCCACCCGGTCCAGCGGCGCAGCCCGGAGCCCGCCGGCACCTCCTCGCCCGCCTCGAACGCCGTGATCGGCAGGGTGGGCGTGACCAGGAGGTCGTAGCGCTCGTGGAAGCGGCCCATCCGGCGGCCGAGGTCCGCGCGCACCTCCACCGCGGCCAGATGGTCCAGCGCGCTCGACCGGGAACCCCTCGCGCACATCTCCCGCAGCCCGGGATCGAGCAACTGCCGCCGGTGCGCGGGGAGATGCTGGGTGAGACGGGCGGCGCCGGCGGACCACAGGGTGTGGAAGGCCGCCACCGGATCGCTGAAGTCCGGGTCGGTCTCCTCGACGTAGGCGCCGAGGTCCGCGAGTGCGGCCACCGCCTGCCGTACGGCCGCCGCGACCGCCGGGCGGACGGCCACCTGCCCGCCCAGCGAGGGCGAGTACGCCACCCGCAGTCCGCGCACCCCCTTGTCCAGCCCGGCCCGGAACGACTCCGGCGCCGGGGGCAGCGCCGACCAGTCGCGCGGGTCGGGGCCGGAGATGACGTCCAGCATCAGCGCCGCGTCCGCCGCGTCCCTCGTCATCGGGCCGACGTGCGAGAGCGAGCCGAACGCGCTCGCCGGATACAGGGGCACCCTGCCGTACGTCGGCTTCAGCCCGAAGATCCCGCAGAACGCGGCCGGGATGCGGATGCTGCCGCCGCCGTCCGTGCCCAGCGACAGCGGACCCGCGCCGAGGGCGACGGCCGCGGCGCTGCCGCCGCTGGAACCGCCCGCCGTGCGGGACGGGTCGTGCGGGTTGCGGGTGATCCCGGACAGCGCGGAGTCCGTCACGCCCTTCCAGCCGAACTCGGGTGTCGTGGTCTTGCCGACGAACACCGCCCCGTGCTCACGCAGGCGCGCGACCGAGGGGGCGTCCTCGTCCCAACGTCCCTGTACCGGAACGGTTTTGGAGCCGCGCAGGGTCGGATGGCCGCGCAGCGGCAGCAGGTCCTTCACCGTCACCGGCACCCCGTCCAGCAGCCCGGCCGGCTCGCCCCGCCGCCAGCGCTCCTCCGACTCCCGTGCCCGCGCCGCCGCCTCCTCCTCCAGGAGGCGCGCGAACGCGTTGACCTCCGGCTGGATCCGGCGCGCCCGCTCCAGCACCTGTGCCGTCGCCTCGACGGGACTGAACTCGCCCTTGCGGTAGCCGTCGAGGAGCTGTACGGCGGTGAGGTCGGTGAGCTGCATGCACCCTCCCGGTGGGTCAATGGCCCGGTACGTAGCCGCGCTTCTTGTCGACCACGTTCACCAGAGATCTGCCCGCCGCCCAGCGCTCGTACAACTCCACGAACTGCGCGCCCAGTTCGTCCCGCCAGCCGGCCGTGTCGCCGCTCATGTGCGGGGAGACGACCAGCCCCGGAAACCCCCACAACGGGCTGTCCGCGGGGAGGGGTTCGGCGGCGAACACGTCCAGGGCCGCGCCCGCGATCCAGCGTCTGCGCAGCGCCTCGGCCAGGGCGTCCTCGTCGACCAGCTGTCCGCGGCCGACGTTGACGAACACCGCCGAGGGCTGCATCACCCCGAACCGGTGGGCGTCGAACATGCCGTACGTCTGCTCGGTCAGCGGCGCGGCGGCGATCACCCAGTCCGCGCGGGAGATCAGCCGGTCCAGGTCGGCCGGACCGTGGATGCCGGTCCGCGGCACGCGTCCCACCAGCGCCGTCGTCACCCCCAGGGCCTTCAGCGTGTGCGCGATCGCGCGCCCGATCGGGCCCGATCCGACGACGCACGCACGCGTACCGGCCACCCGCCGCGACTCCCGGTGCCGCCACGTTCGCGTCCGCTGCAGTTCCAGCGTGCGCGGCAGGTCCTTGGCGATGGCCAGCACCAGCGCGGCGACGTATTCGGCGACCGGCTGGTCGAAGATCCCGCGCGCGTTGGTCACCACCGTCG
This sequence comes from Streptomyces sp. NBC_00820, assembly GCF_036347055.1. NCBI lineage: Bacteria > Bacillati > Actinomycetota > Actinomycetes > Kitasatosporales > Streptomycetaceae > Streptomyces > Streptomyces sp. NBC_00820. Next base: position 3,216,872 of record NZ_CP108882.1, on the reverse strand, counting down.
CGGACGCGGCCAGTTCCGGGCACATCAGATGGTCCACGCCGGCGCTCGCCGTGTGCACCCAGCGCGGCCGCGGGCCGCCCCCCGGCCAGGCCTCTCGCACGGCGGGGGAGGTGAAGTCCCACACCAGCAGCACGTCCGCCCCCGGCAGCCGCTCGGCCAGGCCGGCCGCGTCGGTGTACAGGATCCGGGCGCGACCGGTGAGGCGGCCGAGCCGGGGCGGCGGGTCGGCGTCCAGCACGAGCAGGGTGGGGCGGGTCGGGATGGGCATCGGTGGGCCGTTCCTCCCGGACAGAGGCGCACAGGTCCTCCAGGGCGGAGGCACACAGGGCATCCGACATGCGCGGATCGACCACGCTCGCACCCCCACCCACGACCGTCAACAGCACCGCCCGGCCCGATGCCGACGGTCCCGGTCCGGCCCCGCCCTGCCGCCCGTCCCGCCCCGCCGTCCCGGCCGCGTGCCTCCGGTCAGGAACCGCGTGCCCCGGACGTGCGCCTCCGGTCAGGAGCCGCGTGCCCCGGCCGCGTGTCTTCCGTCAGGAACCGCGCACCCCGGCCGCGTGTCTTCCGTCAGGAGCCGCGGGAATAACCGGAGGCACCCTTCCGTTGATGCCGGGCAGGACTGCTCAGGCAAGAAACAGGAGGCACGCACCGTGTCGGCAGACGAGATCCGCGGGGCGACGCTCGGCACCGCACCCGTACCCCTTTCCGTACTGGACCTGGTCACCGTCGGTGCGGGGAGCACGGCCACCGAGGCCCTGCGGACGAGCGTGGAGATCGCGCGGTCCGCCGAGGCGCGCGGATTCCACCGGTACTGGGTCGCCGAGCACCACTCCATGCCGGGTGTCGCCTCCTCCTCGCCCGCCGTGATCCTCGGCCACCTCGCCGCCCACACCGACCGCATCCGGCTCGGCTCGGGCGGCGTCATGCTGCCCAACCACGCCCCGCTGGTGATCGCCGAGCAGTTCGGCACGCTGGAGGCCATGGCGCCCGGGCGGATCGACCTGGGCCTCGGGCGGGCCCCCGGCACGGACGGGGCCACGGCCGCCGCGCTGCGCCGCAGCGACACCCTGAACGAGGGCGCCGACGACTTCCCGGAGCAACTGGCCGAGCTGACCCGGTTCCTGGACGACGACTTCCCCGACGGGCACCCCTACGGCCGGATCCACGCCATCCCGGGCCCGGTGCAGGGCACCACCCCGGGCGGCGTCCAGTCCCCGCACCGCCCGCCGATCTGGCTGCTCGGATCCTCCGGCTTCAGCGCCCGCCTGGCCGGCCTGCTCGGACTGCCCTTCGCCTTCGCGCACCACTTCTCCGCGCAGAACACCGTTCCGGCCCTGGACCTGTACCGGCAGACGTTCCGGCCCTCCGCGGTGCTCGACCGGCCGTACGCCCTCATCGGTGTCGCGGCCCTCGCCACGGACGAGGCGGCCGAGGCCCGCCGGCAGGTGCGGGCGGCCGCGCTGAACATGCTCCGGCTGCGCATGGGCCGCCCGGGTCTCTTCCCCGACCCGGCGGAGGTGGAGCGTTACGAATTCAGCTCCATGGAGGAGGAGTTCGTGTCCTCCTGGACCGCGAACGTCGTGCACGGCACGGCGGACGAGGTCCGTTCCGGCCTGGACGGCCTGCAGAAGCGCACCGGGGCCGACGAGTTGATGCTCACCTCACACGCCCACCGCGGCGCACTGCGGCTGCGCTCCTACGAACTGATCGCGGACGCCTACGGTTTGCCGACCGCGTAGGTCTGCACGCCCAGCAGCTCGGAGATGCGGTCCGGCGGCACCGGACGGGAGTACAGCCAGCCCTGTCCGGTGTCGCAGCCGATCCGGCGCAGCCGTGTGGCCTGCGCCGAGGTCTCCACGCACTCGGCGGTGACGGTCAGCCCGAGGCGGTGCGCCAGCTGGATCATCGCCTCCACGATGACCTCGTCGGCCGGGTTGGGCGGGGTCCCCGTGGCCGTTTCCTGGTGCTCCTCGTACTGGAAGCCGCGCACGAAGGACCCGTCCAGCTTCAGGACCGACACCGGCAGCCGGCTGAGGTAGGCCAGGTTCGAGTAGCCGGTGCCGAAGTCGTCGATGGCGATGCGCACGCCCATGTCGCTCAGGGCCTGCAGGGCCTGGAGCGGGCGGCCGGCCGAGCCCATCACGGCCGACTCGGTCAGCTCCAGCTGGAGCAGGTGCGGGGCGAGGCCGCTCTCGCCGAGGATCCGGTCGACGTCCGCCACCAGGTCGGAGTCCCACACCTGGCGTACGGCCACGTTGACGCTGACGAAGATGGGCGGCTCGCCCGGGTGGTCGAGCTGCCAGCGGCGGGCCTGACGGCACGCGGTGGACAGCGCCCAGCGGCCGAGCTGCACGATGGAGCCGTCCTCCTCGGCCAGTCCGATGAACCGATTCGGCGTCAGCGTGCCGAACTGCGGGTGATGCCAGCGCACCAGCGCCTCCACCCCGCTCAGCCTGCCGTCCTCCATACCGACCAACGGCTGGTACTCGAGGGCGAACTCGCCGCGCTCGATGGCGGGGCGCAGGGTGGAGGAGAGGGCCTGACGGGTCATGCGGTGCGCGTTGCGCTCCGGGTCGAACAGGGTCCAGCGGGCCTTGCCGTCCGCCTTCGCCCAGTACAGCGTCGTGTCGGCCGCCTGCATCAGGCCGGTGGCGGTCGTACCGGCCGCGTGCCGTTCGACGACGCCGATGGACGCGGTCAGTGACAGGCGCTGCCCGGCCAGGTCGAACGGCTCCTCCAGGGCCCTGAGCGCGCAGCCGGCCAGGTCGGAGAGCTGGTCGGTGCCGGTGGAGTCCTCCACCAGCAGGGCGAACTCGTCCCCGCCGAGCCGGGCCACCAGCGGGGTGCCGTTGCGGGCGTACCCGGCCTCGTCGGCGACCCGGGTCAGCCGCTGGGCGACGGCCGCGAGCAGCCGGTCGCCGACGCGGTGGCCGAGCGTGTCGTTGACGGCCTTGAAGCCGTCGAGGTCCAGATAGCACAGGCCGATCCGTCCGGTGCCGCCCTGTTCGTACGACTCCGCCTCCAGCGCGGCCGACAGGCGTTCGAAGAACAGGGTGCGGTTGGGCAGCCGGGTCACCGGGTCGTGCATCTGCAAGTGCCTGAGGCGCGCCTGGAGTTCGCGGTGCGCGCTGACGTCGGTGACCGACAGCAGCACGCCCGGAGCGCCGTCGGCCAGCGGCGCGACGGTGACCTGCGCCCACACCGAGGTGCCGTCGCGGTGCTTCAGGCGCCGGGTGCAGCGCAGCCTCGCCTGCCGGCCGCCCAGCACCTCCCGGTAGGCGTGCCGGGTACGGGTGTCGGCGGCCAGGTCGACCAGATCGGCCGCAGGCCTGCCGGTCAGTGCCTCGGGGGCGGCGCCGAGCAGCTCGCCGAAGGCGGCGTTGGCGCTGACGACGAGTCCCTCGGCGTTCACGACGGCCATGGCGAGCGGGGCGGCCGCGAAGACACGATGGTAGGGGGTAGGGTCACTGTCTGTTACGGCTGACCGGTCGAGGTCTGCCGCGGGCGTCGGCCCTTCGGACGTTCCGCTCACCGCTCGCTCCCGCAGTGCACTCGATCTCTGTCCGTGCCGGAAAGTGTGCCGATCATAGAGGCTGGCCCCGAGCCCTTCCAGCCACTCACCAGTGTCCCGGATCGCCCCACCGTTCTGACAGATCGTTTCTGCCCGCACCTGGACCGGTTCTTCAAGCCCACGACCACTTGTGACGTTCCGTGAGTGATTCGGGGTGTCGTCCGCAGGTGTGGCGCGTGCGCGCAAACGGGCGTACTCACCCTTCTGGTTCAGATGAACAGTGCATAACATCGGAAATAACCACAATCTGGATGCTGCGCCCTTCGGCGTTCCACGAACCGCATCCGGAGGTCATTTCCGTGCCCAAGCTGCGCAGCACCGCCGCCGTGGCCACCACGATGTCGGCGCTCGCCGCGACCTCGATCCTCACCGGCCCGTCGGCCGCCGAGCCCTTCTCGACGACCGCCTGCGCGCTGCACCGCACCGAGGCCCACCACTCCGAGGGCGTGGACGCCTGGAACCCCGCCTACACCCGCCCGGTCGGTTCGCTCGACGCCGTCCTGATCTTCCTGTCCTTCCCGGACGCCACCCCGCACACCACCCCCGACGAGCTGACCGCCGACCACTTCCCGGCCACCAGCCGCTTCTTCCAGCAGGCCTCCTACGGCAGGTTCACCCTGCGCCCGCATCCGCTGAAGCGCTGGCTGCGCATGCCGAAGCCGTCCACGGCGTACGCCATGAAGCGGGACTGGAGCGAGACCGACCGCGCCGCCTACCTGCGCGACGCCTTCGCCGCGGCCGACCGGCAGGTCGACTTCTCGCGCTTCGGTGTCGTCTACCTCGTCGCCGACCCGGACGCGCCCGGCGTGGACTCCGACGCGACGAAGGTCGTCAACCTCGACACCCCCGAGCGTCTGGACGGCACCGACGTCCGCCGGGTCGTCACCGTCTTCGAGAGGCACCCGCCCGACCGGCTGGTCCTGGCCCACGAGACCGGTCATGTCTTCGACCTCCCCGACCTCTACCACCGACCCACGGACGGTGAGGGCGACTGGGACACCTACGTCGGCGACTGGGACCTGATGGGCAGCCAGTTCGGTCTCTCCCCGGACCTGTTCGCCTGGCACAAGTGGAAGCTGGGCTGGCTGGATCCGCGCCAGGTGGCGTGCGTGCGGGGGACGTCGGCGACCCGGCTGACCCTGGAGCCGCTGGCCGCCGGGCCCGGTGTCCCGGTGCGGAGCGCGGCCGGCGCCCCGGCGTTCGGCCTCGGCGGCGGCACCAAACTGGCGGTCGTGCGCACCGGCCCGGACAGCGCCCTGGCCGTCGAGGCGCGCGGCTCGGCGGGCAACGACCGCACGGCCTGCCGGCAGGGCATCCTGGTCTACCGCGTCCGCGGCGATGTCGAGTCCGGTGCCGGCTCGGTCCAGGTGGTGGACGCCCATCCGCGCTCCCAGGCCTGCTGGGAGAACTCCGTCTACCCGCCCCTGGCCGATGCCCCGCTCGCCCTCGGGGAGAGCTTCACGGTGCCGCAGGACGGGGTGAAGGTGGAGGCGGAGGGGCGTACGGCGTCGGGAGCGTGGACGGTGAAGATCACGCCGGAGCTGCCGGGCTGAGCTGCCGGGCTGAGCTGCCGAGCCGAGCTGCCGGGCTGAGGCTGAGTTGCCGGGCTGTGAGGGGGCTGTCCGGGTGGGAGCGGGCCGCACCGCCGGGTGAGTGTCCAGGCATACGAGAACGGCCGACAAGTTTCTTGCGAAACCTGTCGGCCGTTCCCTCGCGTGCGCCGCCAGGGACTCGAACCCCGGACCCGCTGATTAAGAGTCAGCTGCTCTAACCAACTGAGCTAGCGGCGCCTGCTGACGTCGTAGACATTAGCATCCTGATCGGCGGGAGGAAAAATCGATATCCGCGTCCACGAGCGGGCCGCCCGTACCGCCGCCCACAGCAGCACCTCGGGGCCGGGCAGCCACGGGTGCCGGGTGTCGGGGGCGACCAGCCAGCGGGAGCCCCCGGGAGTGGGGCCAGGGGTGGAGCCGGGGGAGCCGTCGCCGCAGGGTGCGGGGACCGTCACCGCGTCTCCGGTGCCGTGGCACAGCAGCGGCGGTACGGCCTCCGTACGGCTGCCGGCCGCCCCCCACTCCTCCCAGGTCAGCAGCGAGGGCAGGCGCTGGGCGGTGCCCGGTGCGGCGAACAGCAGCATGCGGCCCCGGTGGACCGCGACCGGTCCGGCGCCCGGCCCCTCTTCCCACAGCCGGTCCAGCATCCGGCGGCCGAAGACCGCCGGGGCGTTCACCACGTCGAAGACGGTGCCGCAGGGCAGCACGACCGGAGCGTCCGGACACTCCTCCCACAGGGCGCGCGTGCTGCGCGGGAAAGCGCCGGCGGAGGCGAGCCAGGCGGCCCCGTCGGCGGTGGCGGAGGTGACGTTCGGTGCGCTGCTCATGTCGTCAAGATGTACCCGCCGTGAGCGCGCGCTTCCCCTGGGTTGCGGAAAACCGGGACAGGAGGGGGCGGGGGGCAGTATCTTGCCCACCTGGCATATGCCGGGCGGGCGGTCGGACAAGGGCGGTCAGGGCGGTCAGGGCGGTCCGGCAGAGGCGGACCGGGGCCGCTCCGCCGGACCTGGCCGGGGCTAGGGCCTCTCTTCCGGATCTTGCCGGGGTCGCGGGGTCTGGCACGCACTCCCCCAAGCTCTGCGAGCAGGGGGTACCCCCAGCGGCGTTGTCGTCACTCTCCCCCAAGCTCTCGGCTTCGCTCGAGCAGGGAGGGACCCCCATCGCGCCGCGTCGACTCCCTCCTCCGCCTTGCAGCTGCACGCACCAGACCCCGCTCGGGTCGGCCGGAAGGCACCGCAGACCGGAGCCGGCCTGATCCGGAAGAAAGGCCCTAGACCGGATCGACGGGGGTACGGCCCTCGGCGTCGGCTCCGCGCAGCAGGTCGCGCCCGAACTCCACCATCTTCTTCGCGTAGTCCTCGGTCCACTCCGCCCGCTCGGCGATGTCCGCCGGGGTCAGCCGGTCGAAGCGGCGCGGGTCGGCGAGCTGGGCCGCGGCGACGGCCTGGAACTCCATCGCCCGGTCGGCCGCCGCGCTGAACGCCTGGGCCAGCTCCGTGGCCCGCGCCAGCAGAGCGCGCGGATCGTCGATCGACTCCAGGTCGAAGAAGTGCTCCGGATCCGCGGCCGCCTCCACGGGCTCGAAGACCAGGGACGCGGGGCGTAGCCGCGGTTCGTTCCGACGCGGCGTGGGCTCCGCCATGTCTTAATCTCCTCCTCGCACGGTTGCGGTCGGCGCCTCCCGTCAGGTGGGCCACCGTCCATTGTCTCGCGCGGACGCAAGAGGACCCCGGCGCTTCCGGAACCGCGCGGGGGTCCCTTTTCAGGGGCGCCAGGGCACCCGGTGTTCCGCCAGGTGCGCGAGGACCGCGTGGTTGGCCTCCCAGCCGTCGGGGCTGTGTTCTTCGGCCGTCTGCGGCGGCGTGCCGGACTCCGTCCGGAGGATGGGCGGGGTTGCCGGGGGCGGGGTGGGGAAGCACCGTCGGCCCGGTCAGGGGCGCCAGCTCACCCGGTGTTCCGCCAGGTGTGCCAGCACCGCGTGGTTGGCCTCCCAGCCGTCGGGAAACTTCACCAGCGTTCCCAGCTGGACCGGTTCCGTGGACGGGTAGTCGTCCAGGAGGTCGCCGACGCCCGCGCGGCAGACCACGATGCAGGCGTGGCGGTGGCGGGACGCCAGGACGCACAGGCGGCCGGTCTCCAGGTGGAAGGCGGTGGCGTCGGGGCGCCCGGAGAGCGGGTGGAGGACGACCGTGACGTCGTACTCGCGGCCCTGGAGGCGGTTCGCGGTGTCGACCGTCACGTCCGCGACGCCGAGATCCGCCAGCGCCGCGCGCACCGCCGCCGCCTGGTCGCGGTGGGCGGTGCCGACGGCGATGCGGTCGGCGGTGAGCGGAGCGGGGTCCGACGAGCGTTCGGACACCGACGCGCCGCCGCGGTCCAGCAGGCGCCGTACGACCGCCGCCACCGCCCGCATCGCCTCCGGATCGGTGCGCGGGGTGTGCCGGGCGGGCAGCTCCAGCAGGCCCCAGCCGGATTCCGCGGCCTCGTCGATCACCCGGTCCGGGCCCGTGCCGTCCGAGGGGACGGCGAAGGACAGCCGGCGGTCGCCGTGACCGGTGCCGCTGCGGAACGGGGTGTACGGGTAGAAGGCGTCCGAGACCAGCGGCGCCGCGGAGGCCGGCAGCCGCCAGGAGACCGGCAGCCGGTGCTGGGGCAGCCCCGGGTTGTGCGCGAGCAGCGTCGTCACGGCGGAGGCCGACGGGTCGTACGACAGGCCCGCCCACTGCTCGCTGCCGACGATCGCGAACGGGTCCAGCTGACCCGGGTCGCCCACGAACAGTGCCCGCTCGAACAGCCCGGCCACGGCCAGCAGGGAGTCCGAGCGCATCTGGTAGGCCTCGTCCACGATCGCGTGCCGCCACGGCTCGTCCACCGTGACGTGCGCCCACTTCGCGGCCGTGGACAGGACGACGGGAAGGCCGCCGAGGTCGGCCGCCTTCGCCGACGGGCGGACGTTCGGGAGTTCGTCCAGTGCCTTGTCGTAGGCGTCGGTGTCGCTGCTGTGCAGCCGGCCCACCGGCAGGTCGGGGTTCTTCTCGGCGAGCCGCAGGACCAGGTCGTCCACCTGGGCGTTGGTCTGCGCCACGACCATCAACGGGCGTCCGGCGTCGGCCAGTTCCAGGGCGGCGCGGACCACCAGCGTGGACTTGCCCGCGCCCGGCGGGGAGTCGACCACCACGCCCCGCTCGGTGCCGTGCAGGGTGTCGTGGAGGATCGCGTCCGTGGCGCGTGCCGCCGCGGCCCCGGGGTCGAAGTCGACGGTCGTCACAGGACGTCCTCCTCGGTCATGGTGTCGGCGGCCTCCGGCACGGACTCGCCCGGCGGTCCGCCGTGCGTCCACGGGGTCTCCTCCGGGTCGGGCAGCTTCGCCCCGCCGCGCTGCTCGTGCTCGAAGAGGGTGAAGCAGAGCGTGTCGCCCTTCTCCGGCACCGAACCGGCCGCGGGCTCCTTGCCCCGGCCCATCTTGTCCACGATCCGCAGGACGACGGAACCGCCACTGCCGCTGTGACCGCTGCTGCTGTGACCGCTGTGGCCACTGTGATCGTCGGGGCCGTCGGGGCTGTCGGGGGCGTCGGGGCTGTCGGGGGCGTCGCCCTCGGCCGCCTCCCAGCCCACGAACTCCGCCGCCTGCGGCTTGCCGCCCAGCGAGCGGTACACCTTCGCGCGCTCCGCCAGATGCGGCCGGTCGTCCGTCCGGACGGTCACCAGCGGGCGCGGGCTCGGCCGCTTGCCCTCGCTGTACGCCATGACGACATCGGTCACCTCGCCCGCGAAGGCCTCACCGGCCAGCCGCCGCCCCGCCATCACCAGCGGGTCGTCCAGCGCCTCCTGCGCCTCCAGCCGGGCCTGCTCGCGCTCGCGCGTGGCGAGCTTGTTCGCCGCCGTCACCGCGTCGTCGCGGCGCGGCTGAGGGGGCTCGCCGGCCACGACCCGGTCGCGGTGGCCGGTGAACGACCAGCGGTCCCTGGTCCACCGCTCCACCACGTGCCCGCCCTCCGGCAGCGCCCGCAACAGGTCCAGGCCCCGCCACACCGCGTCCCAGGTGGGCCGCGTACGACTCTCCACCAGGTCGCGGATGTGCCGCTCGGCCGCGGTGAGCGCGGCCAGCCGGTCGTCGGCCTCCAGAGCGTCCTCGGCGGCGGCCAGGGCGGTACGCGCGCGGTCGTAGCGCTCGATCGCCGGGGCCAGCAGCTTGTTGTCGAAGGCGGGGTCGGTGGCCGGTCCGGCCGGCGGGCACAGCAGCTGGCCGTCGGCGTCGCGCGCGAGTTCGGCCCGGTGGGCGGCCTCGGCGCCGGACACCGCCCGCCGGGGGTCCCCCGGGTCCGCCGGAGGATCGATCCAGGCGAGGAGCGCGCCCAGGTGCTGGTCCTCCAGACCGGACTGGCCGGTCGCCCAGTGCCGGGTCAGCACCTCGGTGAGGGCCAGCAGGAGGGACGAGCCGGGCACCCGGGACCGCTCCCCGTAGTGGGTCAGCCAGCGGCCCAGCAGCGGGACCCGGGGCGGCGCCGGGTACGGCGTCTCCGGGTCCTGCTCGGCGGTGCGCCGGAACCGCATGGACCGGCCGAGCAGCCGTACGAGGTCCAGGCCCGCCCGGCTCGGCACCACCAGCTGGGGCGCGTCCGCGCACAGCTCGGCCTCGACCTTGACCCGCTTGCCCGTCTCCGGGTCGGTCTCGGTGCGCTCGGCCGCCTCGACGTCGTCGGCGTGGGCGTCGATGTACGGCAGGACGACGTCGGCGAGTTCGGTGAGGAACGCGAAGCGCAGGTCGCGGTCACGGGGCTGCGGCACCACCAGCAGACGCGGGGCGTCCCGGTCGGTGCCGACCAGCGCGCCGAGCGGGGCACCGGCCTCACCGGCGGTGGTCAGCGGCACGAACACCAGCGGCCGGTCGGACAGATGGCGGTGCCGGACGGTCGCGGCGGGCTGGGCCCGGCCGGTGCTGACGGCCTCCAGACGGGCCAGGGTGGTGATCAGGGACACGGGGTCGCCTCCGCGAGAGCCTCGGTGCGCGGGGTGGCCGTCGAGGGGGTGCCGGCCTGGTCGGTGGTGGTGGGCGAGATGGCCGTCAGGGACACGGCAGCGCCTCCGCGGTGGCCCCCGGGGGTGCGGAGGCTGCGGCGGGGGTGGCAGTGGTGCCGGTGGGCGGGGTGGTGGACGGTGCAGTCTGCGGGCTTCGGGTGGGCCGGGGTTGAGGTCAGGGGCACGGCAGCGCCTCCCCGGGGGCCTCGGTACGCGGGGCCACGACCCGGAGTGCCTCGGCGCGGAGGGCGGCAGCCCGGCGCAGGGCCGCCACCGCCGGGTCGTCCGGGTCGCCGCTCTCGCCCCGGGCCGCCGCGAGGACGTCGGTGACCGTGGTCAGGCCGCCCAGTTCGGCGCGCAGGGGGCGGCCGAGCCGGGTCACGGCGTCGGCCGCGCGGGAGCGTTCCCTGCAGTGGAAGGCCAGTTCGCAGGCCGACAGGCACTCCGGCGCGTACGCGGCCGGGACCGCCCCGACGGCGGCCGTCAGCTCCTCGGCCGGCCGGTCCGGCGCGAAGCAGACGCCCTCGGGCAGGTCGTCGGCGATCTCCTCGACCCGGGTGAGCCGGGCCAGCTGCCGGGCGGTGACCGCGCGCTGCTTGCGCACGTCGACCACGGAGGCGGTGGCGAGGTTGGAGAAGTCCTTCGGGCACACCAGCAGCACCTGGTGGCGGACTTGGGGGGCCGGGTCGAGCCGGGCCGCGACCTGCTCCAGCGCCAGCACGTACACCGCGGCCTGCCGGGCGGCCGCGCCCACCTTCGCCGGGTCCGCCGCCCCGTCCAGCATCGGGAACGACTTGATCTCCACGACCGTCCAGACGCCGTCCGGATGCACCACCACCGCGTCCGGCTCCAGGAACGCCGGCGAGCCGGCCACGTCCAGGGCCAGCATCGGGTGGTCCAGCAGCGTCCAGCCGCCCGAGTCCACGGCCTCGCGCAACGCCAGCGCCGTACGGGCCGTACGCCCCTCGGGGCCGGGCGCGCCCAGGTCGGGCACGGCGGCGGCCGAGGCGGGCGGCTCGGCGCCCGGGTCCAGCCGGGAGTGCGCGAGGCGCAGCAGCTCCGCGCCGCCGTCCGCCTTCACCCGTGCCTCGAACGCGTTGCCCCGGGTCAGGGCGAACTGCGACTGACCGAAGGCCGACGGCGCGCCCAGCGCGCTCGCCAGCGCCGCCTTGTCCACTCCGGCGCCGTCCAGGATCGCGCGCCTGTGGCACCCCGGGTTCGCCGCGAGCGCCGCGAGGGCGCGCGCGTCCAGGGCCTTGGCCGGTACGTCGGGACCGCGCAGCTCAGCGAGCCGGTGTCGGAGCGCCTTCGCCCGCGTCGCTGGGGGAGGCGTCCGGTTCGGCCGCGGCGCCGAGCCGCGACTCGCGCTGCCGTGGAATTCGCTCACCCGCGGAAGTCTGGCATCCGCCACTGACAATCGGGGCGTCCGCGTCGTCCGGGACGGCCGTGACCGCGAGGGTACGGGGGTACGGGCGGGCCTGCAGGCGGGCCCGCACCAGATCGGCCGCGCGCATCAGACGCGGCGCGATCAGGAACCCGGCGCCCATCACCGCCACGCCCGCGACCGCGTCCAGGAAGTAGTGGTTGGCGGTGCCCATGACGATGATCGCGGTCAGCAGCGGGTACAGGACGCCGAGGACCTTCGCCACGCGCGTGCCGCCGTGCCGCCACAGCATGACCCCGCACCACAGCGCCCAGCCGACGTGCAGGCTCGGCATCGCGGCGTACTGGTTGGTCATGGCGCCCATGCCGCGCGGCGCGCTGGCCTCGCCGCCCCACCAGCCGTACGCGCTGTAGTGGGCCATGGTGTCCACGAACCCGTGGCCCGCGGAGAGCAGGCGGGGCGGGCAGGTGGGCAGCAGGGTGAAACCGATGAGGCCGAGGAAGGTGGACGACATCAACCAGGTGCGGGCCGCCCTGTAGTGCGCGGCGCGGGTCCTGAACAGCCAGACCAGGATCGCGGGCGTCACCAGGTAGTGCAGCGAGGCGTACCAGAAGTCGGCCGGCACGCCCAGCCAGGGCTCGCGCGTGAACAAACGGTTCAGCGGGTGCTCGGCGTTGAGGTGCAGGGCCTGCTCGAAGCGCAGGATCGCCAGGCCGTGGTCGACGGCGCCGCCGACGTTTCCGCGCGCGAGGAGGCGGCCGGCCGAGTAGCAGCCGTAGACCAGCAGTATCAGTGGCAGTTCGGTCCACCAGCGCAGCCGGGGTCGAGGGGTCACCTCGGTGCCCGGTGTCTCGGTCGCCGCCATCCGATCGCCCTCCCCCTTCTGCTGTTGCGTTCCGCCGCTGCCGTGCGGCGCGCCCGTCCGGGCGACCGTGTCACCCTACGGTGTCCCGATCGCCGTGAGTACGGGCTCCAGCACTCAAAGACGCGGAGATCGCCCGGCGGGTTGCCCCGGTCCGGGGTGCGCGATGATGGAGGGATCCGGCCTCTGGTCTCCCCTGTTCTCTCCTTCGGAAGGTCACCCATGGCACCGCGCATCCTGCTGGCCCGGCACGGACAGACGGAGTGGTCGCTGTCCGGCAAGCACACCGGCAGGACCGACGTACCGCTGCTGGAGGAGGGCCGCCGGGGTGCCAAGCTGCTCGGCGAGCGCCTGCACCGGGCTCCCCTGGACGGGCTGTCGGCGGCCGAGGTGCGGACCAGTCCGCTGGTACGCGCGCGTGAGACGTGCGAGCTGGCCGGGTTCGGTGGGCGGGCGGAGACCTGGGACGCGCTGATGGAGTGGGACTACGGCGCGTACGAGGGCATGACGCCCGCGGAGATCCAGGCCGTGCGGCCCGGCTGGCTGATCTGGCGGGACGCCGTCCCCGGGGGCGAGAGCCTCGCCGAGGTCACCGCCCGCGCGGACGAGGTGGTCTCCTGGGCCCGCTCCGCCGACCGCGACGTCCTGATCTTCGCCCACGGCCACATCCTGCGGTCCATCGGTGCCCGGTGGCTGGGCCTGCCGCTGGACTTCGCGGCGCGGATCCGACTGAACCCGACCTCGCTGTCGGTGCTGGGCTGGGCCTACGGCGAACCGGCGATCGAGAGCTGGAACGACACGGGACACCTGACGGCCTGACCCGAACCACCCGGCTGGGGGCGCGGGGAACTGCGCGACCAGCCACCACGGACCCGCACCCGATTCCCCACACGGCCCCACCGAACCACCCGGCCGACCGAACGTGTGCCGACCCGGGGGCGCGGGGAACTGCGCGACCAGCCACCACGGACCCGCACCCGACTCCCCACACGGCCCCACCGAACCACCCGGCCGACCGAACGTGTGCCGCCCCAAGGGCGCGGGGAACTGCGCGACAGAGCCACGACGGCCCCGCCCGCAGACCTACCCCCGCCCAGCCCTCGGCAGAGCCCCGTGTCGGTCGAGGAAGTCCGAGACCCCCGACGCCCGCCGGTGCGGCAGCAGCACGCGGGCCGTGCCCGCCAGCATGGTCTGGATGCGGGAGGACTGGACCTGGGCGAGGAGACCGAGGACACGCAGGCCGGCGGCGGCCGCCTCGTCGGGGCGCCCGTCGCGCGCGAGGTCGTCGGCCAGCTCGGCGGTGTAGAGGGCGATGTTGCGGGAGAAGTGCGGGTCCTGGAGGTGCGCGGCCCGGCCGGCGTGGCGGGAGGCGCGCCGCCAGTCGCCCAGCGTGGACCAGCACTGCGCCTCCAGCCCCTCCAGCTCGGCCTCGCCGTAGAAGCTCATCCACTCGGGATCCGCCTCCGTCCGGCCCCGCTGGAAGAAGGCCTGCGCCCGGGCCAGCGCCTGCCCGCAGCCGGTACGGTCGGCGAGCCCCGCCCAGCCGCCCGCCTCGCGCAGCGCGAGGAGCGACATCAGGCGCGGGGAGCCCAGCGGACGGGCGGCACGCTGGGCGGCCTGAGCCGCCCGTACCGCCTCCCGGGGGCGTCCCGCGTCCCGCGCGAGGAACGCCGTGTTGCAGAAGGCGTGCGCCTCCACCGCCGCGTCACCGGTCATGCGCGCGGTGGCCAGCGCCTCCGCGTAGTGCGAGCGGGCGTCGTCGAAGCGGCCGGAGTCGTGGGCCAGCCAGCCCACGGAGATGGCCAGTTCGCCGGCGCCCGAGTGCAGCCGGTCGGCGGTCGTCTGCCGGGTCGCGCCCGCGTCCAGCAGCTCGTAGGCGGCGCGCAGTGGCGCGGCCGCGCGCTGGTAGAGGCCGTCCGCGCCGTGCCGGTCGTCGAGCACTCTGATGCGGCGGACGGCCTCCTCCAGGGCGGCGACCTCGGGCGTTCCGGCGCGGCGCGGCGGCCGGGCCGCCACCGTGGAGCCCGTGGTGCCCGTCGTGCGTGGGGCGTCCGTCGTGCGCGGGGCGTCCGTGGCGTCCGGGGTGGCCGTGGCGAGCCCCAGCGGGCCCAGCGTGGCGGCGGCGACCGTGGCGCCTCCGCCGGTCATGAATGCGCGACGCAGCACGTCGCTCTCCTCGTGGTTCAGGTGGTCGTTCTGGTACGGCTCGTCCGAGCGGTACGGGTCCTGCGAGTCCTGCGAGTCGTACGGATGGCGGTCCGGACGGTCTGGACATTCCGAACGGTCCGGACCGCCCGGACCGCCCGGATGATCCGGGGGGTCCTCCGGGTCATACGGCCGGTGGCCGCCCCGCGTCTCACCCGGGGCGGGTACCAGGGGCGCGTCCGTGGCCGTACGCGCCCCGCGTCCGCGTACGGCCGAGCGCGGCGCGAACCCGAGATCGGTGAGCGTGCGACCGGGGAACATGTGCAGGAACACCCGCTCGTACGCGTAGTTCGGGCAGCGGATCTCACCCGCCTCGACCCTGCCGACGTAGCGCGCGTCACAGCTCACCCGCTCGCCGATCTCGCGTGCGGCACGCCGCACCAGCGCGGCGAACTCCGCCGGTGAGCGCCGCCCGCGCAGCTGCCGGAAGGCGAGGTTGGGCCGGTGTGGCCGGTCGGGCTGTGACGAGGTCTCCGTTGACGACGCCATGGCCGGTCCTCTCGTGCGAACCGTCGAACCATGCCGGATCCGGGGTGGATCTGGGCTGAGTTGTCCGTGTGACACCCTGGTTCCGGCGGGCAAGAACGTACCTGGTGTGTCGGACCCGCCACGCAGTGTTTGGCTACAAAACGGATATCTCATCCACGATCCGCCATGAACTGCCATCCTTTGCGGCTGACTTGTGCCGTAGCCGTTGACGCCGCCGCACGTTGTACGTCATGGACTGCAACAGGGCAGCGCGGTGGAGGCCGGCATGGAGACCAGCCAGGGCAACGATCCTTGTACGGCTGCGGTGTCGGCGTACGCGCCGACGTCGCCGCCTGCTTCGGGTGACGCGGTGTGCGACCTCGTGACGGTGCCGACCCGGCAGGGGCTGGAGGCGGTCGACATCCTGCGCCGCGGCACGGGGGAGGCGGTGGGGCCCGTGCTGCACGACGACGGCTGCGACACCCTCGGCTTCCTCGTCCCGGCGGGGACGGCGGCCTGCTGGGACGTGCCGGGCAGCACCTGTACGGAGACCGACGGACGCGGGATCCGGCTCGCCCCGGAGCCTCCGGTGGAGGGCTCGGACTGGCTGGTGCCGCCCGGCGAGGCCGACCTCGCCACCGACCCGGTGGTGCTGCGCCGGGCGCTCGGGGAGGCGGCCCGGATGATCGAGGCGGCGGACAGCTGCCGCTGAGCCGCCCTCCGCCTGCCAGGCCGCAGACCTCCGGCTTCTCGGCCTCAGACCTCCGGCTTCCCGGCCGCAGACCTCCCGCTTCCCGGCCGCAGACCTCCGGATTTCGGCCTCCGGTCGCCGTACGGCGCGGGTCCGTGGCGCCTGCGAGAATGGTCCGATGGGCAGGTCCAGGAACAACCGGCGAGGGTCGGCCGCCGTCGAGGCCGTGGTGGAAGCGGTCGACGGCGGGCTCGCGCAGCTCATACCCGACCCCGACCGCTCCCGGGCCTGGACGCTGCTGATCGACGGCGCGCCCCAGTCGCACGTGGACCTGGACGACCCGGCCCACCTCTCCTTCGAGTACCAGCGCCGCATCGGCCACGTCATCGACCTCGCCGCCCCGTCCGGCAAGCCCGTGCACGCCGTGCACCTCGGCGGCGGCGCCCTCACCCTGGCCCGGTACGTCGCCGTGACCCGCCCCCGCTCCACCCAGCAGGTCGTCGAGCGGGACGCGGCCCTCGTCCAACTCGTCCGCCGTGAGCTTCCGCTGGACCCCACCGCCCGGATACGGGTGCGCTCGGCCGACGCCCGGGAAGGGCTGGCCAAGACGCCCGACGGCTGGTCCGACCTGGTCGTCGCCGATGTCTTCAGCGGTGCCCGGACCCCCGCCCACCTCACCTCGACCGAGTTCCTGGACGAGGTCCGCCGGGCCCTGAAGCCGTCCGGTGTCTACGTCGCGAACCTCGCCGACGGCCCGCCGCTCGCCCACCTGCGCGGCCAGATCGCCACCGCCGCAGCCCGGTTCGCGGAACTCGCGCTGATCGCCGACGCGGCGGTCCTGCGCGGCAAGCGCTTCGGCAACGCCATCCTGGTCGCCTCCGACGCCCCCCTTCCGCTCGCCGAACTCACCCGCCGAGCCGCCTCCGACCCACACCCCGGCCGGGTCGAACACGGCCGCCCGCTCACCGACTTCACGGGAGGCGCCACCCCCGTCACGGACGCGGCGGCAGTGGCCTCACCGGCCCCACCGCCCTCGGTGTTCCGCTAGGGGGTGTCTCCCCGATCTTCGTGGGTCCGCGACGCCCGGCACGGCACCTCGCCGTACGGCTGAATCGCCCACGTACGCCCAGTACGAGGACGATCCGGCCGCACGCCGAGGCACCGCACCGGACGCCGCGGCCTGATCCACGAGGACCGAGAAGACCGAAGAGACACCCCCTGGGCCCTGTCGTCAACAGCCTGAGCGGACAGGGCTGTCGGACACAGCTGTCGGACATGGCCGTCGGACACGACCGTCGAACCCGCCCCGGCGGTCCGGGCCCGTGCGGGCGTCAGTAGTTGATCACCTGGACGGTCGGCGGCCCGTCGTTCCAGGCGCAGAACACCGTCACCCGGTCCGTGCTCCTGCTGAACTCCACCCGGATCCACGTCGACGTCTTCCACACCTGCATCGACCAGCCGGTCCCCGGGGTCGCCGAGACGAGCGTCGCGTCGGCGGGGCCCAGATCGAAGACCGCCCTCCCGCCGCCGGTGTCGTAGGCCTTGACCTGGCCGGTGGCGGCGGAGGAGGCGGGGGCCGCGGGTGCGGGGGACGTGCCGGAACCCGCGGCCGTCGTCGTGGAGGGCGCGGGTGCCGGGGCGTCGGCCGACGGGCTCGTCCGCGGCCTCTTCGGCGACGGGGCCGGGCGCGTGGTGACCGGGGGCGGCGGTGCCTTCGCCGCCTGCCGGGTCGCGTCGGCCGCCGTGATCGGCAGGGCGCGCGGCGGGTCGTACGCCGTCCCCGCCATCACCGTGTGCACGCCCCACCAGGACAGCGTGACCGCCGCTCCCGTCGAGAGCAGCCACGCCAGTACGTGTACGAGTCCTCTGCGCATCGCGGGCCATCCTGCCCCACCCGTCACAACCCGCGCAGGGGACCGGAGTTATCCACAGAGAGTTGTCCACAGGCCCGCACCGGGGCGGTCCGTATGGCGTACGGTGCGGCGCATGGCACGTGTTCTCGTGGTCGAGGACGACCAGTTCGTACGCTCGGCACTCATCCGGCATCTGACCGAGGCCTCGCACGCCGTGCGCAGTGTCGGTACGGCGCTGGAGGCGCTGCGCGAGGTCGCCCATCTCCGCTTCGACGTGGTCATCCTGGACCTCGGACTGCCCGACCTGGACGGCTCCGAGGCGCTGAAGATGCTGCGCGGCGTCACCGACGTGCCGGTCATCATCGCCACCGCCCGGGACGACGAGACGGAGATCGTCCGGCTGCTCAACGCCGGGGCGGACGACTACCTCACCAAGCCGTTCTCGGTCGAGCACCTGTCCGCCCGCATCGCCGCCGTGCTGCGCCGGGCCCGCCCCGGCGGCGGGGAGGCACCGCCCTCGCCGGTGCTCCGCGTCGGCGGCCTCAGCGTCGACCCGACGCGCCGCCAGGCCGAACTGGACGGCAGACGGCTGGATCTGACGCGTCGCGAGTTCGACCTCCTCGCCTACCTCGCCGGCCGCCCCGGCGTCGTCGTCCCGCGCAGGGAACTGCTCGCCGAGGTCTGGCAGCAGTCCTACGGCGACGACCAGACCATCGACGTCCATCTGTCCTGGCTGCG
Source organism: Streptomyces sp. NBC_00820 (assembly GCF_036347055.1). Lineage (NCBI taxonomy): Bacteria > Bacillati > Actinomycetota > Actinomycetes > Kitasatosporales > Streptomycetaceae > Streptomyces > Streptomyces sp. NBC_00820. The sequence goes on along the minus strand of NZ_CP108882.1, from coordinate 3,198,525 downwards.
CCGGAAACTGGGGGAGACCGCGGCCCGGCCGCGCTATGTGCACACCCTGCGCGGTGTCGGGGTGAAGCTGGAGCCACCCGCGGCGGGGGAGCCGACGCGATGAGATGGGCTCTGGTCAAGGTGTGCCTGGCGGTCACCACGATGGTGGCGGTCGCCTTCGCCGTCCCGCTCGGCCTGGTCGTCCAGGAGATGGCCCGCGACCGCGCCTTCTCCAACGCCGAGCGCGAGGCCGCCGCCGTCGCCCCGGCGCTGTCCATCACCACCGACCGGGACGAGCTGGAAAAGGTGGTGGCCTCCGCGGGCGCGGGCGCGGGCGCGGGCGCGGGCCCCGGCCCCGGCCCCGGCCCCGGCCCCGGCCCCGGTGCCGATGCCGAGGGACCCGCCTCCGGGATGGCCGTGCACCTGCCCGCAGAGGCCGGGCACGCGGCGCTCGACCTGGGGCGGCAGCGCGCCACCGGCCGGGACATCCAGGCGGTACGGAACATGGGCCGGGCCTCCACCGCGTCCGTCACCGGCGGTTCCGCCCTGCTCCAGCCGGTCGCCCTCGGCTCCGGCGCGATCGCGGTCGTCGAGGTGTACGTGCCCGAGTCGGAGATGAGCAACGGCGTCGGCACGGCGTGGGCGGTGCTCGGCGGCGTCGGCCTGGCGCTGGTCGTCGGCTCGGTCGCGGTCGCCGACCGGCTCGGGGTGCGCATGGTGCGGCCCGCGCGGCGGCTGGTCGAGGGGGCGCACGAACTGGGCGAGGGCAAGCTCGGCTCCCGCGTCCCCGAGGACGGGCCGACCGAACTCAGGCTCGCAGCCGTCGCCTTCAACTCCATGGCCGACCAGGTCGTCCAGCTCCTCGCCAACGAGCGCGAACTGGCGGCGGACCTCTCGCACCGGCTGCGTACCCCGCTCACCGTGCTCCGGCTGAACACAGCCTCCCTGGGCGCGGGTCCGGCCGCCGAACAGACCCGGGCCGCCGTCGCCCAGCTGGAGCGCGAGGTCGACACCATCATCCGTACGGCCCGGGAGGCCAAGCCGCAGACCGGCGCGGCCGGGCCGGCGGCCGGCTGCGACGCGGCCGAAGTGGTCCGCGAGCGCATGGAGTTCTGGTCGGCACTCGCCGAGGACGAGCGCCGTAAGTGGCGGGTGGCCGGGGTGGAGCGTCCGGTGCGCATACCCGTGGCCCGCGCCGACCTGGCCGCCGCCCTGGACGCGCTGCTGGGCAACGTCTTCCGGCACACCGCCGAGGGCACCGCGTTCGCGGTCGACGTGCACAACAGCGAGGAGGCCGTGATCGTCCTGGTCTCGGACGCGGGCCCCGGCATATCCGACCCCCGGGCTGCGATGGCCCGCGGCCGCGGTTCCGGCAGTGCGGGCTCGACGGGGCTCGGCCTGGACATCGTGCGCCGCCTCGCCGAGTCCACCGGCGGAGACGTCCGCATCGGCTCCTCGGTGCTGGGCGGCACCGAGGTACGGATCTGGTTCCAGCTGGGCGGCGCCCCGACGGGACGCGGACAGCGGGGCGCGGCCCGGCGGCACCGGTCGAGGAGACCGTGGAGATCGGTGAAGCCGCAGAGGCCGGAGAAGCCGAGGGAACGGGGGAATCCGGGGGAGCTGGGGGAGCTCGGGAATCCGGGGGAGCCAGGGACTCCAGGGGAGCCGGGAGAACGGGAGAATCCAGAGAAACCGGTCTCGGCTTTTAACCGTCCCCGATCCCATCCTTAAGCGCACCCTAAGAACTCCGACGACTCCGTCCCCTAGGTCATTTGTCCGAATCGGCCTCGCTAGCGTGCTGCCACACCCCACCCCCCGTGGACAGCGAAGGCAGGCACGCGCATGAGCACGCACCGGCGCAGGATCAGTGGCAGGAACAAGGCGATCGGTGGCGCGGTCGCCGCGGCCGTGGTCGGCGGTGGCGCGGTCCTGCTGGCCGGTACCGCGAACGCGGCCGGGGTGAACGCCGCGTACACGAAGACCAGTGACTGGCAGACGGGCTACACAGCGCAGTACGTCGTCACCAACAACAGCACCCAGACGGAGAAGACCTGGTCGCTGGAGTTCGACCTGCCCGAGGGCGCCAGGCTCGGCTCGCTCTGGAACGGTGAGGCCGACGTCAGCGGCCGGCACGTCACCGTGCGCCCCGCCAAGTGGGACACGGACGGTCTGGCCCCGGGCAAGTCGGTCACCCTCGGCTTCGTGGTCGACGGCAGCGGCGACCCCACCGGCTGCCGCGTCGACGACCAGCGGTGCTCGGCGGAGGGCGGAGCCACTCCCGAGCCGAGCGGCCGCCCGACCACGGCCCCGGAACCCGCCCCCACGCAGAGCGCGCCCCCCGCGCCCACCGCGAGCACCGGCACGGACAGCGGCAGCGGCGCCGGGAGCGGCACCACCGCCTCCGCCGGCTTCGCCCCCTACGTCGACACCTCCCTCTACCCGGCCTTCGACCTCCTCGGCGCCGCCGACGCCACCGGCGTGAAGAACTTCAACCTCGCCTTCGTCACCGACGGCGGCGGCTGCACCCCCAAGTGGGGCGGCGTGACCGACCTGACCAGCGACGGCGTGGCCGCGCAGATAGGCGCCCTGCGCGCCAAGGGCGGTGACGTGCGGGTCTCCTTCGGCGGAGCCTCCGGCTCCGAGCTGGCCACCGCCTGCTCCTCCGCGGACGCGCTCGCGGCGGCCTACGGCAAGGCGGTCGACGCCTTCAAGCTGACCAAGGTCGACTTCGACGTCGAGGGCGGCGCACTGCCCAACACCGCGGCCAACACCCGCCGCTCCCAGGCCATCGCCGAGCTCCAGGCCCAGCACCCCGGCCTGGACGTCTCCTTCACCCTCCCGGTGATGCCCGAGGGCCTCACCCAGGACGGCGTGAACCTCCTGTCCGACGCCAAGTCCAACGGCGTGAAGATCGACGCCGTCAACATCATGGCGATGGACTACGGCCCCGCGTTCAGCGGTGACATGGGCGACTACGCCGTACAGGCCGCCACCGCCACGCAGGCCCAGGTCAAGGGCGTGCTGGGCCGGTCCGACGCGGACGCCTGGAAGACCGTCGCCGTCACCCCGATGATCGGCGTCAACGACGTCTCCACCGAGGTGTTCACGACCGACGACGCCACCCAGCTGGTGAACTTCGCCAAGTCCAAGGGCCTCGGCGCCCTCTCCATGTGGTCCGCGGCCCGCGACAAGCAGTGCGCGGGCGGCCCCAAGCCCTCCGCGGATCCGGTGTGCAGCTCGGTAGCCCAGGACGCGTTCGCCTTCTCGAAGGCGTTCGCGGCGTACAAGTAGCCCCCGGCGGCCGGCGGACGACCGCCTGCCGGTGAACCCGAGGTCCTGGCGCCGACCACTCCCCGGCGCCAGGACCTCGCGCACGTTGGGCACGTTTCAGTGCCCGTCACTACAGTGCGCCGGTGTGAGATCACCTGAGGAACTCGACTCGGTCGAGTGGACGGAGCTGGGCCACGCCTACGGCGACGGCGGCGACGTCCCGGACTGGATACGCGCCCTGTACTCCGGCGACCCGGACCGGGCGAAGGCCGCCGTGCGCGAGCTGTTCGGACGCGTGCTGCACCAGGGGTCGGTGTACTCGGCGAGCGTGGCGGCCGTGCCGTTCCTGGCGCACGCCGCCGTGCACGCCGCCCACGAGCGGGCGTCCGCGCTCGCGTTCCTGTCCGGTGTCGCGGGTCGTGCCGACGAGCCGGACACCGAGACCCACGAAGAGGGCGGCGAGCGGGTCGCGGCGGAGGTGCGAGGACTGCTGCACCTGACCACCGACGACGACCCCGAGGTGCGACGCGAGGCCGTGCGTCTCGCCCTGCGCGCGAGCGGCGCGGACATCCCCGCGGCGGTGCGGGCGCTGACCGCCGCTCACGAGACGGACACGGTGACCGTGGTCCGCGCCGACGCGCTGACCGTCCGCACCCGGCTGGACCCCGATGGCGAGGCGGTCGAGCGGAGCCTGCGCGCCGCCCTCACCGACCCGGTCCCGGCGGTCCGCGCCACCGCAGCCCTCGCGCTGCTGGAACGGGAACAGGCCCCCTACCCCGCCGACCTGGTCGCCGCCCTGGCGGAGGGCGGTGGCGGCACCGGATTCGCCACCGACCCGTACAGCTGGTTCCACGGTGTCGGCGACGCCGATTCCCGGCTGTGCGCCGTGCTGAAGGAGGACCCGGACGCCCTGGTGACCGTTGCCCGCGCCTTCACCACGTGCGGCGACCTCACCGGCCGCGGTTCCCGCCGGGCCGCCGAACTCTCCGAGACCTGGCGCGACCGCGAGAACGACACCGTCGCCCTCCTCACCGCGGCCCTGCCCCACGAACACGAGGTCTGGGAACGTTCCGAGCTGCTCCGCGCCCTCGTCCGCTGGCTGCCCGGCGCCGGCGAGCCCGCCCCGGCGCTCGGCGACCACGTCCTGCCGCACGCGCTCGCCGACACCCCCACGACCGGTGAGGCCCAGGTGGTGCTCGGCCGCCTCGGCGACGAGCGCCTCCTGACCGTCGTACCGGAACCGTCCCCCGAGGCCCTCGCCGCCCTCGCCACCCGAACGGGCCGCGACGACCACCGGCGCCGCGCCCTGCGCCGCGCCCGCGGTCACCGCCTCGGCGAGCTGCTGGACACCTTCACCGCGGAGACGGCCCGTCAGCTCCTGCCCGACCTCCGGAAACTGCTGGAGCGCCACCACGACGCCTCCCTCGTACGCCGGCTGGGCGACTGGGGCGTCCCGGACGGGGAACTGCTCTCCGTGCTGGCCGGGATCGCGCGCGACGGCGACGGAGAACTCGCCGTCGCCGCGGCGACCAGTGCCGCCCGCCTCGGCGCCGACCCGGAACCGGCGCTGCGCCTTCTGGCGGACCGCCTGCGCGACAGCGGACGGGGCCTGGAGGATGCCGCCGCCCTCGGCCCGGCCGCGGTGTCCCTCCTTCCCCTGGTCGAGAGGCACCTCCGAGCCGGCGGCCGGTGGGAGCGCCGACGTGCCGCCGAGGCCCACTGGCGTATCACCGGTGACCCCACCAGGGCCGCCCCCGTACTGGCCGACCTCGCCGGTCCCTCCCCGGTGGGCGTCAGCGCCCTGCGGGTACTGCTGGCGATGGGGCCGCCCTTCCCGGACCACCTGTACCAGGACCTGCCGCGCTGGGCGGCCTCCGAGCGGCGCGTGGTGGAGTGCTACGACCTGTTCTCCCAACACGCCGGAGCCCGCACCCTCGACGACCGGATCCGGGACGTCGCCCGGCGGATGCTCGCGTGAGCCGTGGGGCCCGGCGTCAGTCCCCGGACCCCGCCCCCGGCAGCACCCCCGCCCGCGCCGCCTCCCCGTACCACCGCGCGCTCGACTTCGGTGTCCGCTCCAGCGTCTCGTAGTCCACGTAGACCGCGCCGAAGCGCTTTTCGTAGCCGTAGGCCCACTCGAAGTTGTCCATCAGGGACCACAGGTAGTAGCCGCGCACGTCGGCGCCGTCGGCGAGGGCGCGGTGGACCGCCGCGAGGTGGGCGTGCAGGTAGGCGATGCGCTCGGGGTCGTGCACCTGGCCGTCGGGGCCGGGCTTGTCGTCGTAGGCGGCGCCGTTCTCCGTGATGTACAGGGGCAGGCCCGGGGCCTCCCGGGAGTACCGGGTGATCAGGTCGTACAGGCCGGTCGGGTCGACCGTCCAGCCCATCTCGGTGCGCTCGCCGGGGGTCTGGTGGAACAGCACGTCGTCGGCGCCGGGCCAGGGCGAGTGCGCGCTGGCGCCGTGACCGTCCGCGCGCGGCCCCTTCGGCTCGCCGGGTGCCGCCGAGACCAGGGCCGGGGTGTAGTAGTTCAGGCCCAGCGCGTTCAGCGGCGCCTTGATCGTGCGGAGGTCGCCGTCGAGGACGTACGACCAGTCGGTGACCGAGGACGTCGCGGACAGGAGCGAGGCGGGGTACGACCCGTGCAGCATCGGTCCGTGGAAGACGCCGTTGGCCAGGTCGTCGATCCGGCGGGCCGCCGCCAGATCGGCCGGGTCCTGGGAAAGGGGCCGCACGACGGCGGAGTTGAGGCTGACCGCGATCTGGTTACGGGCCGGCATGGCGGAGCGCAGGGCCGAAGTGGCCAGGCCGTGAGCCAGGTTGAGGTGGTGGGCCGCCCGCAGTGACGCCACCGGGTCGGTGCGGCCGGGGGCGTGCACCCCGGAGCCGTACCCCAGGAAGGCGCTGCACCAGGGCTCGTTGAGGGTGATCCAGTTCTCGACGCGGTCGCCCAGGGCCTCGCCGACGATCTGCGCGTACTCCGCGAACCGCTGGGCCGTGTCCCGTTCCGGCCAGCCGCCCGCGTCCTCCAGCTCCTGCGGCAGATCCCAGTGGTAGAGCGTGACCGCGGGCTTGATGCCATGTGCGAGCAGCTCGTCCACCAGCCGGCGGTAGAAGTCCAGGCCCACCTGGACCGCCGGGCCCCGGCCGGTCGGCTGCACCCGGGACCAGGAGACCGAGAAGCGGTAGGCGGTCAGGCCCAGGTCCGCCATCATCCGGACGTCGTCGCGGTAGCGGTGGTAGTGGTCGACGGCGATGTCCCCCGTCTCACCGCCGGCCGTCCTGCCCGGCGTATGGCTGAAGGTGTCCCAGATCGAGGGGGTGCGGCCGCCCTCGCGCACGGCTCCCTCGATCTGGTAGGCGGAGGTCGCGGCGCCCCAGAGGAAGCCCGGGGGAAAGGCCACCGGAGCCTGCTGGGCGTCCTGCGCGACCAGGTCGGGCCGCGCGACCGGGTCGGCCTGGGCGAGCGGGGAGGACGGGGAGGGGGAAACGGACTCAGGCATGGAAGCGCTCCCATGGAGGGTCGAGGAGACCTACGGGTGAGTGAGGAGGCAGAGGTGGGGGCGAAGGGGGCCGGGGCGGCGCCGGCCCGGCCCTCCCGTGCGGGGGAGGGGCCCGGGCGGCGCTGCCCGGGCCCCGCGGACCGCCGCCGTCAGCCCTTGATCGCGCCCTGCATGATGCCGCCCACGATCTGCTTGCCGAACAGCAGGAAGGCGAGCAGCAGCGGCAGCGTGCCGAGCAGCGCGCCCGCCATGATGACGGCCTGGTCCGGGACGTAGCCGGTGCCGAGCGAGTTCAGCGCCACCTGGACGGTCGGGTTCTGCTGGTTCAGGGCGATGATCGGCCACAGGAAGTCGTTCCAGGCGAACACGAACGTCAGCAGGCCGAGCACCGCCATCGCGGGCCGGGCCGCCGGGAAGACCACGTGCCACACGATCCGCAGACTGCTCGCCCCGTCCACCCGGGCCGCCTCGATCAGCTCCGACGGCAGCGCCTGCACCAGGTACTGCCGCATGAAGAACGTGCCGAACGCGGTCACCAGGCTCGGCAGGATCACCGTCTGGAGCTGGTTCGACCAGCCGAAGTCCGACATCCACAGGTACAGCGGTACGACGGCCAGTTGCGGCGGGATCATCATCGTGCCGATGGTCAGCAGCAACAGCAGTCCGGAGAACCGGAACCGCAGCTTGGCGAAGGCGAAGCCGGCCAGTGTGGAGAACACCACCGTGCTCACCGTGATCGTCCCGGCGACGAGCACCGAGTTGAACATCGCGGTGCCGAGCCCGGCCTGGTCCCAGGCGGCCTGGAGGTTCGTGAACAGGTTGCCGCCGAACCACAGCGGGGGCGGGGTCTGGGCGAGCCGCCGGTCGGTGCGCGAGGCCGCGATCGCCGTCCACACCAGCGGGGCCAGCGAGGCGAGCGCGAACACGGTCAGCACGACGTACGTCATCGGGCCGGCGTGCAGCTGCTTGCCCGCGCCCATCACCCGGCGCCGCCCGGCCCCGGGCCTGCGCGCCTGCGGCAAGGCCATGTCAGTGGTGGTCATTGGGTCTTCCTCAGCCGTCGGGTGAGCAGCAGATTGACCGCGGCGACGATCAGCAGGATCAGGAACATCGACCAGGCGATCGCGGACGCCTTGCCGAGGTTGCCGATGATCCAGCCCTGGTCGTACATGTACAGGCCGAGCGTCTGGTACTGGTGCTCCGAGCCGCCCTTGGACCCGCTGACCCCGCCGAACAGCAGCGGCTCACCGAAGAGCTGGGTGGCGCCGATGGTCGAGACGACGACCGTGAAGAGGATCGTCGGCCGCAGCTGCGGGATCGTCACGTGCCGGAACTGCTGCCAGCGGTTCGCCCCGTCGATCGCCGCCGACTCGTACAGATCCGTCGGGATCGCCTGCATCGCGGCCAGGTAGATCAGCGCGTTGTAGCCGGTCCACCGCCAGATCACGATGGACGACACCGCGAACTGCGAACCCCAGTCGGATTCACGCCAGTTGACGGCGTCGACGCCGAAGAAGTGCAGGATCCAGTTGACCATGCCGCCGTCCCACGAGTACAGCAGCGTGAACACCAGGGTCGCGGCGGCCACCGAGGTGGCGTACGGCGTCAGCATCACCACCCGCCACACGGTGGAGCCGCGCAGCCGGTAGTTGAGCAGATGGGCGAGCCCGATCGCGGCGAGCAGCTGCGGCACGGTCGAGATCAGGCCGATGGTGAACGTGTTCCGCAGGGCGTTCCAGAAGAAGTCCGAGGACAGCAGGTTCTCGTAGTTGTGCAGGCCCACCCAGGTCTGGTGGTCCAGCGCCGACAGCTGTACGTCGTGCAGCGAGTACCAGGCCGTGTAGAGCAGCGGGACCAGGGTGAAGGCCCCGAACAGGACGAAGAAGGGGGCCACGAAGGCGTACGGCGACGCCTTCATGTCCCAGCGGTACAGCCGGCTGCGCCAGGACTCGGCGCCCGCCGGCGTGCCGCGACCCCGAGCGCCCCGGGCCGCGCCCGGCGGGGTGCCGGGCGCGGCCTCGGCGCTCGACGCGGGACGCGCGAGAGCCTCTTCGGAGCTGGTCACTGGCCGAGCACGTCCTTGATCTCCTTGGACGCCGCGTCCCAGCCCTGTGCCGGGGACTTGCCCTTCTGCTCGACCTGGAGGATGCCGATGTCGCTGATCGCGCTGTCGATCGGCTTGTCCTTCGGGCCGAGCGGCTGCGCCGGGATGGTCTTCGCCGAGTCGGAGAAGATCTGCGTCAGCGGCGCGTCCGAGAAGTAGGCGGTGGTGTCGGCCTGCGGCTTCAGGCCCGCGTACGCCGACGGGGTCGACGGGAAGCTGGCCTGCTTGGCGAAGACCTTCGCCTGCTGCTCGGGCGCGGTCAGCCACTTCGCCAGGGCGACGGCCTCCTTCTGGTGCTTGGTCGCGGTCGGCACACCGATGAAGGAGCCGCCCCAGTTGGAGGCTGCCGGGGCCGCCGCCACGTCCCACTTGCCCTTGCCGGAGTCACCGGACTTCTGCTCGATGTAGCCGATCATCCACGCCGGGCAGGCGACGGTGGCGAAGGTGCCGTTGGCGAAGCCCTGGTCCCAGGTGGGGTCGAACTGCTTCAGCTTCGCCGACATGTTGCTCGTCGCCGTGGTCATGGCGACGTCCCACGCCTTCTTCACACCCGGTGACTTGTCCCAGACGACGTTGCCGTCCTTGTCGTAGTTGCGCTCGGTCGCGCCGCCCAGTACCGCGTTGTAGACCGAGGCGGCCGAGTCCACGAACTTGGTGCCCTTGGGCGCCTTCTTCATGTACTGCTTGCCCAGGTCCACGTACTTCGCCCAGTCGCCCTTCCAGGCCTCGGCGAGCTTGGTGCGGTCGGTGGGCAGGCCGGCCTTCTGGAGCAGGTCCTTGCGGTAGCAGATGGCCATCGGGCCGATGTCGGTGCCGAGCCCGATGAGCTTGCCGTCCTTGGTGGTGGCCTGCGCGTTCTTCCAGTCCAGCCACTGGGACTTGTCGACGTCCTTGCCGAGGTCGACGAACTTGGCCCCCTGCGTCTGGACGGCCTCGGTGATGTTGCCGACCTCGATGGCCTGGATGTCGTCGGTGCCGGCGCCGGCCTGGAGGCGGGTGAGCACCTTTGGCCAGTACACGTCGGTACGGGTGGTGACGTTCTCCTTGATGCTGATGTCCGGGTGGAGCTTCATGTACTCGTCGTAGAGGCCGGCCTGCTTGTAGCCGAAGACGCCGAAGGTGCCGATGGTCAGTGTGGTCTTGCCCTTGTCACTGCCGTTGCCGCCACCCGAGTCCGACGAGCCGTCGTCCGAGTCCTTGGCGCAGCCGGCCAGCAGTCCCGTGGCCAGCGCGGCGACGGTCATGAAGACCCCCACTTTGCGGGACCGGCGGATGCTCGTGCGCATTGCGTCCTCCTGTTGCCTGACGTGCCGACCCCCCGGCCGACTCATGGAATCGGGCCCGTTCGTACTCGCTGCGGCTCGGGCGGGGAACGTGCGGGATGTGTATGTGTCAGGTACCGTGGGAGCGCTCCCACGTGTGATGTGTTGAAGGGTCGTCGGTCCGGGGCGGGGTGTCAAGGGAATGGACGGGGAGCGCCGCGTTCAGTTATCCGGCCGTTAACTGGGGGCAGTTGGCGGTGCGTGAGCGGCCCGCGGCGGCCGCGGCGAGCGGCGCTGTTACATTCCAGGTCGGCTTGATGTGCGGTGAGGAAAGGCGGAGCCCGATGCGTAGCCGTAGTGGCGGGCGGCCCACGCTCGAGGAGGTCGCCGCTCGGGCCGGAGTCGGCCGGGGCACCGTCTCGCGGGTGATCAACGGCTCCCCGCGGGTCAGTGACGCGACCCGCGCCGCGGTCGAGGCCGCCGTCGCCGAGCTCGGCTACGTCCCCAACACCGCGGCCCGTGCCCTTGCGGCCAACCGCACCGACTCCATCGCCCTGGTCGTCCCCGAGCCGGAGACCCGCTTCTTCGCGGAGCCGTACTTCTCGGACATGCTGCACGGTGTCGGCGCCGAACTCGCCGACACGGAACTGCAGTTGCTGCTGATCTTCGCGGGCGGCGACCGGGAGCGGCAGCGTCTGGCCCAGTACCTCGCGGCCCACCGCGTCGACGGTGTCCTCCTGGTCTCGGTGCACGCGGACGACCCGCTGCCGGACCTGCTCACCCAGCTGGAGACCCCGGCCGTGATCAGCGGCCCCCGGTCGGCGAGGGAGACGCTCACCTCGGTGGACTCGGACAACTACGGCGGCGCCCGCTCGGCCGTGGAGCACCTTCTGGCCCGCGGCCGGCGCCGGATCGCGCACATCACCGGCCGCCTCGACGTCTACGGCGCCCAGCGCCGCGTCGACGGCTACCGCGACGCCCTGCGGGACGCGGGCCGCGAGGCCGACGAACTTCTCATCGAGCCGGGGGACTTCACCGAGGACGGCGGCCGGCGTGCGATGACCACCCTGCTGGCGCGGTACCCCGACCTGGACGCGGTCTTCGCCGGTTCCGACGTGATGGCGGCGGGCGCCCGCCAGGTCCTGCGCGAGGCGGGCCGCCGCATCCCCGACGACGTGGCCTTGGTCGGGTACGACGACTCGGCCATCGCCCGCCACATGGACCCGCCGCTCACCAGCGTCCGCCAGCCCATCCAGGAGATGGGCCGCGCCATGATCGACCTCCTCCTCGCGGAGATAGCCGACCGCCGCCCCCCGGCCACCCGCGACCTGCGACGCCGCCACGCGGTGCTGCCCACGGAGCTGGTGGTGCGGGCGTCGTCGTGAGGCGGCTCACGTGCCGGATGCCCAGGGACGGGTGCTGCCGAACCAGTGCTGCCGAACTGGCCGGGGCTCGCCGGTGGTGCGGGCGCCCGGCGGGCGTCGGCAGTCGTCGGCGCGCGCCGGAAAACGAATCAGCCGGTGACCCCGTCTCTCGACGGTGTCACCGGCTGATTACTCAGGGTGAGTGACGGGACTTGAACCCGCGACATCCTGGACCACAACCAGGTGCTCTGCCAGCTGAGCTACACCCACCATGACCGGCTGTGGAACTTGTCGTTTCCCCGACCGGCCGAGAAGAAGTCTACAGGGTCCGAAGGGGTGCTCGCGCACGCGTTTTCGCGCGGGCCCCGGGAGGGCCCCGGCGAGCCCCTGCGGACCCGGGCGGAGCGGCGGTTACTGCGCGGGCAGGACGTACTTGGCGGCGATCGCCCTGGCGGTCTCGGAGTCGGGGCCGGGCTGCGGGACGAAGACGGCCTCGCGGTAGTAGCGCAGCTCGGCGATCGACTCGCGGATGTCGGCGAGGGCGCGGTGGTTGCCGTTCTTCTCCGGGCTGTTGAAGTAGGCCCGCGGGTACCAGCGCCGCGCCAGCTCCTTGACCGAGGAGACGTCGACGATCCGGTAGTGGAGCCAGTCCTCCAGGGTCGGCATGTCGCGCAGCAGGAAGCCGCGGTCGGTGCCGACGGAGTTGCCGCACAGCGGGGCCTTGCCGGGCTCCTTGACGTGCTCGCGGATGTAGGCGAGGACCTGCTCCTCGGCGTCGGCCAGCGTGGTGCCGCCGGCCAGCTCCGCCAGCAGTCCGGAAGCGGTGTGCATCTCGCGCACCACCTCCGGCATCGTCTCCAGTGCCGAGTCCGGTGGGCGGATGACGATGTCCACCCCCTCGCCGAGTACGTTCAGCTCGGAGTCGGTGACGAGGGCGGCCACCTCGATGAGAGCGTCGTGGGACAGCGAGAGGCCGGTCATCTCGCAGTCGATCCAGACCATGCGATCGTTCATGTGTCTCACCTTACGGGGAGCGGCCCCGAGCCGGACCGCGCGTGCGCCCACCTTGTCGGTGAACGGTCAGAAACATCGGGGAGCGAGGCGGGAGCGAGCACGGGAGACAGCGAGAGAGCAAGAGGAGAGGGGGGCGGAGTACGACCCCGCCCCCCTCTCCTCTTCTTCTGTTCTTCTGGGGTGCTCAGCCGCCCCCGCGCGGGCCCGGCAGCAGGCTCACCGCCTGGCGGCGGCTCATCTGCATCGGGACCCCGCTGTCCCGGTCAGGGTGCAGCGCGGTGGGCAGGTGGCCCACCGGTCCGTGGCCGGGCACACCGGCGTGCGGCGCGCCCGCGCCGCTGTGCGCGGACACCTGCGCCTCCTGCTCGTCGTGCCGTTCGCCCTGTGGCCGGCGGGCCCGGTACGCGGCCCGGTACGCGGCGGGGGAGGAGCCGAGCTGACGGCGGAAGTGCCCGCGCAGCGCGACCGGTGAGCGGAAACCGCACCGGCCCGCCACCTCGTCCACCGAGTAGTCCGAGGTCTCCAGCAGCCGTTGCGCCTGGAGCACCCGCTGGGTGATCAGCCACTGCAGCGGCGCGCTGCCGGTGAGCGAACGGAACCGGCGGTCGAACGTACGGCGGCTCATGTAGGCGCGTGCCGCCAGCGTCTCCACGTCGAACTGCTCGTGGAGGTGTTCCAGCGCCCAGGCGACGACCTCGGCGAGCGGGTCGGCGCCGATCTCCTCGGGTAAAGACCTGTCGAGGTAGCGCTCCTGGCCGCCGCTGCGGCGCGGCGGGACCACCAGGCGGCGGGCCAGCGCGCCGGCCGCCTCGTTGCCGTGGTCCGTCCGCACGATGTGCAGGCACAGGTCGATCCCCGCGGCCGTACCGGCCGAGGTCAGCACGTCGCCGTCGTCGACGAACAGCTCGCGCGGGTCCACGTGCACCGACGGGTAGCGCTTGGCCAGAGTCGGGGCGTACATCCAGTGGGTGGTCGCCGGGCGTCCGTCCAGCAGGCCCGCCGCGGCGAGCACGAAGGCGCCGGTGCACAGCCCGACGATGCGGGCGCCCTCCTCGTGCGCTCTGCGCAGCGCGTCGAGCGCCTCCTCCGGTGGTGGTGAGGTGATCGAGCGCCAGGCCGGCACGACGACCGTGCCCGCGCGGGAGATCGCCTCCAGCCCATGTGGCGCGGTGAGTTCGAGGCCCCCTGTGGTCCGCAGCGGGCCGTCCTCGCCGGCGGACACCAGCAGCCGGTAACGCGGCACTCCGGCGTCCTGGCGGTCGATGCCGAACACCGAGAGCGGTATGGAACTCTCGAAGATGGGGCCGCCGCTGAACAGCAGCACCGCGACGATCTCCTTGCGGCGTCGCCCGGACAGCTTCCGGGCACCGGCTTCCGGCGCGGCAGTGGAGTCGTGGCTCATCCGCTTAAGCCCCCCTCGGTGGTCGCGGCTCCTCGGTTGTGTCGCTCCTGCACGTTTCCCCTCGGTCCTGCACGAGTCCCCCGCCGTAAGAAAGTCAAGATCGAATCTACTGGCTTCCACGGTCTGTCGATGGCCAGTTCCGCACGCGACGCATTGTCGACATGACAACTTGGCGTGAAGCATTCGATCACGAAGGGTTGCACTCGTGGGCCGCGTAGGGAAGTGCGCCTTGTGGCGGTGGCCAAACCGCATAGGGTGCGGAGGGTCGCGCAACCCCTTTTTGTGCAGGTGGAACGGGGGAAGGGGGGTGGTTCCGACCCCTCCAGGTCGATATCCAGAAGTTGGCTGAAAAGAAGCGTTCGGGGGCGCGGAAACCGGTCAGTCGACCGGTGTCCACTCCGTAGTGTGACGCCCGCCTCTTTGCTCCGCGCAACGTTCCGAACGGCGCAGCAGGACGCGGCAGGCGGCCGTGACGGCGGCGAGGCCGAGAGCCGTGCCCGCGGCGCCGGCCAGTGAGGTGCCGTACCAGAGCAGGACCACGGGGACGAGGACACAACTGAAGGCCGCCCAGCGGATCACGTCACTCGTCGTGTCCGGCGCGGGGTGCGGGTCGGTGGCGGGTGGGGGTGCGGGCATCTCGTGCTCCCTGGGGCGGTGGCTCACCCCTTCAACGCCCGTCCGACCGGCCGGTCACCGGCGGTGTCCCTGTGAAGCCTGTGCAAACCGCCTGTACGGGGCAGCAACCATTGCGTTGCGGGCGCCGCTCGTGCATGCTCCGGGGAACCCCCGGAAGACACCCGGAGGGCCGCTTACGGAGCGTGTGCGGGATCTGGCCCAGAGGAGGCGTGCAGCCGTACCCTTGGGGGTATGGGCTTGGGAAGACGTTTCCCGGACACAGCTTCACCGCACGATGTCGCCCCCGTTCCCTAAAGGATCACAACGCCGAGACAGCCATGGCCGGTCACGAATTCTTCGAACCCGCGGACCGCAAGCGGCCCGTCGCCGAACCCACGGCGGCCGAGCCCCTGGCGGCGGAAGAGTCACGCCACTCCTGCGATCCCGCCTTCCGGCACGGAGTGGTCGTCGGCTTCGACGGCTCCACCTCCAGCGAGCGCGCCCTCGCCTACGCGATCGGCATGGCCCACCGCTCCGGTTCGGGTCTGATCATCGTCCATGTGGCCAACCGGCTGCCCACCACCGTGTGGGCCGGCTGCGAGCCGCCCGTCTTCGTCGATGTCCCGGACCACCGCACCGAGGTGCTCGGCCTCGAACTGGCCTGTGCCGAACATCTGGCCGAGGTGCCGTGGATCCTCGTCGAGCGCGGCGGTGACATCTGCCACGAACTCGAGGAGGTCGGGCGGGAGTACGAGGCCGACGCGATCGTGGTCGGCTCGACCCACGGGCTCGTCGGCCGGCTCTTCGGCTCCGTGGCCGGGCGGCTCGCCAAGCGGGCGAAGCGGCCCGTGATCGTCATTCCCTGACGCCGCCCCGGCCCCTTCGGCCCCTCGCTCCCCGGAGTGCGCGGCACCCCGTCAACTCCCTTCGTACAGCGTGAAACTACTCATGCGTAGAGGTGTTTGTGCCCTTGTGAAGGGCATATACCGGGCACCGCACAACCGCACATGCATGAAGGGAGCCCGCCGTGGACAATGACGTCTCCGCGGGAAGCGGAAACACTTCCGTTGTGGGCCGACTCGCCCTGGGGATAACCCTGTTGGCGTTCGGGCTCGGTACGACCGGTGTGATCGACGGCGTGGCGACGGCCGACGCCGCGTCAGTGGCCCACTACGTGGGCGGAGTCGCCCTGTTCCTGGTCGGCCTGCTGGCCTTCCGCGACCGCGACCCGGCCTCCGGTACGGGCTTCACGGCCCTCGGCGCGCTGTGGTTCACCTGGGCCGTCGCGAGCCCCGGGTCGGCTCACGCGGCCGGGCTCTTCCTGCTGCTCTTCGCCCTCGTGGCGCTCACGTTGACCCTCGCGGGAGGGGACAGGCTCGGCCAGGTCATGTACGGGCTGCTGTTCCTGGCGATGCTCGTGCTGGCCGTGGCCCAGTTCGCGGACAGCTCCGCTCTGGCCAAGGCCGGAGGCTGGGTGGCCGTCGCCTCCGGGGCGGTGGCCTGGTACGCGGCGACGGCCGCGCTGGCGCACTGGCCGACGGCGCTTCCCCGACGTGCTGCGGGCCGGGGGGTGACGGCCGCCGGCTGAATCGAGCAGCACCGAAAGGACCCCCACGTGCGAGGTGGCACACGTGGGGGTCTCTTTTTCGCGCCTGGACCGGCGCCGCTTTCGCGGAGGCGGTTGCTCGCCGTGGGGGTTGCTCAATTATCGCTTCGGCCGTCGCGGGGGTTTTCTACTCCACCGTCACGGACTTCGCCAGGTTCCTCGGCTTGTCGATGTCGCGGCCCAGGATCTTCGCCGCGTGGTAGGCGAGGAGCTGGAGGGGGATGCCCATGAGGATCGGGTCCAGTTCGTCCTCGTTCTTGGGGACGACGATCGTCCGGTCGGCCTTCTCCTGCTTCTGGTGAGCCACCGCGAGGATCTTGCCGCTGCGGGCCTTGATCTCCTCCAGGGCGGCGCGGTTCTTCTCCAGCAGGTCGTCGTCGGGGACGATCGCGACCGTCGGCAGGGCGGGCTCGATCAGGGCCAGCGGGCCGTGCTTGAGCTCGGAGGCCGGGTAGGCCTCGGCGTGGATGTAGGTGATCTCCTTGAGCTTCAGGGAGGCCTCACGCGCCACCGGGTAGCCCCGGACACGGCCGATGAAGAGCATCGAGCGGCTCTCGGCGTACTCCTCGGCCAGCGCCTTGACCTCCTCCTCCTGCTTGAGGATCTCGGTGATCTGCTCCGGCAGCCGGCGCAGGCCCTCGATGATCCGCTTGCCGTCGCGGACCGAGAGGTCACGGGTGCGGCCCAGGTGCAGGGCGAGCAGGGCGAAGGCGACGGTGGTGTTGGTGAAGCACTTCGTCGAGACCACGCAGACCTCGGGGCCGGCGTGCACGTAGATGCCGCCGTCGGCCTCGCGGGCGATGGCCGAGCCGACCACGTTGACCACGCCGAGGACGCGGGCGCCCTTGCGCTTCAGCTCCTGCACGGCGGCGAGGACGTCGTACGTCTCACCGGACTGGGAGACCGCGACGTACAGGGTGTCGGGGTCGACGACCGCGTTGCGGTAGCGGAACTCGGAGGCAGGCTCGGCGTCGGCGGGGATGCGGGCCAGCTCCTCGATCATCTGGGCGCCGATCATGCCCGCGTGGTACGAGGTGCCGCAGCCGAGGATCTTCACGCGGCGGATCTTGCGCGCCTCGCGGGCGTCCAGGTTGAGGCCGCCCAGGTGCACGGTGGAGAACCGGTCGTCGATGCGGCCGCGCAGCACGCGGTCCACGGCGTCGGCCTGCTCGTGGATCTCCTTGTGCATGTACGTGTCGTGGCCGCCCATGTCGTAGGAGGCCGCCTCCCACTCCACGGTGGTCGGCTCGGACGTCGTACGGGTGCCCTCGGTGGTGTACGTGCGGAAGTCGTCGGCCTTCAGCGTGGCCATCTCGCCGTCGTCCAGCGTGACTATCTGCCGGGTGTGGGTGACCAGCGCGGCGATGTCCGAGGCGACGAACATCTCCTTCTCGCCGATGCCGAGGACGACCGGGGAGCCGTTGCGGGCCACCACGATGCGGTCGGGGAAGTCGGCGTGCATGACGGCGATGCCGTAGGTGCCCTCGACCAGGCGCACGGTCTCGCGGACCTTGTCCTCCAGCTTCTCGGCCGTCGAGCGGGCGATCAGGTGGACGAGGACCTCGGTGTCGGTCTCGGAGAGGAACTCGACACCGTCCGCCTCCAGCTTGCGGCGCAGGTCGGAGGCGTTGTCGATGATGCCGTTGTGTACGACGGCGACCTTCTGGTCGGCCGACATGTGCGGGTGGGCGTTCACGTCGGAGGGGGCGCCGTGGGTGGCCCAGCGGGTGTGGGCGATACCGGTGGTGCCCTTGAAGCGCGCCGGGACCTTGGCCTCCAGGTCGCGCACGCGGCCCTTGGCCTTGACCATCTTGAGGCCGGCCGACTTCGGGGAGGAGACGACGATGCCCGCGGAGTCGTAGCCGCGGTACTCCAGCCGCTGCAGACCTTCCAGCAGCAGCGGGGCCACGTCACGCTTACCGATGTATCCGACAATTCCGCACATGTATACGTATCTCTCAGCCTGGCGTCTCAGCCGTAGACCATGCGGCGCAGCTGCCTGAGCGTGAGCTCCGGCGGCGCCACCGTTCGGTATTTCAGGTCCGCCTCGATCCGGTCGAAGATCTCCGTGTTCTGCAGGCCCTGGGCCTGCAGCTCGCGGTGGCGGCGACGGACGTAGTCCTGCGTCGTCTCGTCGAAATAGGCGAGCACGTCCTGGACCACCCGCAGCGCCTCGCCCCTGCTCAGGGGCGTGGACCGCGTCAGGTGATCGACAAGTTCCTCGTGCACCCGGTAGATCCTGGGCCACCGGCGCGAGATTCGCAAGAATCGTGCCCGATTCCGGGCAGATGCCCGTTGGGTGCCCCCGTGGAGCGGTGTGCTGGGACTCTCGTGGGCAGGTGTTCGCAAGCCGTCCATCCGGTGTCCTGCGCGCGGTCGCCTGCGGGGACGAGTTTCAGGCGTCATGGACATTCCTCGCATGGGAGTACCCGAGAAGCTGGCCGAGCGCATGAGCATGGCCGAACAGCATGAGTACCTGCGCGCGCGATTCTCCCGGCGCGCCATGATCAGAGGCGGTGCCGTCACCCTGGGCGCCGTCACGGGCGGCGCGTTCGTGCCGGGCGCCACCGCACGGGCCGCCGTCCCGGCGCTGGGGGTACCTCCCACGCCCTTCAGGCGGTGGGGGAGCGCTACCCTGTCGGCCGAGACCGTCGACGGCGCCCTCGTCGCCCCCTTCGGCCGCCACCTGGCCTGGGGCAACGACCCGCGCACCGAGATCACCGTCTCCTGGCAGGTCCCGGTCGCGGTGAAGAAGCCGTTCATCCGGATCGGCGCCCATCCCTGGGACCTCTCCCGCAGGATCGACGCCGAGGTCCGCGCCCTGCACACCCCGGCCGGTGTCGGCGCGAGCGGTGACCACACCCAGTACTACATCCACGCCAGGCTCACCCACCTGCGCCCCGGCAGGACGTACTACTACGGCGTCGGTCACCGCGGCTTCGACCCGGCCGAGCCGCACCTGCTGGGCACCCTCGGCACCTTCACCACCGCCCCCGACCACAAGAAGCCGTTCACCTTCACCGCCTTCGGCGACGAGGGCGTCGGCTACCACGGCCTGGCCAACAACGCCCTGATCCTCGGCCAGAACCCGGCCTTCCATCTGCACGCCGGCGACATCGCCTACGGCGACCCCTCCGGCGCCGGCAAGACCACCGACACCGGCTTCGACTCGCGCACCTGGGACCAGTTCCTCGCCCAGACCGAGTCGGTCGCCAAGCAGGTCCCGTGGATGCCGGCGTACGGCAACCACGACATGGAGGCCTGGTACTCGCCCAACGGCTACGGTGGCGAGGACGCCCGCTGGACCCTCCCGGACAACGGCCCCGACAGGAAGAACCTGCCGGGCGTCTACTCCTTCGTCTACGGCAACACCGCGGTCATCTCCCTCGACGCCAACGACATCTCGTACGAGATCCCGGCAAACCTGGGCATCTCGGGCGGAACCCAGACCAAGTGGCTGGAAGCGCAGCTGAAGAGGTACCGCGCGGCCAAGGACGTCGACTTCGTCGTGGTCTTCTTCCACCACTGCGCCTACTGCACCTCCACCGCGCACGCCTCGGAGGGGGGCGTACGCCAGGAGTGGGTGCCGCTGTTCGAGAAGTACACCGTGGACCTGGTCATCAACGGCCACAACCACCAGTACGAGCGCACCGACGTGATCAAGGGGGACGCGGTCGCCAAGAAGCTCCCGATCGGGGGCACCGCCTACTCCGAGACCGAGGGTGTGGTGTACGTCACCGCCGGAGCGGCCGGCCGCAGCCTGTACGCCTTCACCGCCCCCGACTCCTACGAGGGCCACGAGCACGAGACCGACTCCGTCGCCTCGTTCGTCAACCTCAAGGACGGCAAGCGGAACGAGACCGTCGCCTGGTCCCGGGTGCGCTACCTCGACTACTCCTTCCTGCGCGTGGACGTCACGCCCGCGCCGAAGGGGCGGCAGACCACGCTGACCGTGTCGGGCATCGCCGAGACCGGTGAGCGCATCGACCACTTCACGGTGGCCCGCAGGGCGAAGTGACACCCGGTGCGCCCCGGGGCCGTGACGGGGCGCACCCGGCACCGGGCGCGGCGGTCCTCACATCCGCTGGAGGACCGCCCGCTTGGCCAGCGCGAACTCCTCCTCGGTGAGCACCCCCGAACGGTGCAGCTCGCCCAGTTCCCGCAGTCGCCGCAGCAGGGCGTCGTGGTCGTCCTCGGCGGCGGGCGGCCCGCCCGGCGGCAGGGCCTGCCGCGGCACGGCCGGCACGGCGGCCGGTGCCGACGGATGCGGCAGCCGCGCCTGCACGGCCGCCGCGACCAGCGCCATCAACGGGTCCTTGCGGAAGCCCCACAGCTCGACCGCGTTCGGGTCGTACTTCGGCGGCGTGGCGGGCGGCGCGCCGCGCACGGTGAAGCGCAGGCAGCCGTTCTCCAGCCCGGACGCCGGCTGCCACTGCACGGCGTCGATGTCCGCGAGCGGGATCGTCCGGGTGCCGGTGGCGGACTTGGCGTCCTCCGTCTTCCAGTTCCACTCCAGCCGCACCCGCTCCCCGTCGAAGTCCGCCGCGCCGTCCCCGGCCGCGGCGGCCACCGGCAGGGACGGTCCCGGCAGCAGGTAGCCGGTGACCGGCGCGGACGGGATCCCGTCCAGCAGCAGGGAGTTGCGGACCTCCTGCGCGAAGTACTCGGCCACGCCGTACCGGTCGGACTCCACGGGCAGCTGATAGGGGTCGTCGGCCTCCGCGAGCCGGCCGGCGGTGGCGAGCAGCAGGGGGTCGGCGCCGTCGCGCAGTCGCAGTCGCAGCCGCCCGGACCGCTTGCCCTGCTCGAACGAGACACCCGCCAACGCGCGCAGCGGGACCTCGAGTTCACCCAGGGCGCGGCGCAGCAGGCTCACGTTCCTGTCCCGTCCCGGGGTCAGCCGCAGGGCGTCCCCGGCGAAGACCCACGTGCCGTCCTTCTGGATGATTTCCGCCATGCGGGGATTGTTTCACCGGATGTGAGGGAGAGTGGTCTTGACCAATCCTGCAGTCCCGAAGGGAGCGCATGTGAGACGGCACCACAGCACGACTCCCCGACTGACCCGCGTCCTCGGATCCCTCCTGCTGGTGGCGGCGGCGGGCGCGTTCAGCGTCGGCGCGGCACCCGCACCCCGGGCCGCGGAACCGGCACCCCTGGACCGTGTGGTCCCGGCGCCCGCCTCGGTCGAGCCGGGCGGAGCCCCGTACCGCATCACCGCGGCGACCCGCGTCCGTGTCGACGGCGCCGCCGGATTCTCCGTCCGCCGCGTCGCCGCCTACCTGGCCGGCATCCTGCGGCCGTCCACCGGCTACCGGCTGCCCCTGACCGAGCAGGGCGAGGGCGGCATCCGACTGCGCCTGGCCAAGGGCTCGTTCGGCCCCGAGGGCTACCGGCTGAACAGCGCCCCCGACGGGGTCACCATCACCGCGAGCGCTCCCGCCGGCCTCTTCCACGGGGTGCAGACCCTGCGCCAGCTGCTGCCCGCGGCCGTCGAGCGCGGGACCGTCCAGCCCGGACCCTGGACCGTCGCCGGCGGCACCATCGAGGACCACCCCCGCTACGCCTACCGCGGGGCGATGCTCGACGTCTCCCGGCACTTCTTCACCGTCGGCCAGGTCAAGCGCTACATCGACCAGTTGGCCCTGTACAAGATCAACGAGCTGCATCTGCACCTCAGCGACGACCAGGGCTGGCGCATCGCCGTCGACTCCTGGCCCAGGCTCGCCTCCTACGGCGGCTCCACCGAGGTCGGCGGCGGTGCGGGCGGCCACTACACCAAGGCCGACTACCGGGAGATCGTCCGCTACGCGGCCACCCGCTACGTCGAACTCGTCCCCGAGATCGACATGCCCGGCCACACCAACGCCGCCCTCGCCTCCTACGCGCGGCTGAACTGCGACGGCACGGCGCCCCCGCTGTACACCGGCACCCAGGTCGGCTTCAGCTCCCTGTGCGTGAACAAGCCGGTGACGTACGACTTCGTGGACGACGTGATCCGCGAGCTGGCCGCGCTCACCCCCGGCCGCTACCTCCACATCGGCGGCGACGAGGCGCACTCCACCAGCCACGCCGACTACGTCACCTTCATGGACCGCGTCCAGCCGCTGGTCGCCAAGTACGGCAAGACGGTCATCGGCTGGCACCAGCTGACCGGCGCCACCCCCGCCAAGGGCGCTCTCGCCCAGTACTGGGGACTGGACGGCACCGGCGCCGCCGAGAAGGAGCAGGTGGCCGCGGCGGCCCGGAACGGCACCGGACTGGTCCTGTCCCCGGCCGACCGGGTCTACCTCGACATGAAGTACACGAAGGACACGCCCCTGGGGCTGTCCTGGGCCGGGCTGGTGGAGGTGAAGCGGTCCTACGACTGGGACCCGGGCACCTACCTCCCCGGCGCGCCCGCCTCGGCCGTCCGGGGCGTCGAGGCCCCGCTGTGGTCGGAGACCCTCACCAGGTCCTCCGACATCGAGTACATGGCGTTCCCGCGGCTGCCCGGCGTGGCCGAGCTGGGCTGGTCCCCGGCGGCCACGCACGGCTGGGACGCCTACAAGGTGCGGCTCGCCGCGCAGGGACCGCGCTGGGACGCCCTCGGCATCACCTACTACCGCTCGCCCCAGGTGCCCTGGCCGACGGGCTGACCGAGGGCGCGCGGGAGCGCGGGCACACGGCCGGTGAACGGCCGACGGGCACCCCGGAGGACCGTACTCCGGGGTGCCCGTCCGTCTGTGTGCCCTCAGAAGGCCGCCAGGGGGTTCTTCAGGCTCCCCACCAGCTGGAGCGCGCGGGAGGGATCGGCTAGGTCCACCATCTGCCGGTTGTCGCGCAGCTGGAGCCGGTTGAGGCAGGACAGCGCGAACTCCGGGGCGAACACGTCGTACTGCCGGAACCTGTCCTCCAGCCCAGGGTTCGCCTCCTGGTACTCGCGGGTGACCTCCGCGACCGTGCGCCAGAAGCCGTCCTCGGTCAGGATTCCCTCGGCGGCGAGGTTCGCGGCGAGGAAGCGGAAGAAGCAGTCGAAGACGTCGGTGAAGATCGACAGCAGCTTCTGGTCCTCCGGCACCTCGACCCGGATCCGCCGCACGTCCGGCGGCAGCACCGCGTCCGGGTCCATGACGGCGATCTCCTCGGCGATGTCCTTGTAGACCGCCCGCCGCACCACCCCGTCCTCCAGGACGAGGATCACGTTCTCGCCGTGCGGCATGTACACCAGGTCGTAGGCGTAGAAGCTGTGCAGCAGCGGGGTGTAGTACGCCCGCAGGTACCGGCGCAGCCACTCGGTGGGCGTCAGCCCGGACCGCTCGATCAGGGCGCCCGCGAAGGACGCGCCCTCGTGGTCCACGTGCAGCAGGGACGCCATGGTCGCCAGGGACTCGCCCTCGCCGAGCGAGGGCACCGGGCTCTCCCGCCACAGCGCGGCCAGCATCTTGCGGTAGGGCGAGTAGCGGTCGGTGGCCCGCTCGTACTCCAGGTGCCGGTAGCCGACGGCCGCGCGCTCGCGGATGATCGTCAGCCCGGTCGCCCTGAGCACCTCGTCGTTCTCGATGAGCTGGGCGAGCCAGTCGTTGATCGCGGGCGTGGCCTCCATGTAGGCGGCCGAGAGTCCGCGCATGAAGCCCATGTTGAGGACGGACAGGGCCGTCTTGACGTAGTGCTTGTGCGGGTCGGAGGTGTTGAAGAACGTCCGTATGGACTGCTGGGCCAGGTACTCGTCGTCGCCCTCGCCGAGGCAGACGAGGTGCCGGCGGGCCACCTCGGCGGCGAAGGTGACGCTGAGCTTGTTCCACCACTGCCAGGGGTGGACCGGGATGAGCAGGTAGTCGGCCGGGTCCAGGCCCTGCCCGGTGAGGACGGCGTGGAAGCGGTCCAGCGTCTCCTCGCCCAGCTCCTTTCGCAGGAAGGACTCGTACTCGATCCCGGCGCCGGCCGTGAACGCGGCCCGCGAGCGGTGCGCGGCAAGCCACACGAGCCGGACCGGGCTCGCGGTCTCCGGGGCGTACGACAGGAACTCGTGGACGCCGAACCCGAGCCGCCCGTTGTTGGCCACGAAGCACGGGTGGCCCTCGGTCATCCCGGTCTCGACGGCCTGGAATCCGGAGCGGGCCAGCTCGGCGGCCGGGACCTGCGGCTTGGTGAGCTTGTAGCAGGTGCCGGAGAGGGTGGAGGAGATCTCCTCCAGGTAGACCGGCAGGATCTCGTCGCTCAGGCCCAGGGCCCCGCGCAGCTCGATGAAGAAGTCGAGGGCGGCGAGGGGGAGTTCGGAGCCGTCGCGGTGGCGGGTGATCGAGTCCGCCTCGATCTGCCAGTGGTCGAGGCCGCGCAGGACGGCGGAGAAGCGGTAGGAGGTGAGACCGTCGTCGCTGCGCACGACATACCGGTCCCCGTCCTTCTCGGGGGTGATCAGCCGCTCGTGCGCGAACTCCGCGAGTGCCTTGCGGACGAGCTGACGGTTGGCGGTCTCCCAGCGCTCGGGGGAGAGGTGGGCCACGGTGTCGGCGAGGGTCATGCCGGCACCGCCGTCGCCTCGGTGAACCGCTCACGCGTGCAGAAGCTCAGCAACGCCTTCTTCTCCGGCTTCCGGATCTCCCGTTCGGGCACGAACCCGACGGCCTCGTTCAGGGCGTGCACGGCCTTGTTGGCCACATCGGGCTCCACGACCACCCGTCGGGCCTCCGGGTCCTCGAAGAGGTGCGCCATCACCGCGGTGATGACGGCCCGCGTGAACCCGTGCACGGGCGTGTCGGCGGGGGCGACGAGGAAGTGCATTCCGACGTCGCCCGGCCGCGGTTCGTACAGTCCGACCAGTTCGCGGTGGGCGGGGTCGTACTTCTCCATCAGGAAGACGGGGGTCCCGGCGTCGTCGAGTCCGAGGAGGGCGTGGTGGTGCGGGTCGGCCGCGATCTCCATGTAGGCGCGCTCGACGTCCTCCAGCCGCGCGTCCCGCATCATCCAGAACGCCGCCTTGGGGTGGGTGACCCAGCCGTGCAGCAGCTCGGCGTCCTTCAGGGGGTCGAGCGGGCGGATCGTGAAGGTCAGGCTCTTGTCTGTCATACCGCGAACTCCTGGAAGGCGATGGACTTCTCGACCGGGTAGTACTCCGTGCCCAGCAGCTCACGGATGATGTAAGCGTTCCGGTACGCGCCCATGCCCAGGTCGGGGCTGGTGATGCTGTGCGTGTGCACGCCGGCGTTCTGGAGGAAGACGCCGCGGCCGGTGACGTCGATGGCGTAGTTGCGGGCGAGGTCGAAGTTGCCCTGGGAGTCGTAGCGCAGCCGGTCGCGGACGGGCGCGAGGAACTCCGGCTCCCGGTACTGGTAGCCGGTGGCCAGGACCAGGCCCTCGCTGTCCAGCTCGAAGTCCTTGCCCTGCTCCTCCTGGCGGAAGGACAGGGTGTACGTGCCCCTCTCGTGCCGGGCGCCGGTGAGGGCCGCGTTGGTGAGCAGGCGGGTGGGGACGGGGCCGCCGAGGTTCTTCTGGTAGAGCAGGTCGAAGATCTCGTTGATCAGGTCGCCGTCGATGCCCTTGAACAGGCCCTTCTGCCGCGCGGTGAGCCGGTAGCGGGTGGCCTCGGGAAGCGCGTGGAAGTAGTCGATGTACTCCGGGGAGGTCATCTCCAGCGTGAGCTTGGTGTATTCGAGCGGGAAGAACCGCGGGGAGCGGGTGACCCAGTTCAGCCGGTAGCCGTGGACGTCGATCTCGCTGAGCAGGTCGTAGTAGATCTCGGCCGCGGACTGGCCGCTGCCGACCAGGGTGATCGACTTCTTGCGCTGCAGCTCCGCCTTGCCGTCCAGGTAACGGGAGTTGTGCAGGAAGTCGCCGCCGAGGTCCCGGCACGCGTCCGGGACGTGCGGCGGGGTGCCGGTGCCGAGGACGAGGCGGCGGGCACGGTAGGTGTCACCGGCCTGGGTGCGCACCACGTACACGTCGTCCTCGTACGTCACCTCGGTGACCGTGGTGCCGAAGCGGACGCTGGTGAGCTTGTTCGCGGCCCAGCGGCAGTAGTCGTCGTACTCGACGCGCAGGGGGTAGAAGTTCTCGCGGATGTAGAACGAGTACAGCCGGCCCTTCTCCTTCAGGTAGTTGAGGAAGGAGTACGGCGAGGTCGGGTCGGCGAGGGTGACCAGGTCCGACATGAACGGCGTCTGGAGGTGGGCGCCCTCCAGGAACATCCCGGCGTGCCACTCGAAGTCGGGCTTGGAGTCCAGGAAGACGCCGTCGAGCTCTTCGATGGGCTCGGTGAGGCAGGCGAGGCCGAGGTTGAAGGGGCCGAGCCCGATCCCCACGAAGTCATGAATGCGGCTGGCTTCAGGAAGCGCGGTCAAGGGAGTCTCCCAGGTACTGCTCGGCGTGGCCGGCGATCAGGTCGAGGACGGCGGCGATGTCGGCCGGCGTCGTCTCGGGGTTGAGCAGGGTGAACTTCAGGTAGTGGCGGGCGCCGACCTTGGTGCCCGCGACCACGGCGTCGCCGGAGGCGAACAGGGCCTTGCGGGCGTACAGGTTGGCGCGGTCGATCTCGGCCGGGTCGGTGACGGCGGCCGGGACGTAGCGGAAGACGAGGGTGGACAGCGACGGCTCGACGACGACGTCGTAGCGGGGATCGGCGGCCAGCAACTGCCAGCCCTCCCGCGCCAGTTCGCACACCTCGTCGAAGAGTTCGCCGATGCCGTCGGCGCCCATGGTGCGCAGCGTCAGCCACAGTTTGAGGGCGTCGAAACGGCGGGTGGTCTGCAGGGACTTGTCGACCTGGTTGGGGATGCGCTCCTGCACCATGCGGCGCGGGTTGAGGTACTCCGCGTGGTAGGTGGCGTGGCGCAGGGTGGCCGTGTCCCGGACCAGCAGGGCGGACGAACTCACCGGCTGGAAGAAGGACTTGTGGTAGTCGACGGTGACCGAGTCGGCGCGCTCGATGCCGTCGATCCGGTCGCGGTACCTGAGGGAGGCGAGTAGCCCGCAGCCGTAGGCCGCGTCGACGTGCATCCACACCCCGTGCCGCGCGCACAGCTCGGCGATCTCCGGGAGCGGGTCGATGGAGCCGAAGTCGGTGGTGCCGGCGGTGGCGACGACGGCCATGGGGACGAGGCCGTCCTGCGCGCAGCGCTCCAGCTCGCGGGCGAGCGCGAGGGTCTGCATGCGCTTGTCGTGGTCGACGGGGATGCTGACCACCGCGTCGGGGCCCAGGCCCAGCAGTTTCGCCGACTTCTTCACGCTGAAGTGGCTCACCTCGGAGGCGAAGACGCACAGCCTGGTCAGGTCGTCGGCCTTGGTCTCCTCGCGGGCCAGCAGCAGCGCCTGGAGGTTGGACTGGCTGCCGCCGGAGGTGAACACGCCGTCGGCGGCCGGTCCGAAGCCGATGCGCTCGGTCGTCCAGTCGACGAGACGGCGTTCGATGAGCGTGCCGCCGGCCGACTGGTCCCAGGTGTCGAGGGAGGAGTTGACCGCCGAGAGCACGGCCTCGCCGAGCACCGCCGGGATGACGACCGGGCAGTTGAGGTGGGCGAGGTAGCGGGGGTGGTGGAAGTAGACCGCGTCCCGGAGGTAGACGTCCTCCAGTTCGTCCAGCACCGCGACGGTGTCGCCCAGCGGCCGGTCGAGGTCGATGGCGTCGATGCGGGGTGCGAGGTCGTCGACGGTGATTCCGGTGAACGGACGTTCGGTGGTGGCGAGTTTGGCCGCCACCCGCTCTACTCCTTCGGTCACGGAGCGGCGGTAGTGCTCCGCTGTGAGGCCATTGAGCAGGTGCGAGCGCATGGGGGGTCCTCCGAGGGGACTGTCCGTGGGGGAACGGAAAAGGGGCGAAGTTCCACGGCTTCGACTTAGGTTAGCCTAACCTAAGTCGAAGATCATGGAACTTCGCCCCTCCCCCGAAAAAGACGACCCCGGCAGTCTCGGCCGGGGTCGTCGAAGGGGGCCGCAAGGGTCAGAAGAAGCCTCAGCTCACCTTCTTCGCCTTCTCCAGGGCCTCGGCCAGGTTGTCGAGCAGTGGCACGCACTTGTCGTACGACAGGATCGGCTCGGGGGAGCGGGCGATGACCTGGCCCGCCTTCACCGCGGGCAGCTTCTTCCAGGTCGCCTTGGTGATATCGGCGGGCTGGATCGCCGAGGAGCGGTCGTCCATCATGATGATGTCGGCCTTGTACTTGTCGACGTTCTCCCAGCTCAGCGACTCGTACCAACCGCCGCCCTGCTTCTTGGCGCTCTCCGGCGGCTCGACGAAGTTGACGCCGAGGGCCTTGAAGTACTCCAGGTCGACGGAGAGGTCGCTGCCGGAGACGTAGAAGAGCTGGTCGCTGGCGGAGCCGACCAGCACCTTGATGCCGGGCCTGGCCTTGGCGGCGGCGCGCAGCCGGGCGGCCGCGGCCTCGAACCGCTTCTTGGCGTCCGTCACCTTGGCGGCCTTCATGTCGCCGCCGAGCGACTCGGCCAGCTCCCACATGCGCTGCAGCGGCTGGGTGAGCTGCCGGTCGTAGACGGAGATGCCGACGCTGGGGGCGAGTTGGGAGATCTTCTTCTTCGACTCGTCCGGGACGTACCAGAGGGTGCCGGCGCTGTCGAACATCGTGGAGACGAGCAGGTCCGGCGCGAGGGACGCGTACTTCTCGATGTTGAACTGGCCCCAGGTGTTGCCGAGGATCGTCACCTTGCTGATGTCCATGTCGCCGGCCTGGACATCGGGCTTGCCCGCGGTGGTCTTCGTCGGACCGAAGACGCCCTTGACCTGGACGCCGTAGTCGTGGAGCGCGGCCGCGACACCCGTGAACGCGACGATGTCCGCCGGGACCTTGTCCAGCTTCACGAGCGTGCCGCGGTCGTCCTTGAAGCTCCAGGGACCGGACGTGCCGGCCTTCCCCTGTGCCCCGGAGTCACCGCTTGTGCCCTTGTCGTTGCCGCAGGCGGCGAGCGCTACGCCGAGTCCGATGGCGCCGCCCGCGGCGAGCAGGCCGCGGCGGGTGGGGTGGGTGGCACGGGCGTGGGGCATGGCTGTGACTGCTTTCGAACGGGGCGAAGCGCCCGCCGGACAAGGTCGAAGATAGGTTAGCCTAACCTCAGAGACTGTCCAGGGGGTGGATCGTCCCGGCGGCCCCGGGCCCTGGTCAGAACTGGTAGTTCGTGACCATGGCGTTGCCGAAGACGTCGTAGACGGACGCGTATCCCTGCTTCGAGTCCTTCCAGGAGGCGAACGCCTTGACGATCGCGCCGGCCGCCGCCTGAGGGTCCGTCACCTGGGTCTTCCCGCCGTTGATGTCGGTGGAGATGTAGGCGTTGCCCGTCTGCTCGTTCCACTCGCCGATGATGCGGTCCACGCGGGCGGCGGCGGCCTTCTGCTGTGCGGTGCCGTTCTTCTCGACCCAGGAACGGAATTCCCGGGCGTTCTTCTTCGACTGCGCCTTGTCCGTGTCGACGGGCAGCTTCTCCACGACCCCGATCTTGTCCGGCTTCGCGGTGTCCTTGACGGAACAGGCGGTGGTCCCGGCGGCCAGGACGGCTCCGAGCGCGAGAACTGCGGCGATATGGGGGGTGCGGTTCACGGGGGTCTCCATCGGATACGAGGGTCTGACGGGTGGGGTCACGGTACCGGCACCCCGGTTTCGGGATGCCGGTACGGCTGGAATGCGCGCGCTCAGAACTTGATGGCGTCGGCCCGGTCGTTCCAGCTGCCGCCGTAGGTGTAATCGATGCTCTTGAAGTCCGGGTAAAGGCTGTAGCCGGCGCCCAGGAAAAGGTGCGGATCCGGCAGGCCCGAGCGGAAGTCGTACACCTCCACACCGCGCTGCGGCCGGTTCACGAAAGCGGAGCTGGCCTTGTCCCGGAACGACGGCGAATACTGGTCCAGATGGCGGGTCTTGGCCTCCGGATAGGTCGGCCACTGCAGGCGCCGGCCCGAGTAGTTCGCGTCCTGCCACAGGCACACGTAGGAATCGGGGCAGTCCGAGTACCTCTGGGCGGCCACCGCGGCCTTCGCCTGCGTGCGGTTCGCCAGCGCCTGCTTCGCACCGGCCCGGGCCTGAGCCGTGGGCGCGTGGGCGGCCAGGTACGCGTTGGACTCGGTGTCGTTGTCGAAGCACCGCATGGTGCCGTCCTCCGACGCCTCGACGCAGATGTTCGCGCCGCTCCAGTCCGACGCGGGGTCGATCTTCGCCCCCTTGTAGTACACGTCCACCTTGTCGGTGGCACCCGGAGCCGTCTCGACTTCCGCCTCCTGATCCGGAGTGAGCACCCCCGTCACGACATCGGCCGGATGACCGGGCTCGTCGGCGGCGAGCGACGGAGCGGCGGTCGCACCCGCGAGTGTCAGGGAACCGACGGCCGCGACGGCCAGCATGGTGCGTATGCGCATATGAATACCCCCTGGTGTCAGTTGACGCACAGCGGGAAAGGGGGCATGTCGACGCGTCCGGGGGATCGACGGATGGTCGAATCACGTGGACGGAAACGCGGCGAGCGCAAAAGGCTCCGCCGATGGTGGGGCGGTGACCTTGAAGTCCATCGGCGAAAGCCGGAACCGCGCTGCATGCGCGGGCCGCGCCCATGGGATATCGCGCACAGCGAGATCTCCCCCATTTCCCCTTCCGTACCTGCGGATTCCCCGTGGTCAGCGGGAAAGTACGGACAGGTGTTCGGAAGTGGGGCGGAATCTAGCATGTGTGCCAACTCGTCGGCAATCAAAGCTGGTTGAAGCATGGCTGCGGCGTGGCTGACGTCTGAGTGACGTCTCACCGAGGGCTGGCTGAGGGCTGGTGGGACCGGCCGGAAACGCAGGGAGGGGGCGACGGCGTACGACGACGCCCCGCCCCCTCCCTCATGGGAACCGGATCAGCCGGTCAGCCCCAACTCCCGCGCGATCAGCATCCGCTGCACCTCGCTCGTGCCCTCGCCGATCTCCAGGATCTTGGAGTCGCGCCACATGCGGGCCACCGGGTACTCGTTCATGAAGCCGTAGCCGCCGTGGATCTGGGTGGCGTCGCGGGCGTTGTCCACGGCGACCGTGGACGAGTAGAGCTTGGCGATCGCCGCCTCCTTCTTGAAGGGCTCGCCCGCGACCAGGCGGGAGGCCGCGTCGCGCCAGGCGAGGCGGGAGGTGTGGGCCTTCATCTCCATGTCCGCGAGCTTGAACTGGATGGCCTGGTTGGAACCGATCGGACGGCCGAAGGCGTGGCGCTCCTTCGCGTACTTCACCGACTCGTCCACGCAGCCCTGCGCCAGCCCGGTGCCCAGCGCCGCGATGGCGATGCGGCCCTCGTCGAGGATGCGCAGGAACTGCGCGTAGCCCCGGCCCTCCTCGCCCAGAAGGTTCGCGGCGGGCACCCGGACGTCCTGGAAGGACAGTTCACGGGTGTCGGAGGCGTTCCAGCCGACCTTGGAGTAGGGCGCGGCGACCGTGAAGCCGGGGGTGCCCGACGGGACGATGATCGAGGAGATCAGCGGCTTGCCGTCCGGCTTGCGGCCGGTGACCGCGGTGACCGTCACCAGGCCTGTGATGTCGGTGCCCGAGTTGGTGATGAAGCACTTGGTGCCGTTGATGACCCATTCGTTCGTGTCCGGGTCCAGGCGGGCCGTGGTGCGGGTCGCCCCGGCGTCGCTGCCGCCGTCCGGCTCGGTGAGGCCGAAGGCGCCCAGGATCTCGCCCGCGCACAGCCGGGGCAGCCACTCGCGCTTCTGCTCCTCGGTGCCGAACAGGTGGATCGGCATGGCGCCCAGGGAGACCCCGGCCTCCAGGGTGATCGCCACGGACGAGTCGACGCGGGCCAGCTCCTCCAGGGCGATGCCGAGGGCCAGGTAGTCGCCGCCCATGCCGCCGTACTCCTCGGGGAACGGCAGTCCGAACAGGCCCATCCGGCCCATCTCGCTCACGATCTCGTACGGGAACTCGTGCCGCTCGTAGAAGTCGCCGATCTTCGGCGCCACGACGTCGTGCGCGAACTCCTCCACCGTACGGCGGAGTTCCTCCAGCTCGGGGCTGAGGCGGTGGTCCATGCTGATCACTTGTCCTTGTGGGTCTGTGTCGTGCTACCGAGTGCGCGGACGGTGCGGGACGGGCTCGGACGGCCCAGCTGTTCGGCCATCCACACGCTGGTGGCGGTCAGACGGCCCAGGTCGACCCCTGTCTCGATGCCGAGTCCGTGCAGCATCCAAACGAGGTCTTCGGTGGCGAGGTTGCCGGTGGCGGACTTCGCGTACGGGCAGCCGCCGAGGCCGCCGGCGGACGCGTCGACCGTGGTCACCCCGTGCTCCAGGGCCGCGTAGGTGTTCGCGAGTGCCTGGCCGTAGGTGTCGTGGAAGTGCACGCCGAGCACGTTCGTCGGCAGGCCCTCCTCGTTCAGCAGCGCGAGCAGCTCCAGGACGTGGCCCGGGGTCGCGACCCCGATGGTGTCGCCGAGGCTCAGCTCGTCGCAGCCCATGTCACGCAGCGCCCCGCAGACGCGGACCGCCTGGTGGAGGGGGACCGCCCCCTCCCAGGGGTCGCCGAAGCACATGGAGACGTACCCGCGGACATGCGCGCCCGCGTCCTTCGCCTGCCGCACCACCGGCTCGAACACGGCCAGCGACTCGTCCACCGTGCGGTTGAGGTTGGCCTTCGCGAAGGACTCGGTGGCGCTGGCGAACACGGCGATCCGGCGCGCGCCGAGCGCCAGCGCCCGGTCCAGGCCCCTCTGGTTGGGGACCAGTACGGGCAGTTCGACGCCGTCCAGACCGGAGACGAGCGGGAACAGCTCCTCGGCGTCGGCCAGCTGGGGCACCCACTTGGGGTGCACGAAGCTGGTCGCCTCGATGGTGGTCAGGCCCGCGTCGGCCAGGCGGCGGACGAACTCCGCCTTCACCGCCGTCGGTACGGCCGTCTTCTCGTTCTGCAGCCCGTCGCGCGCGCCGACCTCGTGGATCCGCACCCGGGCGGGCAGATCCTGGGCCGGTACGACCATGGGCAGTCCGTCGGCGCTCACTCCGCCGCCTCCTTGGGTGCGATGACGGCCAGCACCTGGTCCATGGCGACCGTCGTGCCCGACGTGACGTCCAGCTCGGTGACCGTGCCGGCGTGCGGGGCGGAGATGACGTGCTCCATCTTCATCGCCTCGACCACCAGCAGGCTCTGCCCGGCGGTCACCTCGTCCCCCACGGCCACCTTCACCACGGTCACCGTGCCGGGCATCGGCGCGGTGAGCGAGTCGGCGCCCGCGTGCTTGGAGCCGGTGAGGGAGGCGGCCACCGGATCGTGGTCGCGCACCTGCCACGCGTCGCCGTCGCGGCCGATCCAGTCACCGGCCCGGTGGAAGGTGTGCCGGACCCCGTCGAGGGTGACGGAGACCCGGTCCTCGGTGACGGTGGCCCCTCCCCGGCTCACGCGGACGACGGGATCGCAGCCCGGTACGCGCAGCGGGAAGGACACCGGCTTCGGCGTGCCGCCCAGGCGCCAGCCGCCCGGCACCGAGAAGGGGTCGGTCCAGCCCTCGGAGCGGGGCCGCAGCCCCTCCAGCCGTACGGCCGCCGCCGCCTCGTACACCTCCTCCGGCACCTCCGTGGACACCAGCTCGTCCACCACCCGCTCCACCAGCCCGGTGTCCAGCTCGCCGGCCACCACCGCCGGATGCGCCAGCAGCCGCCGCAGGAAGCCCGCGTTGGTCGGCACGCCCAGCGTGACGGTCCCGGCGAGCGCGGCCCGGAGCCTGCGCAGCGCGGTCTCCCGGTCGGGGCCGTACGCGATCACCTTGGACAGCATCGGGTCGTACAGACTTCCCACCTCGGTGCCCTCGCTGAGCCCGGAGTCGGTGCGGACGCCGTCGCCCTGGGGTTCGTCGAGCAGCAGGACCGTGCCGCCGGAGGGGAGGAACCCGCGCGCGCCCTCTTTGACGGACACGGTCTCCGCGCAGATACGCGCCTCGACGGCGTGGCCGGTGAGCCGGACGTCCTCCTGGGCGAACGGCAGCGGCTCGCCCGCCGCCACCCGCAGCTGCCACTCCACCAGGTCCAGCCCGGTGACGAGTTCGGTGACCGGGTGCTCCACCTGGAGACGGGTGTTCATCTCCATGAAGTAGTACGACGAGGGGTCGTTGCCCGGCACGATGAACTCCACCGTGCCCGCGCCCCGGTAGCCGCAGCTGCGGGCCGCCTGCACGGCCGCCTCGCCCATCGCGGCCCGGGTCTCCTCGTCGAGGAGCACGCTGGGCGCCTCCTCGATGATCTTCTGGTGGCGCCGCTGGAGCGAGCACTCGCGCTCGCCGAGGTGGACCACGCCCCCGTGGCCGTCGGCCAGCACCTGGATCTCGATGTGCCGGGGCCGGTCGACCCACCGCTCCACGAGCAGCGTGTCGTCACCGAAGGAGGCGCGGGCCTCGCGGCGGGCGGCCGCGATCTCCTCCTCCAGCACGCTCACGTCCCGCACCAGCCGCATGCCCTTGCCGCCACCGCCTGCGGAGGGCTTGAGCAGCACCGGAGTGCCGATCTCCCGGGCGGCCTCAGCCAGTTGGGCATCGGTGAGCCCGCTGCCGCTGGAGCCCGGCACGACCGGCACCCCGGCCGCCTTCACCGTCTCCTTGGCGCGGATCTTGTCGCCCATCAACGCGATGGCGTCCGCCGACGGGCCGATGAACACCAGCCCCGCCTCCTCGCACGCGCGCGCGAAGCCCGCGTTCTCGGCGAGGAAGCCGTACCCGGGATGGACGGCCTGGGCGCCGGTGCGGGCGGCGGCCTCCAGCAGCCGCTCCACCGACAGATAGCTCTCGGCGGCCGGAGCCGGACCGATCCGTACCGCCGTGTCGGCCTCCCGGACGTGCCGCGCGTCGGCGTCGGCGTCGGAGAAGACCGCCACCGAGCGCACGCCCAGCGAGCGCAGCGTACGGATGACGCGTACGGCGATCTCACCCCGGTTGGCCACCAGCACTGTGTCGAACACGGTTCCCCTCCTCACATCCGGAAGACGCCGAACTGGGGCTCTCCCAGTGGCGCGTTGGCGCAGGCCGTCAGGGCGAGTCCGAGCACCTGACGGGTTTCGAGCGGGTCGATCACGCCGTCGTCCCACAGACGGGCGGTGGCGTAGTAGGCGTTGCCCTGGCGCTCGTACTGCGCGCGGACGGGCGCCTTGAAGGCGTCCTCGTCCTCGGCCGACCAGGACTCCCCCCGGCCCTCCAGCTGGTCGCGCTTGACGGTGGCGAGCACCGAGGCGGCCTGCTCGCCGCCCATGACGGAGATCTTGGCGTTGGGCCACATCCACAGGAAGCGGGGGGAGTAGGCCCGGCCGCACATGGAGTAGTTGCCGGCGCCGTACGAACCGCCGACCACCACCGTCAGCTTGGGCACGCGCGTGCAGGCGACGGCCGTGACCATCTTGGCGCCGTGCTTGGCGATGCCACCGGCCTCGTAGTCCTTGCCGACCATGAAGCCGGAGATGTTCTGCAGGAACACCAGCGGGATGCCGCGCTGGTCGCACAGCTCGATGAAGTGGGCGCCCTTCTGGGCGGACTCGCCGAACAGGATGCCGTTGTTGGCGACGATCCCGACCGGGTGGCCGTGGATCCGGGCGAAGCCGGTGATCAGCGTCTGCCCGTACTCGCTCTTGAACTCGGCGAACCGGGAGCCGTCCACCACGCGCGCGATGACCTCGCGGACGTCGTAGGGGGTGCGGGAGTCGACCGGGACGGCGCCGTACAGCCCGTACGGGTCCACCTTCGGCTCCACGACCGGCGTGACCTCCCAGGGCAGCGGCTGCCGGGCCGGGAGCGTGGCGACGATGTTCCGGACGATCCGCAGGGCGTGCGCGTCGTCCTCGGCGAGGTGGTCGGTGACGCCCGAGACGCGGGAGTGCACCTCGC
The DNA here is from genome assembly GCF_036347055.1 of Streptomyces sp. NBC_00820. Classification (NCBI taxonomy): domain Bacteria; kingdom Bacillati; phylum Actinomycetota; class Actinomycetes; order Kitasatosporales; family Streptomycetaceae; genus Streptomyces; species Streptomyces sp. NBC_00820. The sequence goes on along the minus strand of NZ_CP108882.1, from coordinate 3,162,613 downwards.
CGCCGCCCAGCTCCTCCGCCGTGACGACCTCACCGGTGGCCGCCTTCACCAGCGGCGGACCGCCGAGGAAGATCGTCCCCTGGTTGCGGACGATCACGGCCTCGTCGCTCATGGCGGGCACGTACGCCCCGCCCGCCGTGCACGAGCCGAGCACGGCCGCGATCTGCGGAATCCCGGCGCCGGACATCCGGGCCTGGTTGTAGAAGATCCGCCCGAAGTGCTCGCGGTCGGGGAACACCTCGTCCTGCATGGGCAGGAAGGCTCCGCCGGAGTCCACGAGGTAGACGCACGGCAGCCGGTTGTCGAGGGCCACCTCCTGCGCGCGCAGGTGCTTCTTCACCGTCATCGGGTAGTACGTGCCGCCCTTGACGGTGGCGTCGTTGGCGACGATCACGCACTCGCGCCCGCTGACCCGCCCGATACCGGCGATCACGCCGGCGGCCGGGGCCTGCCCGTCGTACATCCCGTCGGCCGCGAGGGGGGCCAGCTCCAGGAACGGCGAGCCGGGGTCGAGCAGTGTGTCCACCCTGTCCCGCGGCAGCAGCTTGCCGCGGGCGGTGTGCCGGGCCCGCGCCCGCTCGCCGCCGCCGAGCGCCGCCGCGGCCAGCTTGCCGCGCAGCTCCTCGGTGAGAGCGAGGTGGGCCTGTTCATTGGCCTGCCAGGCCTCCGACGCGGGATCAGCCGCGCTCGTCAGCTCCGGTGCCTCGTGCATCCTGCGGTCCCCTCACCCAGTGGTCGTACTGTTAATGAGCGTTAACCATTTCCTTCAGGTTAACGACCGCTAACCTCCCTGTCTAGAATTACTGGCATGGTCACCAGAACCGACGCCCCCACCCGGCGCGAGCAGATCCTCAAGGAGGCCGCCCGCCTCTTCGCCGAGCGGGGCTTCCACGGCGTGGGGGTCGACGAGATAGGGGCGGCCGTCGGCATCAGCGGCCCCGGCCTCTACCGCCACTTCCCCGGCAAGGACGCGATGCTCGCCGAACTGCTGGTCGGCATCAGCGGCCAGCTCCTCACCGGCGCGAAGCGCCGCCTGGCGGAGGCCGACGGCGACAGCGGCGCCCCGGCGGTCCTGGACTCGCTCATCGAGGGCCACATCGACTTCGCCCTGGACGACCGCCCCCTGATCACCCTCCACGACCGCGAGCTGGACCGGCTGCGCGACACCGACCGCAAGCTGGTGCGCCAGCTCCAGCGGCAGTACGTGGAGCTGTGGGTGGAGGTGGTCCGCGAGGTCTACCCGGCGCTCACCGAACCGGCCGCCCGCTCGGCGGTCCACTCGGTCTTCGGCCTGCTGAACTCCACCCCCCACCTGGGCCGCGCGGGCACGCTTCCCGGTCGCGGCACCACGGCGGCGTTGCTGCACCGGATGGCACGGGGGGCGTTCGCGGCGGTGGGGGAGACCGAGGGCTGAGTCGAATCGGTCCCGTGAGCCCGGTGCCAGAGCTTCACCCCAGTACGCTGCGGCCGTGGAGTACGCCAAGATGCGCGCGATCGCCGAGGAGCTCGGGGCTTACGCCGAGCGGCTCGAAGGTTCCTGGACCGTCGAGATCGGGCCGTCGGGGCCGATCCTGGCCATGACGTGTCACCCGATGCGGCACGCGGGCGCGATCCACCGCATTCGCAACCAGCTGGACGAGCAGCTGCTCACCACGCACCCCGGTTACGTCTGCGCGAGCGGCCCCGAGATCGAAGCCCCGGCACTCGGCCGCATGCGCCACCCTGACGCGGTCGTCATCCCCGAGGGAGTGCTCGATGAGGAGGGCGTCGCCGTCGATGCGACGCAGGTACTCGCGGTGGTCGAGATCGTCTCGCCGTCCAACCCGAACAACGACTACATCGAGAAGCTGGCCGACTACCCGGCCATGGGCATCGAGCACTACCTGATCGTCGACCCCCGCACCGGCACCGTCGAGGTCCACTCCGACCCGTGCAAGGGCCGCTACGCCCGCAAGGACGCGTACATCTACGGGGACACGGTGCCGTTCGGCCCCTGGACCGTGGACACCTCGGAGTTCCGCCGTTACGGCACGGCCGGGGACCGGAAGTGACCGCCTGGAAGATCTGTTCACGCAGGTCAGCGGCGTGATCTTATTCCCCCCCTGTGCGAATGAAGGGGGGTTCCGCGGTGATCGACGCGGACAGGGGAGTCGTGGGTGCGGGCGTTCTGCGGGGGATGCGGGCGGTGGTGGCGCTCGCCGCGGTGGGGGTGCTGACGGCCGCGGCGGGGGGTGACCGGTCGGGGGGCTACGCCCAGGGACACGCGCTCGCCCGCACGGGCAACGAGATCGGCTTCGACCACGCGCGGGTCGGTGACGAGTACTGGGCGAGTCTGCCGTGCGCGACCAATGACAGCGGGGAGCCCCTGACGATTCTGCGCACCCGCGTGCTCCAGGTGCCCGCCGGCCTGAAGGTGGTGCGCTACGGCGTCCTCACCGCCGAGGAGACGGGCGGCCACGGTTTCGTCCTCTCCGGCGACGAAGCCCTTCGCCGGGCGGGTGAGCCCCGGCCCCGTCCCGAACGGCCGGTCCCGGTGTCGCGTCACGCCCTCGCGAAGACCTGTTCCCTCGTCCGCGTCAGAGTGACCGGCCACGTCCGCGACACGCTCTCCGGCTACCGCGTCTGGTACCGCCAAGGAGCCGTGGAATACCGCCAGGACCTCGACTGGGACATCGAACTCCGGCTCGCGACGGACCCCGGCGAGGAGTCCGGCTGACCTCCCGGCGTGACGAGCGTTACCACCGAACCCCCCTGGACGGGTTTCCCTACTCGCCGGTACGCTCGGTATGAGCAAGCGCTTAGACATAGCGATGTCAGGTCGAGGTACGGAGGTGGCGGCGGTGCGCCGTACGGTGTTCAACGAGGACCACGAGGCGTTCCGGGAGACCCTCCGGGCCTTCATCGAGGCCGAGGTCGTCCCCGTCTACGACGAGTGGTTCGCCGCGGGCCAGGCGCCGCGCGACTTCTACTACAAGCTCGCCGAGCTGGGCGTCTTCGGCATCCGTGTCGACGAGGAGTTCGGCGGCGCCGGCATCGAGTCGTACAAGTTCGAAGCCGTGATGTACGAGGAGACGGCCCGCGCGGGCGTCCAGTTCGGCGGCTCCGGCGTGCACGTGCTGCTCGGCCTGCCGTACATCAAGATGCTCGCCACCGACGAGCAGAAGAAGCGCTTCCTGCCGAAGTTCGTCTCCGGTGAGGAGATGTGGGCCCTCGCGATGACCGAGCCGGGCACCGGCTCCGACCTCGCGGGCATGAAGACCACCGCCAAGCTCTCCGAGGACGGCACGCACTACGTCCTCAACGGCGCCAAGACCTTCATCACCGGCGGCGTCCACGCCGACCGCGTGATCGTCTGCGCCCGCACCTCCGCGCCCACCGCCGAGGACCGCCGCTTCGGCATCTCCCTCTTCGCCGTGGACACCAAGTCCGAGGGCTACTCCGTCGGCCGCAAGCTCGACAAGCTCGGCCTGAAGACCTCCGACACCGCCGAGCTGGCGTTCGTCGATGTCAAGGTGCCCGTCGAGGACCTCCTCGGCGAGGAGAACAAGGGCTTCTACTACCTCGGCCACAACCTCGCCTCCGAGCGCTGGGGCATCGCCTTCGGCGCCTACGCGCAGGCCAAGGCGGCCGTCCGGTTCGCCAAGGAGTACGTGCAGGAGCGCACCGTCTTCGGCAAGACCGTCGCCTCCTTCCAGAACACCAAGTTCGAGCTGGCCGCCTGCCAGGCCGAGGTGGACGCGGCCGAGGCCGTCGCCGACCGCGCCCTGGAGGCCCTGGACGCCGGTGAGCTGACCCCCGCCGAGGCCGCCAGCGCCAAGCTGTTCTGCACCGAGGTCGCACACCGCGTCATCGACCGCTGCCTCCAGCTGCACGGCGGCTACGGCTTCATGAACGAGTACCCGATCGCCCGCCTGTACGCGGACAACCGCGTCAACCGCATCTACGGCGGTACCAGCGAGATCATGAAGACGATCATCGCCAAGGACATGGGTCTGTAAGGTTCCGGCAATCGCTGCCCGGTACAACTGACGCCATGAGCCAGGCACTTCAGGACCTCCTCGATCTGCTCGACCTCGAGCAGATCGAGGAGGACATCTTCCGCGGCCAGTCCCGCTCCGCCGTCGTCCCGCGCGTCTTCGGCGGGCAGGTCGCGGCGCAGGCGCTGGTCGCCGCCGGGCGGACGGTCCCCGCGGACCGTCCCGCCCACTCCCTGCACGCGTACTTCCTGCGCACGGGCGACCCCGGCGCGCCGATCGTCTACAACGTCGACCGCATCCGTGACGGGCGCTCCTTCACCACCCGCCGCGTGGTCGCCGTCCAGCACGGCAAGCCGATCTTCCACCTCTCCGCGTCCTTCCAGACGTACGAGGAGGGGCTGGACCACCAGGCGCCCATGCCGGCCTCGCCCGACCCGGCCGGCCTGCCCACCTCGCAGGACCGGCTGCGCGGCTACGACCACCTCGACGCCGCCGTCGTCGAGCGCTTCCTGGAGGCCCGCGAGGCGATCGACCTGCGCTACGTGGACGAGCCGCCGTACGGGAAGTTCGGTGAGCCACGCGAGCCGCACTCGCAGGTGTGGTTCCGCAGCAACGGCAAGCTCGCCGACGACCCCCTGCTGCACGTCGTCCTCGCCACCTACGTCTCCGACATGACCCTCCTCGACTCCGTGCTGCTCGCACACGGGCGCGGCGGCTGGGCCGTGGGGGACGTCGTGGGGGCCTCCCTGGACCATGCGATGTGGTTCCACCGGCCCTTCCGCGCCGACGAATGGCTGCTGTACGACCAGGAGTCACCGTCCGCCTACGGCGGCCGCGGCCTCGGTCAGGCCCGCATCTACACCCAGGACGGGCGGCTCGCCATCTCGGTGATCCAGGAAGGCGTGGTCCGCGTTCCCCGCCGCTGACGCCGGACCGGGCCCGGACACCTTCCGGCGCCCGTGTTCCGCGGCCCTCGCTCGAAGTGACGAGTGACGCATGGGGTACTAGGCTCTATGAGTGAAAGCCGCAACGCACGGTATGCAGGACCGACGAGGCTCCGGACCCCTCGGACCTCAGCCGCAGCGCCCGGTTGCGTGAGCGCGCACGGGCGGCTAGCAGGCGTCGGTGGCATGCGACGTGCCACTCAAGTTGCGGTGAAACCTGAAGACCGCGCCGCACTCTTCCTTCTTTGGTCGCGGCGACGGCCATCACCTCGCGGACTCCGTCGGAGCCGCGAGAGACGATGGAGATGGAAGGTATTCCCCATGCGATCACAGCGCACAAGGCGTCTTGTCGCGATGTCCGCTGCAGGATTCCTGCTGGCAGGAGGAGCTGCGCTCGGCGCGGCGGGCACCGCGTCGGCGGCCCCGTCCCACAACAGCCACAGCTCTAGCAGCTGGAACGGCGGCTGCGGGCACCACAACAACTGGTGGAACGACGACGACGGCTACGGCTACGGCTATGGCTACGGCGGCGGCCACGGCGGCCACGGCGGCCACGGCGGCTACGGTCACGGAGACCACGGCGGCTATGGCGGCCACGGTGGCTACGGCGGCGGTCACGGCGGCGGCGGCCACGGTGGTGGCGGCCACGGCGGCGGCGGTCACGGTGGTGGCGGCGGCCACGGCGGTGGCGGCGGTCACGGAGGCGGTGGCGGTGGAGGCCACTGAGCAGAGCACAACAACCTGAGTGCGAGGGGCGGTCCCGTCGGGGCCGCCCCCCGCGCGTGTCAGTGCCTCACACCAGGCCCGCCTCGGCCAGCAGGTACGCCGTCATCGGGTCGTAGTGGCGGGGCGTGACCACGTGGTCGTCGAGCGGCACCACGACCTGGAGGGTGCCCTCGGACTCGGCGAGGAACAGCGCCGGGTCGTTGCAGTCGGCGTACCCGACCGAGTCGACGCCGTGCTGGCCCGCGTATCCGGCCCAGCCGTGGTCGGCCACGACGAGGTCCGGCAGCGCGTGCCCCGCGCGCTCCAGCCCCGTCAGGACGGCCCGCATCGGCTCGCCGGAGTGGGTGTGCCACAGGGTCGCCCCGTGCTCCAGGACGGCCACGTCCGCGAACTGCATGACGTAACCCTCGTCCGTCTGCAGCCCGTCCGGGATGACGACGATCTCGCAGCCGGCGGCGCGCAGCGCGGCGGCCGTGGCCCGGTGCACGTCCAGCAGACCGCCGGGGTGACCGGTGGCGAACAGCACCCGCTGCCGGCCGTCGGCCGCCTTGCGCAGCCGAAGGGCCATCCGCTCCAGCGCGTCCACGGTCAGCTCGGGGTCGATGGTGTCCTGCCCGTACCGGTACTCCGGATCGTCGTTGACGCCGACCCGCTCGGCCATCACCGCGAGCACGTCCTGCTCGTCGGCCCAGCGGTCGCCCAGTTCCAGGCCGAGCCAGAAGTTGCGGACACCGTTGGCGAGTTGACGGTAGTGGGAGAGGTTGTTCTCGCGGGGCGTGGCGACGTCGCCCGCGATACGGGTCCTCACCAGGTGGTCGACGAGCTGGGCGCGGCTGGGTGTCCCGGGTATCGGCATGCCTCCCATTGTGAGGCAGCGGACGGTGCGCGTCGTCGGATTGTCACACCCCGGTGGGCGGGGTCATCTGCCGTACGGGTCACTCCTGTACGGGTACTCCCGTACGGGTCACTTCCGTAGGGGTTACTCCCGTACGGGTCACCCGCCGTACGGGTCGCCCGCCGTACGGGTCACCCGCCGCGCGGGGCCCCGGGCGTGTGGGCCGCCCGGGACGGCGGGGTGCCCTCAGTGCTGTCGCAGCGCGAACCACAGCTCCATCCGCACGTCCGGGTCGTCCAGGTCCGCCTCCAGCAGCGCGGCGCAACGGGCGATCCGCTGTCGCACGGTGTTGCGGTGCACGTCCAGCGCCACCGCCGTACGGTCCCAACTGCCGTGCAGGGACAGCCAGGTGCGCAGGGTCTCGGCGAGCGCGGGACCGGCCGCGAGCGGCGCGAGCAACGCGCGCGCGTGCGCCTCGGCGTCCGCCCGCGGCACCAGGTCCTCCAGCCCCGGCCGGGCGCCGTGCCGGACCAGCGAGGCGCGGGTCGCCCGCGCGCGGGCCAGCGCGCGGGCCGCCTGCGCGTCGGCGACCGGCCACTCGTGCGGGCCGGCGGCCGCGCTCACCCCGAGCGTCCAGCCCGGCTGCGTGGCGGGCTCCCGCTCGGCGGGCACCAGCACCCGTACGACGTCCCGCCCGAGGTCGACCAGCGGCGAGCCCAGCGCCGCACCGAGCGCGGAGGCGCCCATCGCGTCGGGCGCCCGCCCCTCGGGCCGCGCGTGAACGACGATCCACCGCGCCGGCGCCGATTCCCTCTCCCCTCCCAGCAGCGGTGCGACCTCCTCCGGAGCCGCCCCGAGCAGCAGCCGCACCAGCGCGGAGGCACGGGCCGCCCCGGCCCCGCTCTGCTGCTCGCCGGTGAGCAGCGACAGCAGCACGGCGGCGACGGACGCGATGGTGTGGTCCCCGGGCTCGCGCCGCTGCGCGGCCACCCCGAGCACGAAACCCCCGCCCGCGCCGAGGGCGTAGGCGGCCAGGTGGCTGCCGCCGAGGGTGTCGGTGGCGGAGGTGGGCGTGGGGGAGAGCGGCCGGGCGCCGGAGGCGGGAGCGGGGGTGCCCAGGGAGGCGGGTGAGGTGGGTGAGGTGGGTGAGGTGAGGGAGGGGGACGTGGCGGGGGCGGGCCGGGTGCCGGCCGGGGCCGTCTCCGGGTCGCGGTGCGCGGCGGCTGCCGTGCGGTCGCCCGGCCGGGCCGCGTGGTCCGCCGGGGGTGCGGTGCGGCCGGGGAGCCGACCTCCGTGGTCCGCCGGGGGTGCCGTACGGCCGGGGAGTCGACCCCCGTGGTCCGCGGGGGGTGCCGTACGGCCGGGGAGCCGACCTCCGTGGTCCGCCGTCGGCGTCGTGCGGCCCGGGAGCCGTACCCCCTGGTCGGCCGGGGGCGCGCCCCGGCGCGTGGGCCGCACCACGTCCGCCAGCTTCGCCAGCGCCTCCCGCACCCCCTCCGCCGGCTCCCGGCCCGCCGCCGCGAGTTCGGTGCCGTCGGGGCCGTACAGGACCGCGCGGCCGGTGACCCGCTGGGCGAGCTGGCGGAGCACGGACGGGACCGGGTCGGGGCGGGAGGCGGCGGAGGCCAGGCTCTGCTGCGCGTCCGTGACGCGGCGCAGTTCGGCGAGGCGGGCCTGCGCCATCAGCTGCCAGACCGCGCGGGCCACACCGGAGAAGGTCGTCTGCGGCGGGACCTCCAGGAGGGGGAGGCCGTAGGTGTCGCAGGCGGCGACCAGCGCGTGCGGGACCGTGTCGTGCACGGGGGCCACGCCGAAGCCGAGGGCGGCACCACCGGCGGCCACGATGCGGGAGACGTAGCCGTCGAAGTACTCCTCCAGGCTCCCGGCCCCGCCCGTGCCGGTGCCGGTGCCCGCGTCCGGCCCCGTCGCCCGGGGCACGTGCACCCCCGCGGTCAGCAGCAGCTCGCCGCCCAGCAGGTACGGGTAGGGGTCGGCCATCTCCGAGGTGTGCACCCAGTGGATCGCGGTGTCCGGGTCCGAGGGGCCAGCGATCTGCCGCAGCGCCAGGTCCTCCCGGGCCAGCAGCGCCGCCAGCGGGACCGGGGGTGTCGGCGGGACGGCGGGGGTGTTCGTCTCCGGCATGGTGTGCGTTTCCTCCACTCCACCCCGTTCATATGGATGAAACGTACACTTCGCAGTCGCTTTCCGGCCACCTAATCTCAGGTCAGCACGGCAGCCGCGGGTACGGGCGGATGTCCCCGCGATCAGCTGCCGGCGCGTCCCCACGACTCTGCACGACACGCCACCGACCCTGCGCCGAAGGAGGGCCCCACCCATGGCCGTCGACTACACAGTGATCGTCGTCTATCTCGCCGGGATGCTGGCGATGGGCTGGTGGGGCATGCGCCGCGCCAAGTCGAAGAGCGAGTTCCTGGTGGCCGGGCGGCGCCTCGGGCCCTCCATGTACTCCGGCACCATGGCCGCCATCGTCCTCGGCGGCGCGTCCACCATCGGCGGCGTGGGCCTCGGCTACCAGTACGGCCTCTCCGGCGCCTGGATGGTCTTCACCATCGGCCTCGGCCTGCTGGCCCTGTCGGTCTTCTTCTCCGCCCGCATCGCGCGCCTGAAGGTCTACACCGTCTCCGAGATGCTGGACCTGCGCTACGGCGGCCGGGCCGGCGTCATCTCCGGCCTGGTCATGTGGGCGTACACCCTCATGCTCGCGGTCACCTCGACCATCGCCTACGCCACGATCTTCGACGTCCTGTTCGACATGAACCGCACTGTCGCGATCATCCTCGGCGGCTCGATCGTCGTCGCGTACTCGACGCTGGGCGGCATGTGGTCGATCACCCTGACCGACATGGTGCAGTTCGTCGTCAAGACGATCGGCGTGCTCCTGCTCCTGCTGCCCATCGCCGTGGTCAAGGCGGGCGGCTTCTCCGCGATGAAGGCCAAGCTGCCGACCGAGTACTTCGACCCGCTGGGCATCGGCGGCGAGACGATCTTCACGTACGTGCTGATCTACACCTTCGGCATGCTGATCGGCCAGGACATCTGGCAGCGCGTGTTCACCGCCCGCAGCGACAAGGTCGCCCGGATCGGCGGCACGGTCGCCGGCACCTACTGCCTGGCCTACGCCCTCGCCGGCGCCGTCATCGGCACGGCGGCCAAGGTCCTCTACCCCAAGCTGGCCAGCCCCGACGACGCGTTCGCCACCATCGTCAAGGACGAACTGCCCATCGGCGTCCGGGGCCTGGTGCTGGCCGCCGCCCTCGCCGCCGTCATGTCGACCTCCTCCGGCGCCCTGATCGCCTGCGCCACCGTCGCCAACAACGACATCTGGTCCCGGCTGCGGGGGATCGTCAAGGGCGGGTCCGAGGAACACGACGAGGTCAAGGGCAACCGGCTCTTCATCCTGATCATGGGCATAGCGGTGATCGGCACCGCGATCGCGCTGAACAACGTCATCGAGGCCCTGACCGTCGCCTACAACCTCCTCGTCGCCGGCCTGCTCGTGCCCATCCTCGGCGGCCTGCTGTGGAAGCGCGGCACCGTGCAGGGCGCGCTGGCCTCGGTGATCGTCGGCGGTCTCGCCGTGATCGGCCTGATGGCGGGCTACGGCATCCTCGCCAACGAGCCCGTCTACTACGGCCTTCTGGCCTCCCTCGCCGCCTACGTGGTGGTGTCCCTGGCCACCAAGCCCACCGACGAGCGTGTCCTCGCCATCTGGCGCGAGCGACTCGCCGGACGGTCCCCCGAACCCGTCTCCGACGAACCGGTACCGGCTCACCAGTAGAGTCGTATGAAAAGCAGTGCATGCGCGAGGAAGCGCAAGAAAGAAGGCATTTCAGCATGAGCGGCAACGAGACGCCCCGCGGCCCCGTCGACTCCTCCCGCGTCCCGCGGTACGCCGGCCCCGCGACCTTCGCCCGGCTGCCCCGGCTGGACGAGGTCGGCACCGCCGACGTCGCCGTCGTGGGCGTGCCGTTCGACTCGGGCGTCTCGTACCGGCCGGGCGCCCGCTTCGGCGGCAACGCCATCCGCGAGGCGTCCCGGCTGCTGCGCCCCTACAACCCCGCGCAGGACGCCTCTCCCTTCGCCCTCGCGCAGGTCGCGGACGCCGGCGACATCGCGGCGAACCCGTTCAACATCAACGAGGCCGTCGAGACCATCGAGGCCGCCGCCGACGACCTGCTCGGCACCGGCGCCCGCCTGATGACCCTGGGCGGCGACCACACCATCGCGCTGCCGCTGCTGCGCTCGGTGGCGAAGAAGCACGGCCCCGTCGCCCTGCTCCACTTCGACGCCCACCTGGACACCTGGGACACCTACTTCGGCGCGGAGTACACGCACGGCACGCCGTTCCGCCGCGCGGTCGAGGAGGGCATCCTCGACACCTCCGCCCTCTCCCACGTCGGTACCCGCGGCCCGCTGTACGGCAAGCAGGACCTCACCGACGACGAGAAGATGGGCTTCGGTATCGTCACCTCCGCGGACGTCTACCGCCGCGGCGCCGACGAGGTCGCCGACCAGCTGCGCCAGCGCATCGGCGACCGCCCCCTCTACATCTCCATCGACATCGACTGCCTGGACCCGGCCCACGCGCCCGGCACCGGCACGCCCGAGGCGGGCGGCATGACCTCCCGCGAGCTGCTGGAGATCCTGCGCGGCCTCGCCTCCTGCAACCTCGTCTCGGCGGACGTCGTGGAGGTCGCCCCGGCCTACGACCACGCCGAGATCACCTCGGTGGCCGCCTCCCACACGGCCTACGAACTGACCACCATCATGAGCCGCCAGATCGCGGCGGCCCGGAAGGACGCGTAAGCGACGTGACGCACGACCACGACCTGGTACTCCGCCCGACGCAGGCGCAGATCTCGGCGGCCCTGAACACTCCGTCCGGCCGCAACGGCGGAGACCTGGTCGTGGAGACCCTGGCCGGACTGGGCGCGACGACCGTCTTCGGGCTCCCCGGCCAGCACGCGCTGGGCATGTTCGACGCCCTGCGCCGCTCGACGCTCCGCTATGTCGGCCTGCGCGTGGAGAACAACGCGGGCTTCGCGGCGGACGCGTACGGCCGGATCACCGGTGAGGCGGCCCCGCTGCTGCTCTCGACGGGCCCGGGCGCGCTGACCTCGCTGGCCGCGCTCCAGGAGGCGGCCTCCGCCTCTGCCCCCGTCCTGGCGATCAGCAGCCAGATCCCGACGGCCGGCCTGGGCGGCGGCCGCCACGGCTACCTCCACGAACTCCCGGACCAGTCCGCCTCGTTCCGTGGCGTGGTGAAGTCCGTCCACACCGTCCGCACCCAGTCGCAGATCCCCTCCGCGATCGCGGAGGCCTGGAAGTCGGCGCTGACGGCACCGCACGGCCCGGTGTGGGTGGAGATCCCACAGGACGTGCTGCTGTCCGAGACGTCGCTGCCGGTGGTGACGGCGATGGACGCGACGCCGGAGGACCTGGTTCCGCGCCCCGAACTCACGGCGGTGGCGGCCGACCTGCTGTCCCGCGCCGAGCGCCCGGCGATCATCGCGGGCGGCGGGGTCGTACGCTCCGACGCCTCGGGCAAGCTGGTGGCGCTCGCCGAGAAGCTCCAGGCCCCCGTGGTGACGACCTTCGGCGGCAAGGGCGCCTTCCCCTGGGAGCACCCCCTCTCCCTGCAGTCCTGGCTGGAGGACCGCCACACGACGGACTTCCTGGAGGACGCGGACGTCCTGCTGGTCGTCGGCTCGGGCCTGGGCGAACTCTCCTCGAACTACCACACGTTCAAGCCGCGCGGCCGGGTCATCCAGATCGAGGCCGACCTCGGCAAGCTGGAGTCCAACCACCCGGCCCTCGGCATCCACGCGGACGCCCGCCTGGCCCTCCAGGCCCTGCTGGAGACGGCGGAGGAGCGCGAGGACGAGACGGCCGCGGAGCGGGTGCGCGATGTTCTCGCGAAGGTGGGGGACCGCATCGCGAGCCAGGAACTCACCCTGGAACAGAACGTGCTGGCCGCGGTCCGCCGCGCCCTGCCGCCGACCTCCCCCTCCTTCTGGGACATGACGATCCTGGCCTACTGGGCCTGGTCGGCCTTCGACCCCCAGGGCGAGAACACCATGCACTCCGCCCAGGGCGCCGGCGGCCTCGGCTACGGCTTCCCGGCGGCCCTCGGCGCGGCGGTCGCCGACCCGACCCGCCCGGTCCTCGCGGTCTCCGGCGACGGCGGCGCGCTGTACTCGATCGCCGAGCTGGCGACGGCCAGGCAGTACGACCTGAACGTCACCTGGCTGATCATCGACGACGGCGGCTACGGCATCCTCCGCGAGTACATGACGGACGCCTTCGGCCAGGCCACGGCCACGGAACTGACCCGCCCGGACTACGTGGCCCTCGCCGAGTCCTTCGGCGTCCCCGGCGTCCGTACGACCCCGGAGACCCTGGAGGCGGACCTGTCGAAGGCCCTGTCCTCCCCCGGCCCGTCGGTGGTCGTACTCCCGGCCCTGCTGCGGATGTTCGCGCCGACTCACCTGGGCTGAGCACCGTCCGGCAAGGCGACCTCCGCCCAGGTCGCCTTGCCGATCCCGTACCGGCGAGGACAGCAGCCCCAGCGGGCGGCGAGGGCCTCGATGATCGCGAGACCGCGCCCCTGCTCGTCCTCGCCGTCCGCCTTCCGCACGTTCGGACGGGTGTCGTCGGCATCCGCGACTTCCACGCGCAGCCGTCCGCCGTACCATGCGACACGCACGCCGATGTCCCGTCCGGGCGGCGTCCGGGCGTGCCGCACGGAGTTGCTCACCAGTTCCGAGAGCAGGAGCTCGGCGGTGCAGGCGGTGTCGTCGTCCACCTTCCACTCGGTGAGCTGCGTGCGCAGGAGTCCGCGGGCGCGGTGCGCGCTCCTTGCCGTGCGGGGCAGTAGCCACTGGGCTTCTGCCGTGCCGGAGGTGACGGACTCGGACGGTGGGGTATCGGCTGACACCAGGACCTCCGGGAGGCGGGAGCGACTGTCGAGCTGCATCTCTAGAGATGTAGTGAAGCGGCTGCCGGACGGGTGGGCAATGCCTCTCTAGAGATGTGAGCGGAACTGCTCGAATGCAGCGCCATTCGGCTGCGGGTCGGCGACCTCTGATGCCTAGGATGTCTAGAGATGATCGGAGGAGAGGTCTGGATGAGCGGCCAGGACGCGGGGCGGCAGCCCAAGTACCAGCGCATCGCGGCTGAGCTGCGGGCGGCCATCGACGCCGGTGACTACGGTCCGGGTGACCGGCTGCCCGGTGAGAACGACCTCATGGCGGCCCATGGAGTGGCCCGGATGACCGCTCGTCAGGCTCTGGGCGTCCTCCAGGCGGAAGGGATCGTCGAGGCGCGCAAGGGTGCCGGAGTGTTCGTCCGTGACTTCAGGCCGATCCGGCGACGGGGCATCGAGCGACTCGCGCACGCGGGCTGGGGTGCGGGCCGCTCGGTCTGGGCGACCGACACGACCGGACGTGAACTCGCCGTCGACTCGGTCGCGGTGGCCGAGGAAGAGCCTCCGTCGGCGGTCGCGGCCGTCCTGGACCTGGCGGAGGGAGCGCGGGCGTGTGTCCGCCGCCGGCGTTACGTCCTCGACGGCAAGCCGGTGCTGCTCTCCGCCTCCTATCTGCGCGCCGATCTGGCCGCGGGCACACCGATCGCCCAGCCGGACACGGGCCCGGGCGGTATCTACGCACGGTTGGCGGAGCTGGGCCGGGGGCCGGTCCGCTTCCGGGAGGAGATCCGCTCACGCATGCCGAGTGCCGACGAGACGGAGCAGTTGTCGCTGCCGACTGGCGTGCCGGTGATGCTGATGGCTCGTACGGCCTACGACGCCGAGGGGGTCCCAGTCGAGGTGAACGAGATGGTGCTCGACTCGTCGGCGTACGTGCTGGAGTACGACTTCGAGGCGTGAGCCACGTCCGGCTCGCGGGATCGAGGGGCGACATGTGGACGCGCCCCGTTCGGGCCGGGGCCGGCGGGCTCCCGGCCCGGAAGCCGGACACGCGGGACGGCTCCCGTCGCCGGTCACTGCAGGAGGCCGGGGTACTTCTCCCGGTAGGCGGCCATCTGGGCGTCGTAACCCGCCTTGTGCTCGGCGAGTTGGGGGGCGTTGAAGCAGTGCGTCGGTACTGGGGCCGGCGTCAGGAAGTCCGCCACCGACCGGAATATCTCCGCTGCCGCCTCCCAGTGCCGCTCCTCCCGTCCGCGCAGCTTCGTCAGCTTCTCGTACAGATCCCGCTGTACGTCGCTGATGCGCTCGGCCGCGCCGTGCTTCGCGGGGAACCGGTCCGGCGTCGCCGGCCCGCGGTCGGACGAGCTGAGGCACTGCAGCACCGCAAGCGCCGCGAACAACCGCCCCGACCGTACATATGCGCTTTCCTTCTCCTCCGCCATGCCTGAAGGATTGCCGCCCGGGCGCCCGCCCACTCCCTCGAACACCCGCCTCTGAGAACACCCGTACAACTTTCGCTCACCTCTGCGAGTCAAGACACACGGCGTTCAGGGGACGCCCGTTCGACGCTCGAGGGGAATTTCATGACTCACCGGAAATCCAGGCGTGCCGCGGTGGTCGCGGCCGCCGTCGGCGCGGCCGTGCTCATACCGGCCGTGACCGCCGCCGTCCCGGCCACCGCGGCGACGCCCACCGTCAGCTGCACCTCCGCCAAGGCGGGCCTGGCGAGCAAGCTGCAGAAGGACATCACCGCCGCCCTCGCCACGCGCAAGGGCACGGTCGCCGTCGGCCTGTACGACCGCTCCACCAGCACCACCTGCACCCTGCGCGCCACCAGCGCCTACGACTCGGCCAGCACCGTCAAGGTCACCGTGCTCGCCACGCTGCTGTGGGACGCGAAGAAGCACAACCGGTTGCTGACCGACCGCGAGAGCTCGCTCGCGACGGCCATGATCACCAAGTCGGACAACAACGCCACCACCGCGCTGTGGAAGCAGCTGGGTCTGACGAAGATCAAGGGCTTCCTCTCCGCCGCCAAGATGACCAGGACCACGCCGGGCGCGAACGGCTACTGGGGCCTGACCCAGGAGAACGTCACGGACGAGCAGAAGCTGCTCAAGCTCGTCACCGCCAAGAACACCGTGCTCAGCGACAACTCCCGCGCCTACATCCAGAAGCTGATGGGCAAGGTCGTCTCCTCGCAGCGCTGGGGCACGCCCGCCGGAGCGCCCTCCGGTGTCGCCGTGCACGTGAAGAACGGCTGGCTGCAGCGCTCCACCCACGGCTGGCGGGTGCACAGCCTGGGCACCTTCGACGGCCGCGGCCACGACTACATGATCTCCGTGCTGACGCAGGACAACAGCACCATGGACTACGGCGTCACCACCATCCAGAACGTCGCCAAGGTCGTCCACAGGGATCTGGTGCCGACCACCACCGGCACCGCGCTCTACACCCCGACCAGCACCCCGAGCGAGGCCGCCGTGGCGGTGCCCCCGCAGGGCTGACGCACCACGCGGCGATCACGCGGCGATCACACGGCGCCCACGCGGCGCCCACGCGCCGCGACGTACCGTCCTTCGTCCCCCCGCTCCCTTTTGTTGCGGGGGGATGAAATTCGCCGCTCCCGGCGTTTGTGCCTTCCGGCAGAGCAGGACAACAGGAAGGCACCCGAGTGGCACCGCAACGGGGATGGGCACGACGGCTGGCGGGCTACGCCTGGCGGTATCCGAAGGACGTCGTTCTCGCGCTCGGCTCCTCCCTGGCCGGCATGGCCGTGATGGCGGTCGTACCGCTGATCACCAAGGTGATCATCGACGACGTCATCGGCGGCCACACCCGCTCGATGGGCCCCTGGGCCGGCGGCCTCGTAGGCGCCGCCGTCCTCGTCTACGCGCTCACCTACATACGCCGCTACTACGGCGGCCGCGTCGCCCTCGACGTCCAGCACGACCTGCGGACCGAGATGTACGGCACGATCACGCGCCTGGACGGACGCCGCCAGGACGAGCTGTCCACCGGGCAGGTCGTCGGCCGGGCCACCAGCGACCTCCAGCTGATCCAGGGCCTGCTCTTCATGCTCCCGATGACCATCGGGAACGTCCTGCTCTTCCTGATGTCCCTGGCGATCATGGCGTGGCTGTCGCTGCCGCTGACCCTGGTCGCCCTCGCGGTCGCCCCGGCCCTCGGGTACATCGCCAGGCGCAGCCGCAGCAGGCTGCACCCCGCCACCTGGTACGCCCAGGCCCAGGCGGCCTCCGTCGCCGGCGTGGTCGACGGCGCCGTGAGCGGCGTACGCGTGGTCAAGGGCTTCGGGCAGGAGGAGCAGGAGACCGGCAAGCTCAGGGAGGTCGGCCGACGCCTGTTCGCCGGGCGGCTGCGCACCATCCGCCTGAACAGCAGGTACACCCCCGCGCTCCAGGCCGTACCCGCCCTCGGCCAGGTCGCGATGCTGGCGCTCGGCGGCTGGCTGGCGGTGCGCGGGCACATCACGCTCGGCACCTTCGTCGCCTTCTCCACCTACCTCGCCCAGCTGGTCGGCCCGGTCCGCATGCTCGCCATGGTCCTCACGGTCGGCCAGCAGGCCCGCGCCGGCACCGAGCGCGTCCTGGAGCTGATCGACACCGAGCCCACGCTGAAGGAGGGCACGAAGACCCTCCCCGCCGACGCGCCCGCGACCGTCGAGTTCGACGACGTGTCCTTCGGGTACGACCACCAGCGCCCGGTGCTGGAAGGGGTCACCTTCGAGATCCGGCCCGGCGAGACCCTGGCCGTCGTCGGCTCCTCCGGCTCCGGCAAGTCCACCCTCTCCCTGCTCCTGCCGCGCTTCTACGACGTCACCCACGGCGCCGTCCTCGTCGGCGGCCACGACGTGCGCGAGCTGACCCTGGACTCGCTCAGGGCCGCGATCGGCCTGGTCCCGGAGGACTCGTTCCTCTTCTCCGACACCGTCCGCAACAACATCGCCTACGGCCGCCCCGACGCCTCCCAGGACGAGATCGAGGCCGCCGCCCG
Organism: Streptomyces sp. NBC_00820; assembly: GCF_036347055.1. Taxonomy (NCBI): domain Bacteria; kingdom Bacillati; phylum Actinomycetota; class Actinomycetes; order Kitasatosporales; family Streptomycetaceae; genus Streptomyces; species Streptomyces sp. NBC_00820. The sequence goes on along the minus strand of NZ_CP108882.1, from coordinate 3,145,171 downwards.
CACCGCCCAGGCGGACCGTTTCATCGCCGAGCTGTCCGACGGCTACGACACCTTGGTCGGCGAGCACGGCCTGACCCTCTCCGGCGGCCAGCGCCAGCGCATCGCACTCGCCCGCGCCCTGCTCACCGACCCCCGCCTGCTGGTCCTCGACGACGCCACGTCCGCCGTGGACGCGCGCGTGGAGCACGAGATCCACGAGGCGCTCAAGCACGTCATGGAGGGCCGCACCACCCTCCTCATCGCCCACCGCCGCTCCACCCTGGGCCTCGCCGACCGCATCGCCGTCCTGGACGGCGGCCGGCTCGCCGACATCGGCACCGACGAGGAGCTCCAGGAGCGCTCGGCCCTCTACCGCCGCCTGCTCACCGACCCGGACGAGCTGGGCGGGGTCTCCCCGGGCCACGCCCGCCCGGCCGGGCCGCAGGAGGACACCACCGTCCGCGACGAGCTGGACGCCGAGTTCGACGCCGAGCGCGGCGTGACCCCGAGGCTGTGGACCGGCGACCGCGAGCCCCGGAGCCAGGCGCTGTCCGGCACCCCGGCCACCCCGGAGCTGCTCGCCCTGGTCGAGGCGCTGCCCCCGGCGACCGACACCCCGGACGTCGACGAGGCCCACGCGGTGCGCCCCGAGAAGTCGTACGGCCTGCGCCGGCTCCTCAAGGGCTTCGGCCGGCCCCTGCTCGTCAGCCTGCTGCTGGTCGCCGTGGACGCGGGCGCGGGCCTGCTGCTGCCGGTGCTGATCCGGCACGGCATCGACCAGGGCGTCACGAAGACGGCCCTCGGCGCCGTGTGGGCCGCCTCCCTGCTCGGCCTCGCCACCGTGCTCGTGCAGTGGGCCGCGCAGATCGGCGAGACCCGCAAGACCGGCCGTACCGGCGAGCGCGTGCTGTACTCGCTGCGGCTGAAGATCTTCGCCCAGCTCCAGCGGCTCGGCCTCGACTACTACGAGCGCGAGCTGACCGGCCGGATCATGACGAGGATGACGACGGACGTCGACGCCCTGTCCACGTTCCTGCAGACCGGACTGGTCACCGCGTTCGTCTCGGTCGTCACCTTCTTCGGCATCATGGTCGTCCTGCTGGTGATCGACGTGCAGCTGGCGCTGGTCGTCTTCGCCACGCTGCCCCCGCTGGTCCTCGCCACCTTCTTCTTCCGCCGGGCCAGCGTGAAGGCGTACGAGCTGGCCCGTGAGCGGGTGTCGGGGGTCAACGCCGACCTCCAGGAGTCGGTGGCCGGACTGCGGATCGTGCAGGCCTTCCGGCGCGAGCGGGACGGCGGGCGGCGGTTCGCCGAGCGCAGCGACAGCTACCGCAGTGCCCGCATCCGCGGCCAGTGGCTGATCTCCGTCTACTTCCCCTTCGTCCAGCTGCTCTCCTCGGTCGCGGCGGCCGCCGTCCTCATCGCGGGCGCGGGCCGGGTGGAGGCCGCCACGCTGACCACGGGCGCCCTGGTCGCCTACCTGCTCTACATCGACCTGTTCTTCGCCCCGGTCCAGCAGCTCTCCCAGGTCTTCGACGGCTACCAGCAGGCCACGGTCTCGCTGGGCCGCATCCAGGAGCTGCTGCGCGAGCCGACCTCGACCCGGTCCGCCGACGAACCTCTTGACGTCCTCTCGCTGCGCGGCGAGATCGCCTTCGAGGGCGTGGGCTTCGCGTACGGCGCCGACGAGGGCGAGGAGGCCCTGACCGGCATCGACCTGAGGATCCCGGCCGGGCAGACCGTGGCCTTCGTCGGCGAGACGGGCGCGGGCAAGTCGACGCTGGTCAAGCTGGTGGCCCGGTTCTACGACCCCACCAGCGGCCGGGTCACGGCCGACGGCACGGACCTGCGCGACCTGGACCTGACCTCGTACCGGCACCGCCTCGGGGTCGTGCCGCAGGAGGCGTACCTCTTCCCGGGCACGATCCGCGACGCGATCGCCTACGGACGGCCCGACGCCACCGACGCCGAGGTGGAGGCGGCGGCGCGGGCGGTGGGCGCGCACGAGATGGTCGCCACGCTCGACGGCGGCTACCTCCACGAGGTCGCCGAGCGCGGCCGCAACCTCTCGGCCGGCCAGCGCCAGCTGATCGCGCTGGCCCGCGCCGAGCTCGTCGACCCCGACGTCCTCCTGCTCGACGAGGCCACGGCCGCCCTCGACCTGGCCACCGAGGCCCAGGTCAACCAGGCAACCGACCGCCTGGCGGGCCGTCGTACGACGCTGGTGGTCGCCCACCGGCTGACCACGGCCGCCCGCGCGGACCGGGTGGTGGTCATGGACCACGGCCGGGTCGCCGAGGACGGCACCCACGACGAACTCCTCGCCCTCGACGGCCGGTACGCCGCGCTGTGGCGGACCTTCGTCGGCCAGTCCGAGCCGGAGGAGCCGGTGGGCGTGTCCGGCTGAGGAGGGCCCCGAGACCCCCTGGGCCCCTGGGCTCCCGGGGGTCGTCCCCTCGCGTGCCGTGGTGACGGTCGTGCAACCATCCGACATATGTCGTGCGTCCGTACATCAGTACGCACGTCTGTGGCGTACGGCCGCGGGGCGGGGGAGGACGACAGTGGTGGGTGGGGTCAGTGGTGCGGTACGGCGACGTCTGTCGCTCGGCGCGGTCCTGCTGGCCGCGTCCGCCGTGTTCGCCCTCGTGTCGCCCGGCGCCGCCCAGGCCGCCACGGACTCCTCCTGCGCCGGGCGCGAGGTGCGGACGCTGCCCTTCCGTACCGGAGTCGTCCACGTCTACAAGCGGGCCGGCTATGTCTGCGCCCTCACGGTCACCAAGGCCCCCGGCACCCAGCGGGTCATGTCGGTCAGCGTGCAGGCGCGCGGCAGCCGGCCGGTCGTCGACAGGGGCAGGTACCGGTACCACGCGGGCCCGGTGACCGTCCACGCCGGTCATCGCTGTGTGCGGGTGGCCGGCGCGGTGGGCGACGGCAAGGTCAGTTCCGGCTGGTTCCTGTGCTGACCTCCTGCGCACCGACCGTACGGAACGCCCAACTGCCTCTGGTGTGACGGCTGTTGCTCGGACAGCTTCCGGCGGGACATCCAGAAGGCGGTGAACATGCCTCGTCCTCCCCATGACGCCGTTCTCTGCGACATCGACGGCGTTCTCCGCCACTGGCCCGCCGCCGACGCACTCGAGCGCGCACACGGGCTGCCCGCCGGTGCCCTCGCGGCCGCGGCCTTCGCGCCGGAGCGTCTGCACCCCGCCATCACGGGGAAGGTCACCGACGAGCAATGGCGCGCGGCGGTCGCCGCCGAACTCGCCCGCCGCTGCGGATCGAGGGAGCGCGCCCGAGCGGCGGTCACGGCCTGGTCCGAGCTCGTGCCGGCGGTCGATGACGAGGTCGTCGCCCTGCTCGGACAGGCACGCGACGTCGCGTCGGTCTCCGTGGCTCTCGTCTCCAACGCGACCACCCGGCTGGAGCGGGATCTCGCCCGGCAAGGGCTCGCCGATCTCGCCGACCTCGTCGTGAACACGGCACGCATCGGCATCGCCAAGCCCGATCCCCGCGTCTACCGCATCGCCGCCGAGCGCATCGGGGCCCCGGCCGAACGCTGCCTGTTCGTCGACGACACGGCCGCCAACGTCGTGGCGGCCCGAGAAGCGGGAATGACCGCCGTCCACTACCGCCGGATCGACGACCTCCGCCGGGCGCTCGCGCCCCTGCTCGCCGCCGGCTCGTGACCCGCCGCCGTCCTCGGGTGTGCCGCGGGCGTTCCGCTCCGTGCGTCGTCCGGCACGCGTGCCGCTGTCACGGGCCGGCGTGCGCGTACCAGTCGTCCTCGCCGGTGCGCAGCGAACGGCGGAGGTAGTCCCGCAGGTCACCGGCCACCCACCGGCGGCTGTCGGTTTCGTGCTCCCAGACGAAGACGTCCGGGCGTTCGGGCTTCACCACGAGGGCGAACTGGTCGCCGCCTCCGTCGTCCCCGAAGAAGAGGAGGGCGTCGAAGGGCATGTACAGCCGGGCGAAGGACTCGTCGGACCGGAAGAGCAGGTTGTGCTCGACGATGCGGTCGAGGGACCAGACGGTGTCCACGTGGGTGTGACCGGTCACCCCGTCGCTCTCGAGGAGCAACCGCCCGAGGTCGCCGGGGAGTGCCCGCCCGAGCCGTTTCTCGGCCCCGGCGAGCGCGGACTCCTGGACCGGCTCACGGAACCCCGCTTCCGGGAACACTTCCTGGACTGTTCGTCTCCACATGGCCGGGAGCCTAGGGCCTCTCTTCCGGCCCGGGCCCGCGGGAACCCGTTCGCAGGCTCGACCGTCCAACCCGCAGGCCGCCGGACGAGTCCCGTGGTGCGGTGTCGGCCTCGCCGCAGGCCGCGAACGCCGACGCACCCTCTCCGCCGCACCGCGCCCGCGCGGCCACCGCCACCGGCGCGCCCCCCTCCCATGCGCCGGTGGCGGCCCCATGCCGGCTTCCTGTGCGTTGCCTTGACGGAAAGAAACTTCCCGGATATTGCTGACTCCTCGGAAGTTTCCTTCAGCGGTTCTCCTCTGGAAGGGGCGCACGTGCACGACACCAGCACGGGAAGCACGGGAAACACCGCACGGCCGTCCAGACGGGCTGTGCTCACCGCGACCGCGAGCGTCGCCGCCGCGCTGACCGTACCCACCACCGCCCACGCCGCCACCGCCCAAGGCGCCACCACGAACGACCGCCGGCTGCGCGCCCTCATCTCCCGGATGACGCTGGAGGAGAAGGTCGGCCAGCTCTTCGTGATGCGGGTCTACGGCCACTCCGCCACCGCCCCGGACCAGGCCGACATCGACGCCAACCTGGGCGAGATCGGGGTCCGTACCGCCGCCGAACTGATCGCCAAGTACCGGGTCGGCGGGATCATCTACTTCACCTGGGCGCACAACACCCGCGACCCGCACCAGATCGCGGACCTGTCCAACGGCATCCAGAAGGCGTCCCTGGAGCAGCCGCGCGGGCTTCCGGTGCTCATCGCCACCGACCAGGAGCACGGCATCGTGTGCCGGGTGGGCAAACCCGCCACGCTGTTCCCCGGCGCCATGGCGATGGGCGCGGGCCGCTCCCGGTCCGACGCCCGCACCCTCGGCCGCCTCTCCGGCGCCGAACTGCGCGCGATGGGCATCAACCAGGACTACTCGCCGGACGCGGACGTCAACGTCAACCCGGCCAACCCGGTCATCGGCGTACGGTCCTTCGGGGCCGACCCGCAGGCCGTGGGGGCGCTGGTGGCGGCCGAGGTGAAGGGCTATCAGGCCTCACGGGTCGCCGCGACCGCCAAGCACTTCCCGGGCCACGGCGACACCGCCGTCGACAGCCACTTCGGCTTCCCGGTCATCACCCACAGCCGGGAGCTGTGGGAGAAGCTGGACGCGGTGCCCTTCCGGGCGGCCATCGCGGCGGGCATCGACTCGATCATGACCGCGCACATCCAGTTCCCGGCCCTGGACGACTCCGGTGACCCGGCCACCCTCTCCTCGCCGATCCTCACCGGCATCCTGCGCGGCGAACTCGGCTACGACGGGGTCGTGATCACCGACTCCCTCGGCATGGAGGGCGTGCGCACCAAGTACGGCGACGACCGGGTGCCGGTGCTCGCGCTGAAGGCCGGCGTCGACCAGCTGCTCAACCCGCCGAACCTGGACGTCGCCTGGAACGCGGTGCTGGGTGCCGTCCGCGGCGGCGAGCTGACCGAGGCCCGCCTGGACGAATCGATCCTGCGCATCCTGCGGATGAAGGCGCGGCTCGGCCTCCTCGACCGGGGGGTCCTCGTCAGCCAGGACCACGTCGACCGGGTGGTGGGCACCGCCGCCCATCTGGCCGCCGCCGACCGGATCGCCGAACGGACCACGACCCTGCTGGTCAACGAGGGCGGCACCCTCCCGCTCGACCGGCGGCGCGTGCCCAGGGTCCTGGTCGTCGGCGCCGACCCGGCCTCCCCGTCCGGCACCACCGGGCCGCCCACCGGCGTCCTGGCCGCCGCGCTCACCGAACTCGGCTTCACCGCCACCGCCCTGTCCACCGGCACCGCACCCTCCGCGGCGACCATCGCCAAGGCGGTGACGGCGGCCCAGGGCGCGGACGCCGTGGTGGTGGGGACGTACAACCTGACGGCGAGCAGTTCCCAGCTGACCCTGGTACGGCAACTGCTCGCCACCGGCCGGCCGGTCGTGGCCGTCGCCATCCGCAACCCCTACGACGTCGCCCAGCTGCCCGAGGTGAAGGCCTGGCTGGCGGCCTACTCCTGGACCGACGTCGAACTGCGCGCCGCGGCACGGGTGATCGCCGGCCGGGTGCACCCGCACGGCAGGCTCCCCGTGCCGGTGCAGCGGGCGGACGATCCGGCGCAGGTGCTGTACCCCATCGGTCACGGGCTGACGTACTAGCCGTACGTCACGCATCGGGACACACCACCCCCGAGGGGCGGAAAGCATCCCTCATGTCTGGCGTGGCCCCGCGGCGGCGGGCCACGCTGGGCGGGGGCGTCTGGGGGGATGCGATGCGTGCGAGAGGTGCCGTGGGCGGGGCGCGCCGGCCGGTGCGGCCGTCCGCCCTGATCCTCACCGCCCTGACCGTGCCGGCCGCCCTGATGGTCCTGGCCGGATGCCAGGACGCCTCCCCGGCGGGCAGCGCCCGCCCCGCCGCCTCCCCGGCCCCGACGACCGGCTACGGCGTCGTGTTCCTCGCCGTCGGCGAGTGCAGTTCCTTCGGCACCACCAGCTTCACCGAGGTTCCCTGCGCCGGCGAACGGGCCGCCGCCCGGGTCGTCGCCCGCTACGACGGCACGTCCGCCGACGGCCCGCAGTGCCCGGCGACCACCGACTTCGTCCTGCACATCGGCGCGCAGCGCGCCCACGGCGACGGGAGCACCGACGCCGCGATCCCCCCGGGGTACGCCTGTATGCGCAACCTCGAACCCCCGCACCCCGGTGACCCGGGCGCCGGTGGCGGCTCCCGCACCATCCCCGGCGACTGCCTCTACGACTCCGCCGACGCCCAGGTCCGTGAGACACCCTGCGACGGCTCGGGCCCGCACAAGCCCCGGTACAAGCTGGTGCGGGCGGTGCGGAAGCGAGCGGAGTGCCCGGCGTCCACGGCCCTCTACGTCGACTTGGGAGGCGGGAAGCCGGTGGGGTGCGCGAGGCGGGTCTGAGGGTGCTCCCTCACGGGTGGCACCTACGGACCCCTACGGACCCCTGAGGACCCCTAAGGACCCCTACGGGGTGGTCCCCTCGCGGAGTTCGGGGGTCGTCGCGGCGACGCCCGCCACCGCCAGCGCGCACAGCAGCCCCCCGGTGATCAGGGCCGTCGTCCCGGAACTCCAGCCGGCGACCAGGCCGCCGCGCACGTTGCCGAGGCTGGGGCCCGCCTGTCCCACGATCTGCTCGGCCGCGGTCACCCGCCCGAGCAGGGCGTCGGGGGTGCGGGTCTGCACGATGGTCGAGCGGGAGACGACCGAGACGGCGTCGGCGGCGCCGGCCAGGACCAGCAGACCGAGACCGGTCCAGGGGTTCGCCGTCAGGCCGAAGAGCAGCAGGGCCACACCCCAGGCGGCCGAGCTGCACAGCATCACCGTGCCGGGCCGGCCGATCCGGGTCAGCGAGCCGGACAGGACGGTCGCCGTGACGCCGCCCACCGCCAGGGCCGACAGGAACAGGCCCAGGGTGCGTGGATCACCCCCGAACCGCTCCGCGTTGACCAGCGGGAACAGGCTGACCGGAAAGGACAGCACGGTGGCGGCGAGGTCGGTGAGCAGCGCGCCGCGCACCACCCGGTGCCCGGCCAGGAACCGCAGCCCGTCCAGCACCCCGTGCAGACCGGCCCGCGACGGCTCGCCTTCCGGCGGCAGCGGGGGCAGGCCGAAGGCGCCGTAGAACGCGAGCCCGAAGCTGAGGGCGTCGAGCAGGTAGCAGGTGCCGACACCCAGCCAGCCCAGCAGCACACCGGCCAGCGCGGGGCCGAGGAGCATCATCGCCTGGCCGGTGACCTGGTTCAGGGCGAGCCCGGCCGCCACCTGGTCCTTGGGCAGCAGGCGCGGGACGAACACCCCGGCGGCCGGGGCGCCGAGCGCGCCGAAGCAGGACTGCGTGGACACCAGTGCCAGGACGGCCACCACCGGCACATGTCCGGTGAAGCCCTGCACGGCGAGCAGCAGGGAGCAGACCGCCTGGCCCACGGTGGCCGTCAGGTACATCCGGCGCCGGTCGGCCCGGTCCACCCACGCCCCCGCGAACAGCCCGAACACCACCAGCGGCAGCGCCTGCGCCAGCCCGACCGCGCCGGTCCACGCCGTGCTGCGGGTCAGGTCCCACACCTGGTACATGACCGTCACCATGGTCATGAACCCGCCGAGCACGGACACCGTCCGGCCGACCAGCAGCCGCCGGAAGACGGGCGAGGCGCGCAGCGGCCTGACATCGATCAGCGAGTCGGTGAGGCTCATGAGGCGGAACGGGGACGGACGTGGGCGCGCTGCGGCGCGAGCTGCGGATTCACCGGCGGAGGCTAGCCGGGACGACGAGGACACCGCCAGCGAATAACCGGCACCGCCGCATCACGACGGGGCCCGTCCCACTCACGCCCGGGGGACCCCCGTGGACGCCCGCACCATCAACTCGCCCCGGACCGAGGCGATTCCCCCGGGCGGGGTCTCCTCGCGCCCCATCGCGACGCGTCCGGCCCGGGCCCCCGCCTGCGCCAGCGGCAGGCGCACCGTCGTGAGCGCGGGCGCCGCGTCGACGCTGAAGGGAAGGTCGTCGAAGCCGGCGACCGAGACGTCCTCGGGGACGCGCAGGCCGCGGTCGCGGAGCGCGGCGCGGGCACCGAGGGCGATGGAGTCGTTGGCGGCGACGACCGCCGTCAGGTCCGGGTCGCGGCGCAGCAGCTCCAGCGTGGCCTCGTAACCGGAGCGGCGGTCGTAGTGGCCGTACACGGTCCAGCGGTCGTCCTCCTTGACGCCCGCGGCCTCCAGCGCGGCGCGGTGGCCCTCCAGGCGGTGCCGGGTGGTCGTGCGTTCCGCGGGGCCCGCTATGTAGCCGAGGCGGCGGTGGCCGAGGGCGGTGAGGTGTTCGGTCAGGGCGCGGGCGCCGCCGCGGTTGTCGAAGGTCAGGGCGACGGCCCCGGTGTCCGGTGCGGGCGGGCGTCCGCACAGCACCACCCGGGTACCCGCCTCCGACAGCCTGCGCAGTTTCGCCGCCACCTTCGCCGCGTGCGCCGCGTCGTCCACGGCCCCGCCGGTCAGCACCACGGCCGCGGCCCGCTGGCGCTGCAGGAGGGTGAGGTAGGTCAGTTCGCGCTCCGGGGAGCCGCCCGTGTTGCAGACCACGGCCAGGCGTTCGCCCCCGGCCCGGCCGCCCGGACCCTGGATCTCGCCCTGGATCGCGCTCGCCATGATCCCGAAGAAGGGGTCGGCGATGTCGTTGACCAGGATGCCGACCAGGTCGGAGGTGGCCGCGGCGAGCGCGCTGGCGGGGCCGTTGAGGACGTAGTCCAGCTCGTCCACCGCCCGCAGCACCCGCTCGCGCGTCGCGGCGGCCACGGGGTAGTTGCCGTTCAGTACGCGCGACACCGTCGCGGGGGAGACCTGGGCGCGGGCGGCCACGTCCGCCAGGGTCACCGTCATCTCGTCGTCCTTTGGTCGTGCGTCGCGGGGCACCCGTCCCGTGCCCTGCCGGACGGGCCGGGCACGCCGTCGGTTCCGTGCGGTGTCGAGCAGACCCTAAGGCCAACCGCCCCGTTTGCCGCCGCCCTTGGACAACTCGTGGGGGAGCGGGCCTCGCCGGGGCCGCCGGCCGGAGCCGTGAACTCCCGCGGAAAGAAACCTCGGTACTCCGTGCAACCCTTCGCGCACCCTCCGCGTCGTACTGTGCATCAGAACCTCCGGTGGGGGACCCGGGGGGGATTCACGAGGTTCTGGTACGGAGGGGAAAGCCGAGGGGGCCTGCCCGGTCGACGGACCGGGCAGGCCCCCTCGAAACGTTCCGGGGAGCCCCGCGGGGCAGCCGGACGCGGGCGCCCGTCAGAAGAACACGCCGCACCGCAGCAGCACGTTGGCGTACGGCCGGGCCTCGCCCGTACGCACCACCAGCCGTGCCCGCGCCGACCGTTCCTTCAGCTCCTCGTGCGGGATCAGGGTCAGCTCCGGGAAGTGGGCGTCCAGCAGCGCGGTGGCCTCCGCGTTGGCGGCGCGCACCTCCTCGGCCGCCGTGGCCCCCTCCACCACCAGCTCGGCCAGCAGCCCGTCCAGGACCTCGGCGAAGGACGGGACGCCGGCGCGGAACGCCAGGTCCACCACGCGCGGTCCGTCCGGTATCGGCATGCCCGCGTCGCACACCAGGACCCCGTCGCCGTGGCCCAGTTCCGCGAGGGCGCCGGCCAGATGCCGGTTGAGGATGCCCGCCTTCTTCATCGGTCCCCGCCCTCCTCGCCGGACACACGCCCGCCGTCCGCCACGAGGGCGTCGCCGTTTGCCACCAGGGCGCCGGCCTCCGCCGCCAGCGCGTCGACCTCCGCCGCCGTGGGGTACGACTCCTGCGCGCCCCGCTTCGTCACGGCCGCCGCGCCGACCCGGGCCGCGTAGGCGGCCGCGTCGGCCAGATCCGCGCCCGACCCCAGCTTCCAGGCCAGCGCCGCAGTGAACGCGTCCCCGGCGCCGGTGGTGTCCACCGCGTCCACCTTCACCGACGGCACCCGGCGCACCCCGGAGGCGTCGCACACCAGCGCACCCTCCGCGCCCAGCGTCACGACCACCGAACGCGGCCCTTCGGCCAGCAGCAGCCGCGCCCAGTCCGCCGGGTCCTCGCCCACGAGGGCGTCGCCGAGCAGCACCCGCGCCTCGTGCTCGTTGACGATCAGCGGGTCGCAGGCCGCCAGTACCTCCGCCGGCAGCGGCCGGGGCGGCGACGGGTTCAGCACGAACCGGTTGTCGCCGGTGAGTGTCCGTACGACCTCCACCACGGTCTCCAGCGGGATCTCCAGCTGCGCCGACACCACGCGCGAGGCGTGCAGGCGGCTCGCGGCGTCCCGGACGTCCCCGGCGCCGAGCCGGGAGTTGGCGCCGGGCGACACCACGATGCTGTTGTCCCCGGACGGGTCGACGGTGATCAGCGCGACGCCGGTCGGCGCCCCGCCGGCCGGCACGCTCGCCGTGTCGACTCCGGCCGAGCGCAGCGAGTCCAGCAGCAGCCGGCCGTGGCCGTCGTCGCCGACGCGGGCCAGCAGGGCCGTACGGGCGCCGAGCCGGGCGGCGGCGACCGCCTGGTTGGCGCCCTTGCCGCCCGGGTGGACGGCCAGGTCGCCGCCCAGCACCGTCTCGCCGGCGGCGGGCCGCCGCTCGACGTCGATCACCAGGTCCGCGTTGGCCGAACCCACGACCATGAGGTCGTAGTCGTACATGAGTTGACTCCCCTGAGAGATGAACCGGGGCGGGCGGCCGTACCCGCCGGGTACGGCCGCCCGCCCCCGTCTGTCCGCGCCGTCAGCCGGTGAAGCCCGCCACGTTCTGCTTGGTGACGACCTTGACCGGCACCTTCACCATCGGCTCGACCTTCTTGCCGTGCACGGCCCGGAGCGCGTTGTCCACGGCGATCCTGCCGAGCTGGCTCGGCTGCTGCGCGACCGAGGCGTACAGCGTGCCGCCCTTGACGGCGGTGAGGCCGTCGGGGGTGCCGTCGAAGCCGACGACCGCCACCGACTTGCCGGCCTTGGAGCCGAGGGCCTTGATCGCGCCGAGGGCCATCTCGTCGTTGGCGGCGATGACGCCCTGGACGTCGGGGTGGGCCTGGAGCAGGTTGGACATCACGTCCAGCCCCTTGGTGCGGTCGAAGTCCGCGGGCTGCTGGGCGACGATCTTGATGCCCGGGTAGGCCTTCAGCCCCTTGGCGAAGCCCGCCGCGCGCTCGCGGGCGGCGGAGGTGCCGGCCTGGCCCTGCAGGATGACGATCTTTCCCTTGCCGCCCAGCTTCTCGGCGATCGACCTGGCCGCCAGCTCACCGCCCGCGACGTTGTCGGAGGCCACCAGCGCGGCCACGGAGGCCTTGTTGACGCCCCGGTCGACGGCGATGACCGGGATCTTCGCCTTGCCTGCGGCCTTCACCGAGTTGCCCGCCGCGTCGGAGTCCACCGGGTTGACGATGATCGCGCCGAGCTTCGAGCTGGTGAAGTTCTGCAGCTGGTTGGCCTGCTGGGAGGCGTCGTTCTGGGCGTCCGTGACCGTCAGGTCCACGCCCCGCTTCTTCGCCTCGGCCTGGGCACCGGAGCGGATCTGCACGAAGAAGGGGTTGTTGAGGGTGGACAGCGACAGGCCCATCTTCGGGTTCGCCGAGGCCGAGGAGCCGCTGTGCAGGAAGGAGGTCGCGCCGACGACGGCCACCGTGACCACGGCCGCGAGGCCGTACGTCGCCGCCTGCTTGCCCTTGGGGCCGCCCGCGCCGGTCACCGGGGTCGCCCCCGCCTTGCGGCGCACCGCGTCCAGCAGCACCGCCAGCGCGATGACGACACCGATCACGACCTGCTGCCAGAAGGCGGACACGTTCAGCAGGTTGAGGCCGTTCCTGAGCACGGCGAGGATCAGCGCGCCGATGAACGTGCCCGACGCCTTGCCGGTGCCGCCCGCAAGGGAGGCGCCGCCGATGACGACCGCGGCGATCGCGTCCAGCTCGTAGCCGTCCGCGGCCTGCGGCTGCGCGGAGCCCAGCCGGGCGGCGAGCACGATGCCCGCGACGGCCGCGAACACGCCGGACAGGGCGTAGATGGCGAGCTTCTGCCGCTTGACCCGCAGGCCGGACAGGCGCGCGGCCTCCTCGTTGCCGCCGATCGCGTACATCGAACGGCCGATGTAGGTGCGGCCGAGCACGAGGGCCGCGAGCAGCCCCATGACCACCATGACCAGCACGGGCACCGGCAGCCAGCCGCCGAGGGTGTCGCCGAGGTGCGAGACCGAGTCCGGGAAGGGGATCGGGACGCCCCCGGAGATCACCAGGGACAGGCCGCGCGCCACCGACAGCATGGCGAGCGTCGCGATGAACGGCGGCAGCTTGCCGTAGGCGATCAGGAAGCCGTTGACCAGTCCGGCGCCGACGCCGGTGGCTATGGCGAGGACGACCGCGAGCGCGACCGGCACACCGGACTGCGTGGCGCTCCAGGCCAGCACGGTCGAGGTCAGCGCGGCCACCGAGCCGACCGACAGGTCGATGCCCGCCGCGACGATCACGAACGTCACACCGAAGGCGAGGATCGCCGTCACGGCCGCCTGGACGCCGATGTTGAGCAGGTTGTCCGTCGTCAGGAAGTCGCCGGACAGCGCCGACAGGGCGACGGCGAGGACGATCAGCGCGGTCAGCGCGCCGTTGTCGAGGAGCAGGCGGCGCAGACCGCCGGGGGCGCCCGCGCCCGTCGTGCTCTTGAGCGTGTCAGTGGCCACGGGGGCCCTCCGTTTCAGTGGTAGGGATGCTCACGGCGAGGGACATGACGGCGTCCTGCGTGGCTTCGGCGGCGGTGAGTTCGCCCGCGATCCGGCCCTGGGCCATCACCAGCACCCGGTCGCTCATGCCGAGCACCTCGGGCAGGTCGCTGGAGATCATCAGGACGGCGGCGCCGGCCGCGGTGAGGTCGTTGATCAGCTGGTAGATCTCGACCTTGGCGCCGACGTCGATGCCGCGGGTGGGCTCGTCGAGGATCAGCACCTTGGTGTCGGCCAGCAGCCACTTGCCGATGACGACCTTCTGCTGGTTGCCGCCGGACAGCGTGCGCACATGCTGGCCGAGGCCCGACATGCGCACCCCGAGCTGCGTCGCGATACGCTCGGCGGCCGAGTGCTGCGCCCTGCGGTCCACCAGCCCGGCCCGGGTCGCCGACCGCATGGTCACCAGGCCCAGGTTCTCCGCCACGGAGGCGTCCAGCACCAGCCCCTGGCCCTTGCGGTCCTCGGGCACGAGCCCGATCCCGGCGGCCATGGCCGCGTTCACGTCGCCCCGCCGCAGCTCGGTGCCGGAGACCTTCACGGCCCCCTTGTCGTACGGGTCCGCGCCGAACACGGCCCGCACGACCTCGGTGCGGCCCGCGCCGACGAGCCCCGCGACGCCGACGACCTCGCCGGCCCGCACCTCGAAGCTCACGTCGTGGAAGACGCCGTCACGGGTGAGGCCCTCCACGTGGAGCAGGGGCGCTCCCTGCCCGGTGGGCCGCTCGCGGGGGTACTGCTGCTCGATGGAGCGGCCCACCATGAGCCGTACGAGTTCGTCCTCGGGCGTGGAGGCCGGGACCTGCCCGACGCTGCGGCCGTCCCGGATCACGGTGACCCGGTCGCCGAGCGCGGCGATCTCCTCCAGGTGGTGGGTGATGAACACGACGCCCACGCCGTCCTCGCGCAGCGCGCGGACGATGGCGAAGAGCTTCTCGACCTCTTCCGAGGTGAGCACGGCGGTCGGCTCGTCCATGATCAGCACGCGCGCGTCCAGGCTCAGCGCCTTGGCGATCTCGACCATCTGCAGGCGTGCGATGCCGAGTTCACGCACCCGCGCGCGGGGCGAGACGTTCACGCCGACCCGCGCGAGGAGCACCTCGGCGTCGGCCTCCATCCGGCCCCGGTCGATCATCCCGAAGCGGCGCGGCTGGCGGCCCAGGAAGATGTTCTCGGCGACCGTGAGATCGGGGACGAGGTTGAACTCCTGGTAGATCGTGGCGATCCCGAGGCGTTCGGCGTCCTGTGCGCCCTGGATGCGCACCTCCTCGCCGCCGGCCAGGATGCGCCCGGCGTCGGGGGTGTGGGCACCGGAGAGCATCTTGATCAGCGTGCTCTTGCCGGCGCCGTTCTCACCGAGCAGTACGTGCACCTCGCCCCGGCGCAGGTCGAAGTCGACGCCGTCCAGCGCGACCACGCCGGGGAAGGATTTCCGTATGCCCTCGATACGCAGCAACTCATCCGGGTCGCTCACGACGTGCTCCTTTGCACTGGGGAGGGGGACTGAGAGGGGGACTTGGAGGGGGACTGAGAGGGGTTGGGGGACTGGGTGGGGAAGGGGACAGGGGGCTCGCCGCACGAGCGGCGCACGACGAGCCGGGCGGGGAAGGCGGCGGACTCCGGAGGCCGCCCCTCGATCCGGGCCACCAGGGCGCGTACGGCGGCCCGGCCCAGCTCGCCCGTCGGCTGGGCGATCGCCGTGACCGGCGGATCGGTGTGCACGAACCACGGGATGTCGTCGAACGCGGCCAGCGCGATGTCGTCCGGGACGCGCAGCCCGCGCGCGCGGATCGCGTCCAGCGCGCCGAGCGCCATCAGGTTGTCGGCCGCGAAGACCACCTCGGGCGGCTCCGGCAGGTCGAGGAAGCCCTCGGTGACCCGCCGGCCGCTGGCGGCCTGGAAGTCGCCCTGGCCGGTGTAGGAGTCCGGGAGGTCGAGCCCGTAGGCCGCCATGGCCTCCCGGAAGGCCTCCACGCGCTCGCTGCCGGTCGTGGTGCTGCCCGGTCCCGCGATGATGGCGAGGCGGCGGTGCCCGAGGGCGTGCAGATGCGCGACCAGGTCCCGTACGGCGGCGCGTCCGTCCGCCCGCACGACCGGCACGTCGACGCCCGGGATCCACCGGTCCACGAAGACCATCGGGGTGCTTCCGCGCGCGGCGTCCAGCATCAGCGGGGAGGCGCCGTCGGCGGGGGAGACCAGCAGGCCGTCGATCCGGCGGTCCAGCAGGGTCCGGATGTGGTGGTCCTGGAGGTCGGGCCGCTCGTCGGCGTTGCCGATGATCACGCTGTACCCGAGCGCGCGGGCCTCCTCCTCGACGGAGCGGGCCAGCTCGGTGAAGTACGGGTTCAGCACGTCGCTGATGACCAGGCCGAGGGTGCGGGTCTGGTCGGTGCGCAGGGACCGGGCGACGGCGTTCGGCCGGTACTCCAGCGCCTTCACGGCGCTCAGCACCCGCGCCCGTGCGTCCGCGCTGACCGACGGGTGCTCGTTGAGCACCCGCGACACCGTGGCGACGGACACGCCCGCGGCGGCGGCGACGTCCTTGATGCTCGCCATCTCCGGCTCCACCTCCTTGTGGAATCGTTTACATCGACGTGCATGGAGGATTGGAATCGATTACACGGGGAGAAATCAACCGCCGAGATCGGATTGTGATGAGAGGCGCTCAGATGAGCGGGAAGCCTCGACGGGCCTGATGCAGCGAGCACCGGTAGCGGAAACCGGGCCGTCCGTTGATCTCGACGTCTCCGGTCACGGTGAACCCGTTGCGTTCGAGGACCGTGCGGGAGGCGGTGTTGTCGTGGGTGGCGATCGCGGTGAGCGAGGAGAGCCCGTACGACGTGACGGCGAGCCGGCACACCTGCGCGACGGCACGCGTCGCGACACCCCGCCCCGCCGAACGCTCACCGACCCGGTACCCGAGCTCGGCGCTGCCGTGCTCGGAGTCCACGAGGTTGACGCGTCCGATCAGCTCACCCCGGCCGTCGACGACGACGTGGAAGTGGCAGACGCCGGCGGCCTGTTCGGCGAGCCGGGCACGAAGCTGCTCGGCGAACTCCAGGAAGTAGGCGTCGCCGCGGTCCGGGATCGACCGGGCGAAGTACTCCCGGTTCTCCCGCTCGAAGGCCAGCAGGGCCGGCGCGTGCTCGGCGCCCAGCCGCTCCAGTCTCACGTCATCGGCAGGCATGGGGCGAGAGTCTAGGCGTATCGCCCTGTGAGGCCGGGGCGTCGGCCGGGTGCCGTGACAGCGAAGTCCCGCCCGCACGGGGGCCGGTGGAGTCCGGTTCCCGTGCGGGCGGGACGTGTGGCCGTGGCGGCCTTCCCGTGGGTGTGCGGGTTACTTCGGGCAGGTGTCCTGGGTGACCTTGCCGCCCGAGGCGGAGGCGGTGGCCGGGTCCATCGACAGGCACTGGCCCGTCCAGTTGTTGACGAACTTGTAGGCCTGCTTGTAGCCGCCCGCGGTTCCGACCTTGGTCGGGATGATGTTCCACATCTGGTTGCCCGAGAACCAGCGGTCCTCGCAGCCCCACCAGAACAGCTGGGTGCCGGCCGACGGCGGGGTGCCGTCACCGTAGGGGACGGTCAGGCACTTGCCGTTGGCGGCCTTGATCCAGTAGTAGCCCTTGGGGTCGAAGCTCGTGGGCTGTTCGGCCCCCCACTGGTGGCTGCTGGGCGCCGTCGCCTGGCACGTGTGCTGGGTGACCAGACCGCCGGTCTTGGAGCTGTCGAACTCGGGTCCGCGCACCATGCACCGGTTGTACTGGGTGTTGACGTAGGTCTTGTCGGTGTCGGAGTTGACGAGCCAGATCGCCCGGTCGGCGCCCGAGACGATGCCGCTGTCGTTGCGGGAGATGATGTCGTCCACCAGGGCCCAGCCGGGGAAGTCCATCATGACGAGGCCGAGATGGCCCTTCCCGCCGCCGCCGTTGAGGTACTGCATCAACTGGTAGTTGACGCCGGGGACATCGGTGGTGACGCCGCTCTGGACCGACCGGTATCCGCCGGCGTACTCGAACGGAAGCCGGTTGAGGCCCGTGGACGCGGAGGTGAACGTCACGTACATCTCGCCGGTGGTGTCACCGACCGCCTGGTCGATGTTCGACCTGACGTAGTCCCACTTCTGCGGGACGGTGGACGCCGCCCAGTGGTCCTCCTGGTGGTCGTTGAAGGTGTTGATCCCGAACTTGCCGCTGTAGTCACCGACGTTGTCGAAGCTGCCCAGGACCAGCTTGCCGCGGACCTGCGAGAGACGGGGAACGCTCGCCCTGGCGCTGCCCGACACCGAAGGGGCGTAGAAGAGGTTGGGGTACTTCGCCACGTAGTCGGCGAGGATCTTCTTCATCCGGTCCGGGGTCACGTTGAACCCGTCGTTGTAGCAGTCGGTGGGGCTGGGGTTCGAGTAGGGGCACTCGGCCTTCAGGCGCATGACGACGGTCTCGCTCGGGTGCTGAGTGAGGAAGGTCTGCGCCTTGGTCAGGACGTCGTCGAAGTTGGCGTCCTGGTAGACCACTCCGTGGTGGACCGCGAAGTAGTAGCCGTCGGTGACGCGGACCCGGATGTCGATCGCACGGATACCGCGTTCCAGTTGCGCCGTCAGGGTGTCGGCGCTGTCGCCGTAGTCCTCCTGCGTCTGCACGGCGGCGCCGCCGTGCAGGGCGAGCGTGTCATGGGTGCCGGGCAGGGACATCGCCGCCAGCCAGGTGTCGCTCGCGATGTTCTTCATCCAGTCGGCCCGGGTCGCCGGCCCGATGTTCCGGTAGGCGTCGTCGTTGCTCGACCCGGCCGCCCCGGCGGCGACAGGCGTGAGCAGCGCCGTGCTCAGCACGGCGCAGACCGTCAGCAGACGTGCCAGCGGGCGGGACCGCCGCCGCGGTGCGGCACCGGCGTGAAAGGCGGTGGGGGGCATGGGACTCCTGTCCGGATTCACTGAGGACGGCCGGCCTCTCCGCCGGGCGCACGCGGGCGTGGCGCGGAGAGAGCGACGGATCGCGGCGGCCGGATCGATCCGGATCCGCTTCGCCTCCCAGCCAATCCGACGGAACGCGTGGGGAACATGAACTTCCACCCGCAAAAGTAAGAGTCCTGCATACTTTTGCGGGTTGAGGTCCATGTCCCGGCGGGACCTCGCCGACCAGGGGGGCGCATCCAGCATGGGCAGCGGTACACCAGCGGCCGCCGGCGACTTCGGCACGCGGCTGCGCGCTCTGCGGACGGAGGCCGGGCTCAGCCAGGAGGAGCTGGCGCAGGCCGCGGGCGTGAGCGTGCGGGCACTGTCGTACCTGGAGCGCGGACGGTCCCGGGGACCGCAGCGCCGTACCGTGCAGGCCCTGGCCGCCGCCCTGCGCCTGGACACCGCCGGTGCCCGGGAACTGGAACACGCCGCGAGCCTGGGCCGCCCCCGCCCGGCCATCGGAAACTCCGGCGGACCGGACGCCGGGCCGCAGGCGGGACCCACCACGGGGCGGGCCGCGCACCACACGCTCGCCCTGCCCCGTGACCTCCACGACTTCACCGCCCGCGGTCCTGTCCTGACCCGGCTGCTGGCCCTGGCGGAACATCCCGGCCCGGCCGCCGCGCCGGTCGCGGTGATCTGCGGGCAACCGGGCCTGGGCAAGACCGCCTTCGCCGTGCACGCCGCCCACGCCCTCACGCCGCACTTCCCGGACGGACAGTTCGCCGTCGACCTGCGCGGCATGGACCCGCGGCCCACCCGGCCGCGCGACGCGCTCGCCCGGCTGCTGCGCGCCCTCGGCGTGGCCGACAGCGCCGTCCCCACCGGCACCGAGGACCGCTCCGGCCTGCTGCGCTCCCTCCTCCACGACCGGCGCGTACTGCTCCTGCTGGACAACGCCGCGGACGAGGGCCAGGTCCGCCCTCTGCTCCCCGGCACCGGTGCCTCGCTCACCGTCGTCACCAGCCGGCACACCCTCGCCGGCCTCGAATCGGCACACCGCACCGAACTCGCGCTGCTGCGCCGTGAGGAAGCGGTCGAACTCCTCACCCGCATCATCGGACCGGAGCGGGTCGAGCGGGAGCGCCAGGCCGCCCGCGACCTCGCGGAGCTGTGCGGGCACCTCCCCCTGGCCATCCGCATCGCCGCGCAACGCCTCGCCTCCCGGCCCGGCGAACGGATCGCCAAGCTCGTCGCCCAACTCGCCGAGCAGGAAAGCCGTCTGGACGCCCTGCAGGCCGGCTCCCTCCAGGTGAGGGCCGCCTTCGCCCTGTCCTACCGGCGGCTGAGCCCGGCCGACCGGACCGTCTTCCGCCGCGCCTCACTCGCGGAAGGCCCCGACTTCAGCCCCGAGACCGTCGCACTCCTGGCGGACCTGCCGATCCGTCAGGCCGCCCGGTGCGCGGAGCACCTCGTCGACGCCGGACTGCTCCAGCCCCATCCCACCGCCGACCGCTACCGCTTCCACGACCTCCTCCGCCTCTTCGCCACCGAACAGCTGGCCGAGGACGACGAGCGCACGCACGTCTCCGCCGCCCAGGACCGGGCCGACCGATGGGTGCTGCGCCGGGCCACCGCCGCCGCGCTGCGCTTCGACGCCGAGCACCACCCGAACTCGGCCGACGGTGACCCGGACCTGGCCACCGCGCCCGCCGACCGGGAGCAGGCTCAGGCCTGGCTGGAAGCCGAGCGCACCCAGTGGCTGGCGGCCCTCGGCCGGGCCCAGGCAGCCGGACACAACCAGCGGGTCATCGACGCCGCCGAGGCCATGCACTGGTTCTCCGACCGCAACCAGCACTGGGAGCTGTGGGTGGAGGTGTTCCGGCGGGCCGCCGACTCCGCCCGCGCCCTGCGCAGCAGACGCGACGAAGCCGTCCACCTGAACTACCTCGCCTGGGCCTACACCACGTGCGTCTACGACCACCCTGCCGCACTGGCCACCGCACAGGCCGCCCGGGAGGCGGCACACGAGGCCGGGGACCAGCTCCAGGTCGTCTGGGCACTGGGCTACGGGGCCGCGGCACTCCACCGGCTCGGGCAGGTCGACGAGTCCATCACCTGGCTCCGCGCAGCGGCCGCCCTCCTCGGCGGCCAGACCTCCCCGCAGAGCCGCCTCGCCGAACTCTCCACCCTCAACACCCTGGGCCGGCATCTGCGGGAGAGCGGCCACGCCGACGAAGCCCTGCTCATCCACCGGCGCAGCGAAGCCATCTGCCAGGCCGGCGTACCCGGGCAGCAACCCGATCTGATCGACCTGTACCTCGCCTCGGCCCGCCGGCACATCGGCAACGACCTGGCCGCCCTGCGGCGATGGGCCGACGCCGAAGCCCCCCTGCGCTACGCCTTGGTCCACTTCGAGGCGGCGCACATGCCCACCTGGGGCGAACCGGCCCGGCTCGACCTCGGAATCGTCCTGCGCCACCTCGCCCGCCACCACGAAGCCCGCGAAACCCTGACAGCCGCGCATGACGCACTTCGCCGGATGAACAACCCGCGCCAGGCCGAGGCCGCCGCCGAACTCCGCGAGGTCGACAGGCTCACCGGGCTCACCGGCGACGGACCGGGAGCCGGACCTCAGGAAGGCCTCCCGGACACGTCCGTGCGGCTCGGACCGGGATCGTGAGCGGCTGCGCACGGACCCCCTGGGCCGGGCCGGCCGAAGTCCTGGGACGATGACCTGCCGGCAGAGTCGAGGTGGCAGTGGGGACGGTCATGGATCTGGTGCTCGACCCGCCGCGCGGAGTCGCGCCGGTCCTGCTGGGCATGACGCTGGACGAGGCGCTCGCCGCGGTGCCCGACTGGGGCGAGCCCCGGGTGCTGCGCCGCCCCGGCCGGAACTCGGCGCAGGCTTCCTGGACCCTCGACCACGTCGGCGTACAGGCCCTGGCCGAGGACGGAACGCGGGTCACCGCGATCGAGCTGTGGTGGCCCGGCGAGGGCCGCACGTCCGGCACGCGCGTCCTGCTCGACGGGGACGAGGTGTTCACGACCCCCGCCGAGGACCTCTTCCGGCGCGCGGCCGGGCGGGGCTGGACGGTCGACACGTCGCAGCCCGAGTACCCGGTGATCCCCGGGGTGTCACTGGGCTTCACCCGCCAGACCTCACAGGAGGTCGAGAGGGACGCCGAAGGCCTCCCGAGGTACGTCACCTCGGTCCTGGTGGCCGGCGAGGAGTACTACGGCTACCGCTATGCGGAGCGCGGTTGAGAGGGGCTTAACGGCGGTTCCGCGGTCGCCCCCCGCTACGCCGCCGCCAGCTCACGGTGGTGCGTGACGTACCGCACGGCTCGGCCGTCATCGACTCCGAAGCCCAACTCGGCGCCTTTCGAACGCGCTTCCGTAAGGTGGAAGGCGTGTCACTCGACCCCGGGCGGACGCGTGACTTCATCAACCGGCTTGCGAAAGAGCTGTGAGGAACCCCATGGGCAACTGGCGGAAGTCGTCCTATTCGGGCCCGGACGACGGCAATGCCTGCGTGGAGATCGCCACCACCCCCACCGACACCGCCGTCCGTGACTCCAAGGCCCCCACCCGAGCCATTCTTACCTTCACCGCCCCCGTCTTCACCACCTTCCTCGAAGCCCTGAAGGGCCCGGAGAAGTAGTCCTGTCACACCTCACCGGTACCGTCGACGCATGGCACAGCAGGCGGCGGACTCCAGCGGTGAGCGGCGGCTCGCCGTGCTCGAAGGTGTCCTGGAGCGGATCACTTACGCCAACGAGGAGAACGGCTACACCGTCGCCCGGGTGGACACCGGCAGGGGTGCCGGAGACCTCCTCACGGTCGTCGGCGCGCTGCTCGGTGCGCAGGTGGGGGAGTCGCTCCGGATGGAGGGGCGGTGGGGGTCCCACCCCCAGTACGGCAAGCAGTTCACCGTGGAGAACTACACCACCGTGCTGCCGGCCACGGTCCAGGGCATCCGCCGCTACCTCGGCTCCGGACTGGTCAAGGGCATCGGGCCGGTCTTCGCCGACCGGATCACCCAGCACTTCGGCGTGGACACCCTGAGGATCATCGAGGAGGAGCCGAAGCGGCTCGTCGAGGTGCCGGGGCTCGGCCCCAAGCGGACGAAGAAGATCGCCGACGCCTGGGAGGAGCAGAAGGCGATCAAGGAGGTCATGCTCTTCCTCCAGACCGTCGAGGTGTCCACGTCCATCGCCGTGCGGATCTACAAGAAGTACGGCGACGCGTCCATCTCCGTGGTGAAGAACCACCCCTACCGGCTCGCCACCGACGTCTGGGGCATCGGCTTCCTCACCGCCGACAGGATCGCCCGCTCCGTGGGCATTCCGCACGACAGTCCCGAGCGCGTGAAGGCGGGCCTGCAGTACGCGCTGTCCCAGTCCGCCGACCAGGGCCACTGCTTCCTGCCGGAGGAGCGGCTGATCGCCGACGCGGTCAAACTCCTCCAGGTCGACACCGGGTTGGTCATCGAGTGTCTGGCGGAACTGGCCGAGCCGGGAGAGGAGGGGGAGGAGCCGGGCGTCGTACGGGAGAAGGTGCCGGGGCCGGACGGTGGCGGCGCCGAGCCCGTCACCGCCGTCTACCTCGTCCCCTTCCACCGCGCCGAACTCTCCCTCTCCGCCCAGCTGCTGCGTCTGCTGCGCACCGGCGAGGACCGGATGCCGGGCTTCCGGGACGTGGCCTGGGACAAGGCGCTGGGCTGGCTGAAGGGCCGTACCGGCGCCGATCTCGCGGCCGAGCAGGAGGCCGCCGTACGGCTCGCGCTGACCGAGAAGGTCGCCGTGCTCACCGGAGGGCCGGGCTGCGGCAAGTCCTTCACGGTCCGCTCGATCGTCGAACTGGCCCGCGCCAAGCAGGCCAAGGTGCTGCTCGCCGCCCCCACCGGCCGGGCCGCCAAGCGGCTGGCCGAGCTGACCGGCGCCGAGGCCTCCACCGTGCACCGGCTGCTGGAGCTGAAGCCCGGCGGCGACGCCGCCTACGACCGCGAACGCCCGCTGGACGCCGACCTGGTGGTCGTCGACGAGGCGTCGATGCTGGACCTGCTGCTCGCCAACAAGCTGGTGAAGGCCGTACCGCCGGGGGCGCACCTCCTCTTCGTCGGGGATGTGGACCAGCTCCCCAGCGTCGGCGCCGGCGAGGTCCTGCGGGATCTGCTCGCCGACGGGAGCCCGATCCCGGCCGTCCGCCTCACCCAGGTCTTCCGGCAGGCCCAGCAGTCCGGGGTGGTGACCAACGCGCACCGCATCAACGCCGGTCGGCACCCGCTCACGGACGGCATGAAGGACTTCTTCCTGTTCGTCGAGGACGACACCGAGGCGGCCGGCCGGCTCACCGTGGACGTGGCCGCCCGGCGCATCCCGGCCCGGTTCGGGCTCGACCCGCGCCGGGACGTCCAGGTGCTCGCCCCGATGCACCGCGGACCGGCCGGCGCCGGCGCCCTCAACGGCCTGCTCCAGCAGGCCGTCACGCCCGGCCGGCCCGATCTGCCGGAGAAGCGGTTCGGCGGCCGGGTCTTCCGCGTCGGGGACAAGGTCACCCAGATTCGCAACAACTACGACAAAGGGGCGAACGGAGTCTTCAACGGCACCGTGGGCGTGGTCACGTCGCTCGATCCGGTCGACCAGCGCCTGACGGTGCTGACGGACGAGGACGAGGAGATTCCGTACGAGTTCGACGAACTGGACGAACTGGCCCATGCCTACGCGGTGACCATTCACCGCTCGCAGGGGAGTGAATATCCCGCCGTGGTGATCCCCGTCACCACCGGAGCATGGATGATGCTCCAGCGGAACCTGCTGTACACGGCGGTGACCCGGGCCAGGAAGCTGGTTGTGCTCGTCGGTTCACGCAAGGCGATCGGGCAGGCGGTGCGCACGGTGTCGGCCGGACGGCGGTGCACGGCCCTCGACTTCAGGCTCGCCGGCCGCTGACCGGCGGCGTCGCGAAAAATGATCGATCAAATGAGTCATGAAGGTCACAGAGCACTTCCGGATCCCTCTTCGAGGAGGCAGGATGAGCAGGTTGACGGCACTGAGTGCCGCCGATAGGCCCATTGGCCGACCCCGAGTGCACTCTTCTGAGCCGAATGGGGGAGGCTAGAGACAGTCAGGGCACCTCGAAGAAGAGGCACAACGTCGGTGAGGGATGACGTGAGCGACAACTCTGTAGTACTGCGGTACGGCGACGGCGAGTACACCTACCCGGTGGTCGACAGCACCGTCGGCGACAAGGGCTTCGACATCGGGAAGCTCCGCGCCCAGACCGGTCTGGTGACGCTGGACAGCGGGTACGGCAACACGGCCGCGTACAAGTCGGCCGTCACCTACCTCGACGGCGAGGCGGGCATCCTCCGCTACCGCGGTTACCCGATCGAGCAGCTGGCCGAGCGCTCCACCTTCCTGGAGGTGGCCTACCTGCTGATCAACGGTGAGCTGCCGACCGTCGACGAGCTGACCACGTTCAAGGGCGACATCACGCGGCACACGCTGCTGCACGAGGACGTCAAGAACTTCTACCGGGGTTTCCCGCGCGACGCCCACCCGATGGCCATGCTGTCCTCGGTCGTCTCGGCGCTGTCCACCTTCTACCAGGACAGCCACAACCCGTTCGACGAGCAGCAGCGCAACCTCTCCACCATCCGTCTGCTCGCCAAGCTCCCGACGATCGCGGCGTACGCGTACAAGAAGTCGATCGGTCACCCGTTCGTCTACCCGCGCAACGACCTCGGCTACGTCGAGAACTTCCTGCGCATGACGTTCTCGGTCCCGGCGCAGGAGTACGAGCTCGACCCGGTCGTCGTCTCCGCGCTCGACAAGCTGCTGATCCTGCACGCCGACCACGAGCAGAACTGCTCGACCTCCACGGTCCGCCTGGTCGGTTCCTCGCAGGCCAACATGTTCGCCTCCATCTCGGCGGGCATCAGCGCCCTGTGGGGCCCGCTGCACGGCGGCGCCAACCAGTCGGTGCTGGAGATGCTGGAAGGCATCCAGGCCAACGGCGGCGACGTCGACTCCTTCATCCGCAAGGTGAAGAACAAGGAGGACGGCGTCCGCCTGATGGGCTTCGGCCACCGGGTGTACAAGTCCTTCGACCCGCGCGCCAAGATCATCAAGGCTGCCGCGCACGACGTCCTCTCCGCGCTCGGCAAGTCCGACGAGCTGCTGGACATCGCGCTGAAGCTGGAGGAGCACGCGCTCTCCGACGACTACTTCGTCTCGCGCAACCTCTACCCGAACGTCGACTTCTACACCGGCCTGATCTACCGGGCCATGGGCTTCCCGACCGAGATGTTCACGGTCCTGTTCGCCCTCGGCCGCCTGCCGGGCTGGATCGCCCAGTGGACCGAGATGATCAAGGAGCCGGGATCCCGCATCGGCCGCCCGCGCCAGATCTACACGGGTGTCGTCGAGCGCGACTTCGTGCCGGTCGAGGAGCGCTGAGCCAGGCGCCGACCAGGCGCCGAACGAGCTGACCGCCAGGGCCTGTCCG
The DNA here is from genome assembly GCF_036347055.1 of Streptomyces sp. NBC_00820. NCBI lineage: Bacteria > Bacillati > Actinomycetota > Actinomycetes > Kitasatosporales > Streptomycetaceae > Streptomyces > Streptomyces sp. NBC_00820. The sequence goes on along the minus strand of NZ_CP108882.1, from coordinate 3,119,353 downwards.
CACGGACAGGCCCTGAGCCGTACCCGGGCACGCGCGAGAACCGTGCGGGCACGCGCGAGAACCGCGCGCGGGAAAGCAGAAGGCGCCCTGGTGCGTCAGTCCCCCCACGGGCTGACGACCAGGGCGCCTTCCCATGTCCCGGTGCGGATTCCCCCCACGGGATCCGGCCGGGCGCTCGGAGAAGACAGCGCCTGAATTCGCTGTCCGAGCACGACGGGAGTGACCCGCCGTACTTCAGTGATGCGGTGCGATCTGCCGGGACAACGCACGCTGGGAGGGCCGCTCAAAGCTCCCCGGTGTACGTGCCCCGGCCACGCTCCCCCAGGCTCTCAACTCCGTCGGAGCGGAGCCGGGAGGTACCTCCATCTGAGGAAGTCCCCCAAGACATCCCCAGATGCCAGCCGGCGCCCCCCAAGACGCTGTGCTGACATCGCCAACTTAGACCTTCGAACCCCTTCGATGGTTACGTTCGCATCACTGTGATCTGCGTCTCTTGCATATGTCCCTTAGGTGCGCAAGAGCCCCGATACGGGGATCGGGGCCCAAGCGTAAGGAAGATGCGCGAGGCTTGTGAAGAGCTTATGTGAGGTGCGCGCCCGACTCCAGGGGGAGTCCTACTTCGGCTGCGGTTTCCCGCAGGTTCCCGCAGGTTCCCGCGATTTCAGCGGAAGCGCCGCAGCCGGAGGCTGTTGGTCACCACGAACACCGAGGAGAAGGCCATCGCCGCCCCCGCGATCATCGGGTTCAGCAGACCGGCCGCGGCCAGCGGCAGCGCGGCCACGTTGTAGCCGAAGGCCCACACCAGGTTGCCCTTGATGGTGGCGAGGGTGCGCCGGGAGAGCCGGATGGCGTCCGCGGCCACCCTCAGGTCCCCGCGCACCAGCGTCAGATCGCCCGCCTCGATCGCCGCGTCGGTACCGGTCCCCATGGCCAGGCCCAGGTCCGCGGTGGCCAGCGCGGCCGCGTCGTTGACGCCGTCGCCGACCATGGCCACGGTCCGTCCCTCGCGCCGCAGCCGTCGTACGACGTCCACCTTGTCCTCGGGCAGCACCTCGGCGATCACCTCGTCGATGCCGACCGCCCGCGCGACCGCCTCGGCGACCGTCCGGTTGTCGCCGGTCAGCAGTACCGGGGTGAGTCCCAGCGCGCGCAGCTCGCGCACGGCCTCGGCGCTGGTCTCCCGGATCGTGTCGGCGACCGCGAGGACGCCGCGCGCCCGGCCGTCCCAGCCGACCACGACGGCCGTACGGCCCTCCCGCTCGGCCCGGGAGCGGGCCTCGGCCAGTTCCCCGGGCAGGGTGTCGTAGAGGCGCCCGGCGGCCACCTCGCGGCCCTCCACGCGGCCGCGTACGCCCCGTCCGGGGACGTTCTCGAACCGCTCGGCCGGCGGCAGCGCCCCGACGCGCTCCTCGGCGCCCGCGGCGATCGCCCGGGCGACGGGGTGCTCGGAGGCGTGCTCCAGGGCGCCGGCGAGGCGCAGCACCTCGCTCTCGTCCTCGCCGTCGGCGACGTGGACCTCCTGGAGGGTCATCCGGCCGGTGGTGACGGTGCCGGTCTTGTCCAGGACGACCGTGTCGACACGGCGGGTGGACTCCAGCACCTCGGGGCCCTTGATGAGGATGCCGAGCTGGGCGCCCCGGCCGGTGCCGACCATCAGCGCGGTCGGCGTGGCGAGGCCCAGCGCGCAGGGGCAGGCGATGATCAGGACGGCGACGGCGGCCGTGAACGCGGCGGCGGTGTCGCCGGTGACGCCCAGCCAGACGCCGAAGGTGCCGAGCGCGATCAGGATGACCACGGGGACGAAGACGGCGGAGATCCGGTCCGCGAGCCGCTGCACCGCGGCCTTGCCGTTCTGCGCGTCCTCCACCAGCCTCGCCATCCGGGCGAGCTGGGTGTCCGCGCCGACCCGGGCGGCCTCCACGACCAGCAGGCCGCCCGCGTTGACCGTGGCGCCGGCGACCTGGTCGCCGGGGCCGACGTCCACCGGCACCGACTCGCCCGTCAGCATGGACGCGTCCACCGCGGAGACGCCCTCGACGACCGTACCGTCGGTGGCGATCTTCTCCCCGGGCCGTACGACGAACCGGTCGCCGACCGCCAGCGAGGCCACCGGCAGCCGTACCTCGCGCCCGTCCCGCAGCACGGCCACGTCCTTGGCGCCCAGCTCCATCAGCGCCCTGAGGGCCGCGCCCGCGCGCCGCTTGGAGCGGGCCTCCAGATAGCGGCCCAGCAGGATCAGCGCGACGACCCCGGCGGCGACCTCCAGGTAGATCGTGGAGGCGCCGTCCATGCGGTCGACGGGGAAGCGGAACTCCTCGTGCATGCCGGTCATGCCCGCGTGACCGAAGAACAGCGCCCACAGCGACCAGCCGAACGCGGCCAGCGTGCCGACCGACACGAGCGTGTCCATGGTGGCGGCGCGGTGCCGGGCGTTCGTCCACGCGGCCCGGTGGAAGGGCCATCCGCCCCAGACGACGACGGGCGCGGCGAGGGTGAGCGCCAGCCACTGCCAGTTGTCGAACTGGAGCGCCGGGACCATGGAGAGCAGCACGACGGGGGCGGCGAGCGCGGCGGAGACGAGCAGACGGTGGCGCAGGGCGTCCGGTTCCGCGGCCGGCGCGGCGCCCTCCGGGCCCTCGGACGCGTCCGGGGCGGGCTCCGGCGGCGGGGGCTCCTCGGCGGTGTAGCCGGTTCTGACCACGGTGGCGATCAGGTCGGCGACCTGGACGTCCGCGCCGTAGCTGACCTTCGCCTTCTCGGTGGCGTAGTTCACCGTGGCGCTCACACCGTCCATCCGGTTGAGCTTCTTCTCCACCCGGGCGGCGCAGGAGGCGCAGGTCATGCCGCCGATGAGCAGCTCGACCTCGGACGTTCCGCCCGCCGCGTTCACCGCGCCGGGAGCCGTCGCCGTCGCCGCCCGTTCCGTCCTTGTCCGCGCCGTCGGCTCCGTCGCCGGATCCGCGGCTGTCTCTGCGCCTGTGCCTGTGCCTGTGGTGCTGGTCATGTCCGGACTCCAGACATCGGACCGGACCGTACGGAGCCAGTATGAGCTGGTCGGCGCAGTCCGGTCGGGAAAAGGTTGCGGGGCCCCCGGGCGGGTGCCCTCAGACCGTGCCGGTCAGCTCGAAGCCCGCCTCGTCGACGGCGGCGCGCACGGCCTCGGCGTCGAGCGGAGCCGCGGAGACGACGGTCACCTCGCCCGTCGAGGCGACGGCCTTCACGGAGCTGACGCCGGGGAGCTGGGTGAGCTCGCCGGAGACGGAGCCCTCGCAGTGGCCGCAGCTCATGCCACTCACCTTGTAGACGGTGGTGACGGAGCCCGGGGTTTCGGTCTGGGCGCTCATGTCGTTCTCCTCGTCGAGGCGTGTGGGGCTGTCGGGGTCTCGCGGGGTCCACGGTGGGCCCCACTTTCCTGAGACTATACCCCTAGGGGGTATTTCTCCAAGGTCTTGCCCGGTAGGCCAGCGACCGCGCCCAGACGACGCCGAGCAGCGCGACCAGTGCCAGGCCGGCCAGGGAGAACAGGGTGAACAGGTGCTCCTGCGCGGCGCTGGGCCGCACGAGGTACCCCTGCGCGAACAGCTCCCGCTGGACCCCGGCTCCGGCGAGCCGGGCCACCAGCCACAGCGCGATCCCGTGCGTGGAGTCCCACAGGGTGTGCAGCAGGGCGACACCGAACCAGGCGGCGAGCACCGGCGGGGGGAGGCGGAAACGCCCGGCCGGGCGCCGGCAGGAGAGCAGGACGCCGCCCGCGATCGCCGTCCACAGGCCCTGCCCGAACGGCGCGAGCAGCCCGCGCAGGATCTCCGTCTCCAGCAGCGTCCTGAGGTCGAAGACGCCGGTGGAGAAGGCCGCCTCGAAGGCGTACCCGCAGCTCTCCGGCACCGCGAAACCGAAGCCGACCGCCGCGCCCAGCACCAGCCCGGCCCGCGTCCCGCGGATGCCCGGGAGCCGGCGCAGCGCGAACACCAGCGCGCCGAGCTTGGCCGCCTCCTCGACCAGTCCGATGCCGAGGAACAGCTCCGGGGAGGGGTGCAGCAGATACGGCTCCATCAGCGCGGCGCCCGGCACGCCGAGCACGCCGCCGGCCAGGAAGCAGCCGAGGACCGCGCTGACCCCCAGGTCGCGGCCGTGCCGCTCGTACGCCCACAGCACGAACACGACGGGGACCAGGAAGCCGCCCAGCAGGATCAGGGTCGGCAGCAGGGCGGCGTTCCGCGTCACGTACGTCAGCACCGCGGTCAGCGCCCACAGCGCGAGACCGCCGCCCAGGCAGCGCTTCCACAGGCCGGCGCCGATGCGGGGGTAGGGCGGCGGGGGCTGCTGCGGACCGGGAATGCGGGCCTTGGGCCGGCCGGGCGGCGGAGAGTGGCTCACGTCGGGTCCCCTTCGGGCTTCCTCGGGCTCCTGCTGGGCGATTTATCCCGCACCTTATGCAGACGCGCCCTTTGGTGCAGTTCGGACAGGCCCGGCGGACAGCCCCTGCCGGATCAGGTGCGGCCCGGCCGGGCGGCCGTACCCGCGCGGCGGCGAACCGGCGTGTACGGGCGCCCCGCTGGGCAGGGTGGGGGCATGAGAGCCGTGGTGTTCGAGGAGTACGGGAAGCCCGCGGAGGTGCGTGAGGTGCCGGACCCGGTGCCCGCCGCGCACGGGGTGGTGGTGCGGGTCGAGGCGACCGGGCTGTGCCGCAGCGACTGGCACGGCTGGATGGGCCACGACCCGGACATCACGCTGCCGCACGTGCCCGGGCACGAACTCGCCGGAGTCGTCGAGGCGGTGGGCGACCGGGTGACGGGATGGCGTCCGGGCGACCGGGTCACCGTGCCCTTCGTCTGCGCCTGCGGCACCTGCCCGTCCTGCGCGGTCGGCGACCAGCAGGTGTGCGAGCGGCAGACCCAGCCCGGCTTCCACCACTGGGGCTCGTTCGCCCAGTTCGTGGCCCTGGACCACGCCGACGTCAATCTGGTGGCGATCCCCGACGGCATGGCGTACGCCACCGCCGCGGCCCTCGGCTGCCGCTTCGCCACCGCCTTCCGCGCGGTCGTGGGCCAGGGCCGGGTGGCGGCGGGGGAGTGGGTCGCGGTGCACGGCTGCGGCGGAGTCGGCCTGTCGGCCGTCATGATCGCGGCGGCGTCGGGGGCCCGGGTGGTCGCGGTGGACGTGTCCCCCCGGGCCCTGGAACTGGCGGAGAGGTTCGGCGCGGCGTGGTGCGTGGACGCGACGGCCGTACCCGACACCGCCGCCGCAGTCCGCGAGCTGACCGGCGGGGGCGCTCACCTCTCTCTCGACGCCCTCGGCTCTCCCGTCACCTGCGCGGCCTCCCTCGCCTCCCTGCGCCGCCGGGGCCGCCACGTCCAGGTGGGCCTCCTGCCGTCGGCCGACGGCACCACCCCCGTCCCCATGGCCCGGGTCATATCCCTGGAGCTCGAACTCCTCGGCAGCCACGGCATGGCCGCGCACGCCTACCCGGGCATGCTGGAGCTGGTCGGGTCCGGAGTGCTGCGCCCGGACCTGCTGGTGACGCGGACGATCCCGCTCGACGCGGCCCCGCAGGCCCTGGCGTCGATGGACGCGGCACCAGGGGCGGGCGTGACGGTCGTCGAGCCCTGGAGCTGACCGCGGGGGCGGGCCGCGAGGGGTGGCCCGGCGACCGCCCGTCACGGCCGCCCGTCACGGCTGCCGTGTCACGACCGCGCCCGTCACGTGCCGTGTCGCGACTGCCTGTCGCGGCCTTCGCGTCACGACCGCCCGTCACGATCCACGTGGCACCACCGCCCCTCACGGCCGCCGTGTCCCGAAGGCGGCGGCCCGCCGCGGTCAGTCGTCTCTGCGGCCCCGATTGCCCGGGCGGGAGGCGACCCAGGCGCGGACGGTGTCGGCGTACCAGTACGGCTTGCCGCCCTCCACGTGGTCGGGTGGGGGCAGCAGCCCGTGCTTGCGGTAGGAACGTACGGTGTCGGGCTGTACCCGGATGTGCGCCGCGATCTCCTTGTAGGACCAGAGCCTTCGGTCGGTCATGCGCTGCACCTCCCTGCGCGCGCCGCGGGGGCGGCCGGATGCGGCCGTCGGGGGGCCGGGCGCTGCGCTGGCGATCACCATGCCTGTGCCCGGTGAACGACACAGAGTGACCGCGGGACAGCGGCTGTCGACCGGGTGTGACGCGGAGCCCGCGTAGACGCGACATGTGTGACAGGAAGGGGGTGTTTGTGACAGAACCGCAGCGAAGGTGCTCGCCGGCCTGTGGGCGGGGCGAGTTGACGCGCCGGCCCGGCGGACTCCGGTCGCCCCGCCGCCGGTTCCGGCCGGGCCCCGGTCGCCGTCCGGGCGTCACCGGCACCGCCCGGGCCGTTGCGGGTCACACCCCGCAGGACCTCAGGAACGCCCGGGTGCGGCGGGCGATCGGCAGCGGCCTGTCCGGGGCGCACGGGTACATGTCCTGCTCGACGATCGCGAACAGGTCGGTGTCCAGCCTCCCCGCCGCCGCCAGCACCGGCCCCAGCGCCGGCACCCCGGAGGGCGGTTCGCACATCACGCCCCGCGCGACCGCCGGGCCGAACGGGGTGCCGTCGGCGCGGACTTCGGCCAGGACCTCCGGGTCCACCTGCTTGAGGTGCAGATAGCCGATCCGCTCGCCGTAGGTCTCGATCAGCTTCACGCTGTCCCCGCCGCAGTAGGCGTAGTGCCCGGTGTCCAGGCACAGCGACACCAGGTCCGCGTCGGTGCCGTCGAGGAACCGGGTGACGTTCTCCTCGCTGTCGATGTGGGTGTCGGCGTGCGGGTGGACGACGATCGTCAGGCCGTAGCGCTCGCGCACCTGACGGCCCAGGCGCTCGGTCAGCGAGGTGAGGTTCCGCCACTGCTCGGGGGTCAGTTCGGACGGCTCCAGCACCTGCCCGGTCTTGTCGTCGCGCCAGAAGGAGGGGATGACGACCAGATGGCGGGCGCCCATGGCCCGGGTCAGGGCGGCGATGTCGCTGACGTGCGCCCAGGTCTCGTCCCACACGGCCGGGCCGCGGTGCAGGCCGGTGAAGACCGTGCCGGCCGACACCTTCAGGCCGCGTCGGGCGGTCTCCTCGGTGAGCACCGCGGGGTCGGTCGGGAGGTAGCCGTAGGGGCCCAGCTCGATCCACTCGTAGCCGGAGCCGGCGACCTCGTCGAGGAAGCGCCGCCAGGGGACCTGCCGCGGGTCGTCCGGGAACCACACGCCCCACGAGTCGGGCGCCGATCCGATCCGGATCCGGGAGAGTGAGGGGGGTGACAACGACGTCATGGCCGCCAGGGTGCGGGGCACCGGAAAGGGTGTCAAGGCCTCGTCCGAATGTCCGGACAAAACATTGACAGGGCTCCCGGGGCAGGACTAGAAAGCCGGGAAGAGGCATCACGGCATGGCGAAGGGAAGCCGATGGCGTACGACCTGATCACCATGGGGCGCATCGGGGTTGACCTCTACCCGCTCCAGACCGGCGTCCCGCTCGCCCAGGTGTCGTCCTTCGGCAAGTTCCTCGGCGGCTCGGCGGCCAACGTCGCCGTCGCCGCGGCCCGGCTCGGCCTGCGCACCGCCGTCATCACCCGTACCGGTGACGACGCGTTCGGCGCCTATCTCCACGAAGCCCTGCGCGGCTTCGGCGTCGACGACCGCTGGGTCACCCCGGTCCCCGGCCTGCCCACCCCCGTCACCTTCTGCGAGGTCTTCCCGCCGGACCGCTTCCCGCTCTACTTCTACCGGCTGCCCAAGGCCCCCGACCTGGAGATCGAGACCCGCGACCTGGACCTCGACGCCGTCCGGGACGCCCGCGTCTTCTGGGTGACCGGCACCGGTCTGAGCGAGGAGCCCAGCCGCACCGCGACCCTCGCCGCCCTCGCCCACCGCGCCAGGTCCGGTACGACGGTCTTCGACCTCGACTGGCGCCCCATGTTCTGGACGGACCCCGACGCCGCCCGCCCGTTCTACGCCGAGGCCCTGCGCCACACCACGGTGGCCGTCGGCAACCTGGACGAGGTGGAGGTCGCCACCGGCCTGCGCGAACCGCACGCGGCCGCCCGCGCACTGCTGGCCGCCGGAGCCGAGACCGCCGTCGTCAAACTGGGCCCCAAGGGCGTCCTGGCCGTCACCCGCGACGGTGACACCGCCGAGGTGCCGCCCCTGCCCGTCACCGTCCTCAACGGCCTCGGCGCCGGAGACGCCTTCGGCGGCTCCCTCTGCCACGGACTGCTGGCCGGCCGGGACCTGGAGACGGTCATGCGCCACGCCAACGCGGCCGGCGCCATCGTCGCCTCCCGCCTGGAATGCTCCTCCGCCATGCCCACCCCCGCCGAGATCACGGCCGCGCTCGACGCCGGAGCGGTGCGATGAGCGCGCCCGGCCCGGCGGGAACCCGCCCCCGCGTGGACGTCTCCGCCCTCGTCCACACCCGCGCCCACCACCCCGAGGCCATAGCCGAGGCCGCCGCCCACCGGGCCCGGCGCCCGCTGCTGGGCGACAGCGGGCGGCTGATGATCGTCGCCGCCGACCACCCCGCCCGCGGCGCGCTCGGCGTCGGCGACCGGGGCCTCGCCATGGCCAACCGCGCGGACCTGCTGGAGCGCCTGTGCCTTGCGCTGTCCCGGCCCGGCGTCGACGGCGTGCTCGCCACCGCCGACATCCTGGACGACCTGCTGCTGCTCGGCGCCCTTGAGCACAAGGTGGTCATCGGCTCCATGAACCGCGGCGGCCTCCAGGGCGCGCGCTTCGAACTGGACGACCGCTTCACCGGCCACCGACCGGAGGACCTCCAGCGCCTCGGCTTCGACGCCGGCAAGCTGCTGCTGCGCATCGACTACGACGACCCCGGCTCCCTGACCACCCTGGAGTCCGCCGCCCGCGCCGTCGACGCCATGGCCGCGCGCCGGCTGCCCGTCTTCGTCGAGCCGTTCCTCAGCCGGCGCGGCCCGGACGGGCGGCTGCGCAACGACCTGTCCGCCGAGGCGGTCGCCAAGTCCCTCGCCATCGCCTCCGGCCTCGGCGGCACCTCGGCCTACACCTGGCTGAAGGTGCCGGTCACCGAGCACCCCGACGACATGGCCCAGGTCATGGAGACCTCCACCCTGCCGGCCGTGCTGCTCGGCGGTGACATAGGGGACGACCCCGACGACCAGGCCGCCGTCTACGAGAAGTGGCGCGGCGCGCTCCGACTCCCCACCGTGCGAGGCCTGGTGGCCGGACGCTCCCTGCTGTACCCGGCGGACGGCGACGTGGCCGCCGCCGTGGACACCGCCGTAGGACTGCTGTGAGGGCCGCATGACCAGCACCGACCTGCACCTGCCCAAGGGCGCCACCGCGAACGCCCGGTACGCCCTCGACATCGACCCCGACCGGGCCGGCTGGACCTACAGCAGCCTGCGCGTCGTGGAGTTGGCACCGGACGGTACGCATACGTTCACCACGGGGGACAGCGAATGGATCGTGCTTCCGCTACAAGGCGGATGTACCGTGCAAATCGAAGACAGTAAGTTTCAACTCCTGGGCCGGGAAAGCGTGTTCGCGGACGTTTCCGACTTCGTGTACGCCCCCCGGGACACCCGGGTCCAGATCGCCTCCGGCGCGGGAGGCCGCTTCGCCCTGGCAGGAGCGAAGTGCGAGCGACGACTCCCCGCCCGCTACGGCCCCGCGCCGGAGGTTCCCGTCGAGCAGCGCGGCAGCGGCACCTGCGCCCGCCAGGTGCGCAACTTCGCCGCCGCCCAAGGCGCCGACGGTCAGGGCTTCGACTGTGACCGGCTGATCGCCGTCGAGGTGATCACCCCCGGCGGCAACTGGTCGTCGTACCCGCCGCACAAGCACGACGAGCACCGGCCCGGCGAGGAGTCCGAGCTGGAGGAGATCTACTACTTCGAGATCGACGGCCCCGAAGGCCTCGGCTACCAGCGGGTGTTCCCCTCGCGCGAGGGCGGCAGTGACGTCCTCGCCGAGGTCCGCTCCGGCGACGCCGTCCTCGTCCCCGACGGCTGGCACGGCCCGTCGATCGCCCAGCCCGGCCACCCCATGTACTACCTGAACGTCATGGCCGGCCCCGGCGCGACGCGGGAGTGGCGGATCCGCTTCCACCCGGACCACGTGGAGAGCGCGGGGGGATACCGATGACGGCCACCACCCGGCTCACGGTCGCGCAGGCACTGGTGCGCTTCCTCGCCGCCCAGTACACCGAACGCGACGGCGTACGACGGCGGCTGATCGGCGCCACCTGGGGCATCTTCGGCCACGGCAACGTCGCCGGGATCGGCCAGGCGCTGGTCGAGTACGCCGACGCGATGCCGTACCACCAGGGCCGCAACGAGCAGGCCATGGTGCACGCGGCGGTCGGTTACGCCCGCCAGTCGAACCGGCTGTCCACGCACGCGGTCACGACCTCCATCGGCCCCGGCGCCACCAACCTGGTCACCGGCGCGGCCCTCGCCACCGTCAACCACCTCCCGGTCCTCCTCCTGCCCGGCGACGTCTTCGCCGCCCGCCCCGCCGACCCGGTCCTCCAGCAGCTCGAAGTCCCCTACGCCGGCGACGTGTCGGTCAACGACACCCTGCGCCCGGTGTCGAGGTACTTCGACCGCGTCACCCGGCCCGAGGCCCTGATCCCCAGCGCCCTGCAGGCCATGCGGGTGCTCACCGACCCGGTGGAGACCGGGGCGGTCACCCTCGCCCTGCCCCAGGACGTGCAGGCCGAGGCGTACGACTGGCCCGAGGAGTTCTTCACGACACGCGTGTGGACCGTACGACGCCCGGGCGCGGACCCCACCGAACTCACCGAGGCCGTCCAGGCGGTCCTGGCCGCCCGCAGGCCCCTCGTCGTCGCGGGCGGCGGAGTCCACCACAGCCGCGCCGAGGAGGCCCTCGCCGAGTTCGCCGGGGCCACCGGCATCCCGGTCGCCTCCACCCAGGCCGGCAAGGGCTCCCTGCGCCACGACCACCCGCAGGACGTCGGCGGCATCGGCCACACCGGCACCGCGACCGCCGACGACCTGGCCCGCACCGCCGACCTGGTGATCGGCATCGGCACCCGCTACACCGACTTCACCACCGCCTCCGGCACGCTCTTCGAGCGCCCGGGCGTCCGTTTCCTCAACCTCAACATCGCGCCCTACGACGGCCACAAGCTGGCCGGGCAGCCCCTGGTCGCCGACGCCCGCAGCGGCCTGGGCGAGCTGACCGAGGCGCTGGGGATGCACGAGCACCGCGTCGCCGACGCCTACGCCGCCGAGTACACCGAGGGCAAGGAGCGCTGGGAGCGGCAGGTCGACGCCTGCCTCGCGGCGCCCGACCCGGCCGCACGGCCGACCCAGCCACAGGTCGTCGGCGCCCTCGACGCCGTCGTGGACGAGTCCGACATCATCGTCAACGCGGCCGGCTCGCTCCCCGGCGACCTGCACAAGCTGTGGCGGACCCGCTCCCGCGACCAGTACCACCTGGAGTACGGCTACTCCTGCATGGGCTACGAGATCCCCGCCGCCATCGGAGTGAAGCTCGCCGCGCCGGAACGGAACGTGTGGGCGCTGGTCGGCGACGGCACGTACCTGATGATGCCGACCGAGATCGTGACCGCCGTGCAGGAGGGCGTCGCGATCAAGGTGCTGCTGGTGCAGAACCACGGATACGCCTCGATCGGCGGCCTGTCGGAGGCCGTGGGCGGCGAGCGGTTCGGCACCGCCTACCGCCGCCCGGCGGACGACGGCACCCTCACCGGCCCCCCGCTCCCCGTCGACCTCGCCGCCAACGCCGCCAGCCTCGGCATGCGCGTGCTGCGCGCGAGGACCGTCGCCGAGCTGCGCGCGGCACTCGCCGAGGCACGGGCCGCCGACACTCCCACATGTGTCTACGTCGAGACCGAAACGGCCGACACTGTGTCGGGCGCGCCCGGGGCCCAGGCCTGGTGGGATGTTCCTGTGGCCGAGACCGCGACCCGAGCGTCCGCGGTCAAGGCGCGTGAGCTGTACGAACGGCACGTCTCGACCCGACGACGCCATCTGTAAAAGGAGCATCTGGGCATGACGAAGATCGTCAACCACTGGATCGGCGGCAAGACCGCCGAAGGCGCGTCGGGCACGTACGGGCCGGTCACCGACCCGGCGACCGGCGCGGTCACCACGAAGGTCGCCTTCGCCTCCGTCGAGGAGGTCGACGCGGCGGTCGCGGCCGCGAAGGACGCCTTCGCGACCTGGCGCCACTCCTCGCTGGCCCAGCGCACCACGATCCTGTTCAAGTTCCGCGCGCTGGTCGACGCCCATCGGGACGAGATCGCCGGGCTGCTCACCGCCGAGCACGGCAAGGTGCACTCCGACGCCCTCGGCGAGGTGGCACGCGGTCTGGAGATCATCGACCTCGCGTGCGGCATCACCGTGCAGCTGAAGGGCGAGCTGTCGACACAGGTCGCCACCAACGTCGACGTGTCCTCGATCCGCCAGCCGCTCGGCGTCGTCGCGGGCATCACGCCGTTCAACTTCCCGGCGATGGTGCCGATGTGGATGTTCCCGCTCGCCATCGCGTGCGGCAACACCTTCGTGCTGAAGCCGTCCGAGAAGGACCCGTCGGCGTCCGTCAGGATCGCCGAGCTGCTCGCCGAGGCCGGCCTGCCGGACGGCGTCTTCAACGTCGTGCACGGCGACAAGGTGGCCGTAGACCGCCTCCTGGAGCACCCGGACGTGCGTGCCGTCTCCTTCGTCGGCTCGACCCCGATCGCCCGCTACATCCACACCACCGCCTCCGCGAACGGCAAGCGCGTCCAGGCCCTCGGCGGCGCCAAGAACCACATGCTGGTCCTGCCCGACGCCGACCTCGACGCGGCCGCCGACGCGGCGGTCAGCGCCGCCTACGGCTCCGCGGGCGAGCGCTGCATGGCCATCTCCGCGGTCGTCGCGGTCGGCGCCATCGGCGACGCCCTCGTGGAGAAGATCCGCGAGCGCGCCGAGAAGATCAAGATCGGCCCCGGCGACGACCCCGCCTCCGAGATGGGCCCGCTGATCACGGCGGCGCACCGCGACAAGGTGGCGTCGTACGTGGCGGGCGCGGCCGACGAGGGTGCCGAGGTCGTGCTCGACGGCACCGGTTACACCGTCGAGGGCTACGAGGACGGTCACTGGATCGGCATCTCGCTGCTCGACAGGGTGCCGGTGACCGCGAAGGCGTACCAGGAGGAGATCTTCGGCCCGGTGCTGTGCGTGCTGCGCGTGGACACCTACGAGGAGGGTGTCGCGCTCATCAACGCCTCGCCCTTCGGCAACGGCACCGCGATCTTCACCCGGGACGGCGGCGCGGCCCGCCGCTTCCAGTTGGAGATCGAGGCCGGCATGGTCGGCGTCAACGTGCCCATCCCGGTCCCCGTCGGCTACCACTCCTTCGGCGGCTGGAAGGACTCCCTCTTCGGCGACCACCACATCTACGGCAACGACGGCACGCACTTCTACACCCGCGGCAAGGTCGTCACCACCCGCTGGCCCGACCCGTCCGAGGCCCCGACGGGCGTGGACCTGGGGTTCCCGCGCAATCACTGACCCGGTACGGCACGGCGCCCCGGTCTCCCTTCCCGGGGGAGGGACCGGGGCGCCGGTGCGTGTTCCGGCACGTCCGGATTCCGGACGTGCTGACATTTTTTTGAAACGTCGGCTGCGATTCCCGTTCAGGTGGGATGAAACGGGTGTCGAAAGGGCTGAGCCGAATTGACCTTTGAAAACAAGGTCACGGTCCGGCGTGGCTTGATGGATGCACCTACAAGGCTTCATGGCCTGGGAAAGTGATGCCGCGTAAGGCAGTCGCCACGTGCGGATTCCGAAGGTGAACGGCCATTGACGGGACGGTTTTCGTCGGGGTTCTCTATGCGGCACCGGGAGCGGGCGAGAAGGACGTACGACGATCCGCCGGAGGCGATAGCGCTCCCGATCCCACACTCGAGCACCAGTCGATCGGAACCGCCGCATGAGCGACACGCTCCGCCCCGTCGAGACCGCAGTCATCGAGGCCTCCGCGGCCTCTGACAGCCCCGACGGTCCCCAGAAGCTCAAGCGTTCCATCGGCGTCGTCGGCGGCACCCTGCTCACCCTCTCCTGCGTGACCCCCGCCTCCACGCTCTTCGTGGTCGTCCCCGACCTGTTCGGCACCCTCGGCACGGCCACCGCCCTGACCATCGCCATCGGCTCCCTGCTCTGTATCGCGGTGGCCTTCTGCTACGCCGAGCTGGGCACCCTCATCCCGAGCGCGGGCGGCGAGTACGCCATGGTCTCCACGCTGGCCGGACGCCTCGCGGGCTGGCTGGTCTTCGTGCTGTCCCTGCTCGTCGTCGTGATCGTGCCGCCCGTCATCGCCATGGGCACCGCCGACTACCTCGCCCCGATCGCCCACCTCGACCCCGCGATGACCGGGGCCGGCGTGATGCTGCTCGCCACCCTCGCCGGCCTGCTCGACCTGCGCGCCAACGCCTGGATCACCGGCATCTTCCTGGTCCTGGAGGTCGTCGCCGCCGGAGTCGTCGCCCTGCTCGGCTTCACCCACAGCCACCGCGGCGTGGACAGCCTGGTCTCCATGCGGGTGGCCGGCGCGCACGGCCACACGGACACCGTGACCGCCATGCTGGTCGTCTCCGGACTCGCCATCGCCCTCTTCGTCACCCAGGGCTTCTCGACCGCCGTCTACCTCTCCGAGGAACTGGAGAACCCGCGCCGCAACGTCGCCCGCACGGTGCTGGCCACCCTCGCGATCTCCACCGTGGTCATCCTGGTCCCGGTCGCCGCGATCACCATGGGCGCCGGCGACCTGAAGGAACTCACCGGCGGCGACATCAGCTCCATGGTCACCGCCTGGTCGAACTCCGCCGTCGGCACCTTCGTGAGCCTCTGCGTCGCCCTCGCGATCATCAACGCCGGCATCGTCATGGTCATCCAGAACTCCCGCGTCCTGTTCGCCTCCGCCCGCGACAAGGCCTGGCCCGAGCCGGTCAACAACGTCTTCTCCAAGCTCGGCCGCTTCGGCTCCCCCTGGGTCGCCACGCTCGCCGTCGGCGTCCCCGGCGCGCTGCTCTGCTTCGTCAACCTCGACACCCTGTACGGCGTCACCGGCGTCTCGGTGACCGCCATGTACCTGCTGGTCGCGGTCGCCGCCCTGCTCGCCCGCCGCGGCTCCCACCGGGACACGCCCGCGTGGCGGATGCCGCTGTGGCCCGCCATGCCGGTCCTGCTGATCGCCGTCCTCGCCTACATCCTCACCCAGCAGGAGGCGAGCTACCTGCTGTGGACCGGCGGCATCACCGCGGCCGCCACCCTCTACTGGGCCCTCTACCTCCGCCCGCGCCGCGAGACCCGCTGGCTGGTGTCGGTCCCCGAGGACGTGCAGGTCTGACACGCGGCCCGCGCGGCGGCCACACGGCTGTCGCGCGAGGTTCCGGTACCGCGTCCGAAGTACGCCGGGACGGGCCCGTACTCCCCAAGGAGGGGCCCGGGTTCAGCCCACGGACAGCAGCCGATGTCGGTGGCGGCCCGTACCGTTGACGCATGGATCTTCGAGTGCCCGCGCTGCGAGGGCTGCTGAAGGGAGCCGCGATGGGGGTCCCCCCTGCTCGAACGAAGCTGAGAGCTTGGGGGAGCATGGCCGCCGCGGCCGCTGTCGTGGTGCTCGCCGGCGCCGGCACCTGGACGGCGGCGACCGCCTCCGCCGACGTCCCCGCGGTGCACCGGGCCGACCGGGTCATGACCATGACCGACGGCACCCGCCTGGACACCTCGTACTTCACCGCCGGTCCCGCAGGCCGCCGCCCCGCCGTCCTGCTGGCGCACGGCTTCGGCGGCAGCAAGGACGACGTACGGCAGCAGGCCGAGGACCTGGCCCGGGACGGGTACGCGGTCCTGACCTGGTCGGCGCGCGGCTTCGGCCACTCGACCGGCGAGATCGGCCTGAACGACCCGCGGCACGAGGTCGCCGACGTCTCCCGGCTCGTCGACTGGCTGGCGAAGCGCCCCCAGGTCCGGCTCGACCGGCCGGGCGACCCGCGCGTGGGCGTGGCCGGTGCCTCCTACGGCGGCGCGATCTCCCTGCTCGCCGCCGGACACGACCGCCGGATCGACGCCATCGCCCCGGCCCTCACCTACTGGAACCTCGCCGACGCCCTCTTCCCCGACGGCGTGTTCAAGAAGCTGTGGACCGGCGTCTTCTTCACCACCAGTGGCGGCTGCGCCCGCTTCGAGGCCGCCCTGTGCCGGATGTACGACCGCGTCGCCGAGTCCGGCACCCCGGGCGCCGCCGACCGCGCACTGCTGGAAGCACGCTCACCGTCCGCCGTCGCCGGACGCATCAAGGTGCCCACCCTGCTGGTGCAGGGGCAGACCGACTCCCTGTTCACCCTCGCCCAGTCCGACGCGGCCGAGAAGGCCATCCGCGCGAACGGCGCCCCGGTCGACGTCGACTGGACCGCGGGCGGACACGACGGCGGCGACCTGGAGACCGACCGGGTGCGCGGCCGGGTGCGGGCCTGGTTCGACCGCTACCTCAAGGACGACACCTCCGCCGGCACCGGACCGGCCTTCCGCGTCACCCGCACCGGAGGCGTCAACTCCACAGACGGCGCCGCCCAGTTGCGCGGCGCCAGTGCGGACGCCTATCCCGGCCTGCGCTCCCACCCGCACCCCGTCGCCCTCAGCGGCGGCGAGCAGCGCGTCACCAACCCCGCCGGAGCCAGTCCGCCCGCCATCTCCGCGCTGCCCGGCCTCGGCGGCGCCGGAGGCCTGTCCCAGCTGTCCGCGCTCGGCGTCGGCGTCTCCCTCGACTTCCCCGGCCAGTACGCCCGATTCGACTCGGCACCCCTGCGCACCGGCCTGCGCGTCACCGGCTCGCCGACCGTCACCGTCCACGTCTCCGCCACCAGCGACGACGCCGTCCTGTTCGCCAAGGTGTACGACGTCACCCCCGACGGCACCCGCCAGGTGCTCCCCGCCCAGCTCGTCACCCCCCTGCGCGTCACCGGCGCCAAGGCCGGCAAGGACGTCACCGTCACCCTCCCGGCGATCGACCACGAGGTGCCGAAGGGGCACCGCCTCCGCCTGGTCCTCGCCGCCACCGACCTCGGCTACGCCTCACCGGCCGCCCCGGCCACCTACACCGTCTCCGTCAAGGGAGACCTGAGCGTGCCCACGGCCCCCGCCGTCACCACCGCCGCGGCCCCGCTGCCCGCCTGGGTGTGGTGGCTGCCCCTGGCCGGCGCGGGCGCCGCCCTCGCCCTGCTGCTCACCGGCCGCCGCCGGACCACCGCCCCCGCACCCGACCCGGAACTCGCCGAAGTCCCCTTGCGGATAAGCGGCCTGAGCAAGCGCTACGCCGGGGCCGCCGACCTCCCCCGAGCTCTCGGCTTCGCTCGAGCAGGGGGGACCCCCACCGCGGTGCGTGAGCTCTCCTTCCGCGTGGAGAAGGGCCAGGTACTCGGCCTGCTCGGGCCCAACGGCGCGGGCAAGACCACCACCCTGCGCATGCTGATGGGCCTGATCCGGCCGGACGGCGGCGAGATCCGCGTCTTCGGCCACGCCATCCGCCCCGGCGCACCCGTGCTGTCCCGGGTCGGCGCATTCGTCGAGGGCGCGGGATTCCTGCCGCACCTGTCCGGCCGGGAGAACCTGGAGCTGTACTGGCGGGCCACCGGCCGCCCGCCCGAGGACGCCCACCTGGACGAGGCGCTCCGGATCGCCGGCCTCGGCGACGCCCTCGCCCGCGCGGTGCGCACCTACTCCCAGGGCATGCGCCAGCGCCTGGCCATCGCCCAGGCCATGCTCGGCCTGCCCGACCTGCTCATCCTGGACGAGCCCACCAACGGGCTCGACCCGCCCCAGATCCGCGAGATGCGCGAGGTGATGATCCGCTACGCGGCCGGCGGCCGCACGGTGATCGTCTCCAGCCATCTCCTCGCCGAGGTCGAGCAGTCCTGCACCCACCTGGTGGTGATGGACCGCGGCCGGCTCGTCCAGGCGGGCCCCGTACGGGACATCGTCGGCTCCGGCGACACCCTGCTGGTCGGCACCGGCACCCCCGTCGAGGAGCCGGTCGTGGAGAAGGTGGCCGCGCTGCCCGGGGTGGCCTCCGCCGTACGCGCCGAGGACGGGCTGCTGGTCCGCCTCGAACCCGGCGGCACCGCCGAGCGGCTGGTCGTGGAGCTGGTCCGCCTGGAGGTGCCCGTCGCCTCGGTCGGCCCGCACCGGCGCCTGGAAGACGCCTTCCTCACCCTGATCGGAGGTACCCCGTGAGCACGCTCACCGAGCCCGCCGAGGCCGCCTCCGGCTACCGCGCGGGCCGCACCCTGCCCCTGCGCGTGGAGCTGGTCCGCCAGCTCACGCGGCGCCGCACCCTGATCATGGGCGCGATCCTCGCGGCCCTGCCGTTCGTCCTGCTCGTCGCCTTCACCATCGGCGGCAGCCCCGGCGGCCGCAACAACCGGATCACGCTGATGGACACGGCCACCGCGTCCGGCGCCAACTTCGCCGCGGTCAGCCTGTTCGTCTCGGCGGGCTTCCTGCTGGTGATCCCGGTCGCCCTGTTCTGCGGGGACACGGTCGCCTCCGAGGCGAGCTGGTCCTCCCTGCGCTATCTGCTCGCCGCGCCCGTGCCCCGGGCCCGGCTGCTGTGGTCCAAGCTCGCCGTGGCCCTCGGGCTCAGCCTCGCCGCGATGGTGCTGCTGCCGGTGGTGGCCCTCGCGGTCGGCACGGCCGCCTACGGCTGGGGCCCGCTGCAGATCCCCACCGGCGGCCAGCTGGACGCCGGCGATGCGGCCCGGCGCCTGGTGATCGTGGTGGCGTACGTCTTCGTGTCCCAACTGGTCACCGCGGCACTGGCGTTCTGGCTGTCGACGAGGACGGACGCCCCGCTCGGCGCGGTCGGCGGCGCGGTCGGCCTGACCATCGTCGGCAACGTCCTGGATGCCGTCACCGCCCTCGGCCACTGGCGGGACTTCCTGCCCGCGCACTGGCAGTTCGCCTGGGCCGACGCCGTCCAGCCGCAGCTGGAATGGTCCGGCATGATCCAGGGCGCCGCGGTCTCGGTGACCTACGCCCTCGTCCTGTTCGCCCTGGCCTTCCGCGGGTTCGCCCGCAAGGACGTGGTCTCCTGAGCCGGTGCGGCGGCTCCCGCGCACCGAGGCCGTCGGCGCCTTCCCGCTGATCCAGGGGGAGTTCACCGAGGACGACGGGCCACCGGCCCCCGCCTTCGAGGTCCCGGCGGCACAACGCGACGGCGGGCCACCGGAGAAGACCGGTGACCCGCCGCCGCGGAGGACCTGGATCAGCCGTTGCCGGCACCGTTGCCGGACAGGGCGGAGATGTCGTCCAGGAGGTGCGAGAGCGGCTCGTCGCCCTTGGCCTGGGTGGAGTTCTCCACGCACTGCTGGTTCTGCGGCGAGGACAGGACCGGGATGTCCTGGACGCCGACGTTGACCAGGGCCAGGATCGACTGGGCGTTGACCTTCGCGGGCAGGCCGATGCAGGGCTTGTTCAGCGAACCCTGGACCAGCGAGAGCTGCGGGCTCATGTCGCCGTACGTGGCCGAGTTGCCGAACGCCTGGGTGGCGTCGTTGCCGCTGAAGGAGGTCGTGCCGTGGTCGTCGCCGATGGCAAGGGCCTGCGGGGCGGCCGCACCCGCGAGACCGGCGACGGAGGCGGCGACGGCCGCGGTTGCCCACAGCTTCTTCATGTTCGTTCCCTTTCGAAAAGGCGGACTCCGGGGAGGAGCTGCGTGATCGACAACGGTGCGGAGCCCTTCGGGGTTGCGGTCTTTGCCTCGATCGGGTCAGCGCACTCCGTCAGGTTCACGCGCGCCCCCTGTGCCGCGCGGTGCACCTGAACCGCGGTACGGCCGCCCGGCTCACCCACCCCACACACGGCAGCCCCGCGTACCCGGCCGGCGGACGTCCGGCCGGGGACGCGGGGACACGCCGAAGGGCCGCCGAAAAGCTCGGCGGCCCGACGGAGGGGCCGTGCGGGACCCCGGGGATCTCCGGATCAGTTGTTGGCGGTGCCGTTGCCGGACAGGGCGGAGATGTCGTCCAGGATGTGCGAGAGCGGCTCGTCGCCCTTGGCCTGGGTGGAGTTCTCGACACACTGCTGGTTCTGCGGCGAGGACAGGACCGGGATGTCCTGCACGCCGATGTTGAGCAGACCCACCAGGGACTGGGCGTTGACCTTCGCGGGCAGGCCGATGCAGGGCTTGTTCAGCGAACCCTGGATGAGCGCCATCTGCGGGCTCATGCTGCCGTAGGTGGCCGAGTTGCCGAACGCCTGGGAGGCGCCGTTGCCGCTGAAGGAGGTCGTGCCGTGGTCGTTGCCGATGGCCAGGGCCGGCGACGCGGCGACGGCGGAGGCGCCGACGACGGAGGCGGCGACCGCGGCGGCGGCCAGAACCTTCTTGATCACTTGTGATTCCCTTCTGGAGAAACCCCGTCCACCGGAGCCATCGGGGTCAACTGCCCGCCATGGCGATCGGTTGCTCCCGTTCACTCCAATGGACCACATGGGGCCATGCGGCGCGCACGGGCGACCGTCCTCGGAATTCCACGGGTTCCGTACCGCCGAACGATCCGAACGGGTGATACCCCGCAACCAAAACGCCGTGGCCGGGTTGATGCCGGACAGGAACGTGCGTCTTGGCGAGGAGCCGAGGAGCCAGGAAAGGAATACCGAAATGCTGAAGAAGGCAATGGCCGCTGCGGTGGTCGCCGCGTCCTTCGTCGGTGTGTCGGCGGCGGCAGCCCCCCAGGCGCTCGCCATCGGCAACGACACCGGCACCACGTCGCTCAGCGGCAACAACGCGGCCGAGTCGTTCGGCAACAACGCGACCTACGGCAGCATGAGCCCGCAGGCCACGCTGGTCGGCAGCTCGCTGAACAAGCTCTGTGTCGGCCTGCCCGTCAAGGCGGACGTCCAGTCGGTCGTGGCCGTCCTCGCCAACGTCGGCGTCCAGGACATCCCGGTCCTGTCCTCGCCGCAGAACCAGCAGTGCGCCGAGAACTCCACCCAGGCCAAGGACGACGAGCCGCTCTCGCACGTCCTGGACGACGTCTCGGCCCTGTCCGGCAACGGCACCGCCAACAACTGACCCCTCGCGGTCCGAAAGGCCGTCCGGGCGCGTGCGGAGTTTCCGCACCGCCCGGGCGGCCTTCGCTTTTTTCTGAAGAAGCGTTTCTCCTGCGATTTCCCGCGCACGCCGCGGACTCGGATCCGGCCGATTCCGCCAACGTGTCAATTTTGTGAAGGCGTTCGAGTGAATTCCGGGGCGACTCGCGTTCCATAGTTTCTTCGGCTGTCTATGCCTCGTTTTACAGCCTGCTGGTCATGGTGCGAGCCGTTCAAGCTGTGCTCGCTCGGTTTCGGCCGACATAGGGGCATGACCGCAGAGAAGGGAAACTCCATGAAGAAGAGCGCTGCTGTCATCGCCGGTGCGATCCTCGCCCTGGGTGGTGCGGTGCCCGCCTTCGCCGACTCCGGTGCCACGGGCGCCGCTGTCGGTTCCCCGGGCGTCCTGTCCGGCAACACGGTCGAGATCCCGGTTCACGTGCCGGTCAACGTGTGTGGCGACTCGGTCGACGTCATCGGTCTGCTGAACCCGGCGTTCGGCAGCGCCTGCGGCAACGACTGACACAGGTAACACAACGCACCAGCCCACGGCTGCGTTCAGGCCGGCCTCGGACCGTCGATCCTTCGATTACGTGTTCCGAGGCCGGCCTTCCCACTTCTTCGAGCAGGAAGACAACCACATTGCGACAGACCCTCAGCAAGGGCATGGTCGTGGCCGCTGCCGCCGCAGCGACGGGTGTGATGTCCTTGTACGGCGGCCAGGCGCTCGCCGACTCGGGCGCGCACGGCACCGCACAGGGCTCGCCCGGTGTGCTGTCCGGCAACACCGTCGAAGTGCCGGTGGACGTCCCGGTCAACGCCTGCGGCAACTCCGTCGACGTGGCGGCCGCGCTGAACCCCGCGTTCGGTAACTCCTGTGCGAACAGCCACGGTTCGAAGACACACGCCGGTGCCTCGCACACGCCCGCGTACGGCGACTCCGACGACGACTCCGGTTACGGCTCCCCGAGCCCCGCGACCACTCCGCCCGCCTACGGCGGCGAGGAGACCACCCCGCCCGCGTACGGCGGCAACGAGAGCACTCCGCCCGCGTACGGCGGGGACGAGACGACCGCGCCTCCGTACGGCGGCGAGGAGACCACTCCGCCCGCGTACGGCGGCAACGAGAGCACTCCGCCCGCGTACGGCGGGGACGAGACGACCGCGCCTCCGTACGGCGGCGACGAGACCACTCCGCCCGCCTATGGCGGGGACGAGACCACTGCGCCTCCGTACGGTGGGGACGAGACCACTGCGCCTCCGTACGGTGGGGACGAGACCACTGCGCCTCCGTACGGTGGGGACGAGACCACTGCGCCTCCGTACGGTGGGGACGAGACCACGGCGCCTCCCTACGGTGGGGACGAGACCACGGCGCCTCCCTACGGTGGCGGCGAGACGACCACCGCGCCTCCCTACGGCGGTGGAGAAACCACCACCCGGCCCCCCTACGGCGGCGAGGAGACCACGCCTCCCCCGTACGGCGAGCACTCCACCCCGCCCGGCGGCCACCACACCCCGCCTCCCTACGGCGGCGAGGAGACCACGCCTCCACCCCACGGCGGCCACCACACCCCGCCTCCCTACGGCGGCGAGGAGACCACGCCTCCACCCCACGGCGGACACCACACCCCGCCTCCGCATGGTGGTCACCACACGCCTCCTCCCCACGGCGGCCACCACCACGGTCCGCCGCCCTCACTTCCGCACACCGGTGGCGATGCCCGCGCCATGATCGCGACCTCGGCCGCGAGTGCGGCGCTGATCGTGGCCGGTGCCGTTCTGTACCGGCGAGGCCGAGCCGCGTCTCGTCGGTAACGCGTCGGGTGCCGGACCTCAGTGCCCGGCACCCCGCCACCCGCGACTCCGCCCGCCAGGCGGCACCCCGGCGCCGTACCGCCAGGGAGCCGTATCGCATCCTTCAGTGCCGGGCCCCGTCCGGCACCTCGCCACGCCGTCCGGCCGGAATCCGCCAGCCGGCCGGCCCCTCCCGCAGTCGTCGCCGTACCCCGCGCACCAGCGTGTCCGCCGTGAAGGACGCGCCGTGCACGAAACGCATCGCCGGGCCGAAGTCCGCGGCCGTGACCAGACCGGCGAGGAACAGCCCGGGGTACGACGACTCGAAGTCCAGGCCCACTTCCGGCGCCCCGCCGGCGCCGGTGGCCAGCAGCGCGCGCAACCCGGGGCAGACCAGGCGCAGTCGCTCGCGGCCCACCCGGAAGCCGGTCGCCGCGATGACGTGGCCGGTCTCCAGCACCCGCCTGCCGCCCCGCCGCCCGGCCGTCTCCAGGCGTAGTCCGCCCGGCACTTCACGCGCCGCCACCAGCTCATGGCCGAGCAGCGCCGCCACCCGGGGCTCCACCCGTTCACGCAGCCACCAGGCGCCCGCCGGGCCGCGCGCGTCCACTGCGAGCCGGGCCCGGGTCCGCGCCGGCAGCCGCCGGTACAGGTCGGGCCGTTCGGCGTAGAACCCGTTGCGCCAGCCGCGGCCGAGGGCGCTGTGCGGGGCCCGGGCCGAGTGCCACCACGGGCGTTCGAGGGCGGACGGGACCGGGTTCCAGCGCAGTCGCTCCGCGCGGGCCAGCAGCCTTACCCGCGTGCCCTGTTCGGCCAGCAGCGCGGCCGTCTCCAGGGCCGACTGGCCGGCGCCGAGCACGGTGACATCCTGGTCGCGGAACCGTTCTAGGTCGCGGTGGTGGCTGCTGTGCGAGACGAGGGCGGACGGCACTCCGCGCAGCGGCGCGGGCAGCTCGGCGAACGGCGGCACGCCCACGGCCAGCGCGACCGTCCGCGCGGTGAGCCTCTCCCCGTCCTCGACGTTCACCTCGAAGCCGCCCTGGCAGGGTGCCACCCCGGTCACCGTCCGCTCGTCGGGCGGCGGCACGGCGTTGCGGGCGAACCACAGGCCGTACTCGGTGAACACCTCCAGCGGGAGGGGATCGGCGTGCGGGACCGTCGTCCCGCGGGACGCGCGGAACGCGCGGAACACATCGAGGCGCCAACGGCCTTCCGGATCCGAGAGGTTGGTCGCCCACGGCGCCGACTCCAGGAGCATTCCCCGGGGCATGTGGTCGAGCCAGGTCGCCATGGGCCGCCCGAAGACCCGCACGTCCAGTCCGGCCGCCACCGCGTGCGACGCGACGGACAGGCCGTAGGGACCCGCCCCCACCACCAGCAGGTCGTACATCAGCAACCGCTCGCTTTCTCCGCGGCCCGGGCCGGCCGGCTCACCCGTGCGGCGCCCGGGACCACCTGAAAGCCGTAACCGCACTGGCGGCATCCGTATCGATGTGACTGGGTGTCAATAACAAGGAGCGCGCGCCGGGAAGGCAGTCGCGTGGAGAGAGGGCGATCATGGCTCGACAGCAGCGAAGGGTCCGGCGCCCGCGACTGGCCGTGGTCGCGGCGACGATCACCGCGTCGGTCGCCCTGACGGCCGGTCCCGGATTCGCGGCGGGAGGGACACGGGCGACCGATCATCCCGCTCCCGCACCGACGGCTCTCGCACCGAGCGCTTCGGCACCGACGGCTCCTGCACCGAGCGCATCGGCAGCGACCGCACCTACGCCGACCGCTCCGGCGGCGGCTGATCCGACGCCCGCCGCACCGACGCCGACGACTCCGACGCCGACGACTCCCGCACCGGTCACTCCGGCACCGGCAGCTCCCGCGAAGACGTATCCGGCCTTCGGTGCCTTCCTCGACTCCGGGGCGCTCGGAGTGGCGCGGATGGCCGGGCTCAGTCACTGGCTCGGCGACGCGGAGCTGAAGGTCGCGCACACCTATCTGCCCGGCGACCACTGGGCCGACATCGAGGGCGCGCCCGGCTTCCTGGACGTGTGGGCGCACTGGCGGCGCGAGAAGGCGGACCGCACCCTCGTGCTCAACGTGCCCATGCAGGAGCGCAACGAGGACAACCTCTCCGACGCCCAGGTGCGCCTGCTGCTGCGGCTGGGCGAGGCGGGACAGTTCGACCGGCACTTCCGTGCCCTGGCCCAGCGGCTGGTGGCGCTGGGCGTGCCGGACACGGTGCTCGTGCTCGGCTGGGAGATGAACGGCGCCACGTACACCCACCGCTGCGGACCGGACCCGGAGGCCTGGAAGGCGTACTGGAAGCGGATCGTCACCACCATGCGGTCGGTGCCGGGCCAGAGGTTCCGGTTCGACTTCGCGCCGAGCCGCGGCCGCGACGCCGTGCCGTGGACCGAGTGCTACCCGGGCGACGACATGGTCGACGTCATCGGCATGGACTCCTACGACCAGCCGAGCGGCCTGTCCTTCGACGAGCAGGTGGCGGAACCCTACGGCCTCCAGCAGCAGGTGGACTTCGCCAAGGCCCACGGCAAGCCCGTCTCCTATCCGGAGTGGGGACTCTTCAGCAACGGGGACAACACCGAGTACATGCGGCGCATGCTCGCCTGGATCGACGAGCACAAGCCGCTGTACAACACGCTGACCGATTACTGCCCGCACGGGGTGTGGCAGTGCTCGCGCAACCCCCGGTCCTCCGAGGTCTACCGGTCCGCCCTGTACGGCCGCACCGACCAGCCGGCCCCGGAACCCACCCCGACCCCGACCCCGACTCCGACCCCGGTCGTCAAACCCACCCCGACCCCCACTCCGAGCCCAGTCGTCAAGCCCACCCCGACCCCCACTCCGACCCCGGTGGTCAAGCCCACCCCGACCCCGACACCCACCCCGACCCCGGTGCAGGCTCCCGCGCCCACCCCCGTGCCCGTCACGAGTCCTCCCGCCAACTGCTCGCCGCTGAACCTCGGTGACTGGGTCGAGTACTGGCTCGGCGGAAAGCTCTGCCTGCGCTTCGACTGGTGGTCGCGGAGCCGCTAGGGGGTGTCTCTTCGATCTTCGTGGATCAGGGCGTCGCGGACCCGCGAAGATCGGGGAGACACCGCCTAGTCCCGGTCGCGTTCCTTCCACCGGTGCAGCACCTCCTTGCCCCGCTGCCGGGCGGCCGCGTCCAGCAGCGCGGCCGACAGCAGTGGGGCGGTGCTCCGCCGGGCCAGCAGCAGCCGCCGGTTGACGACCGGTTCGGGACGCCAGTGGTGCTTGTAGGGCTCGTCGCCGCGCAGCAGACTCAGCGCCCCGTGCCCGCCCGCGACGGTCCGCTCGGTGCACGCGTCCAGCAGCATCACGGCCACGTCCGCCCTGGTCTCGCGCAGGCGCGGATGGGCGCCGTACAGATAGCCGCCGGCCAGGCTCCGGGACAGCAGGGTCAGGTCGACGGCGACCACGTCCGCGCCGATCCGGAACTCCGTCACGACGGCGTTCCCGGAGCGCACCATCGGACCCACCGCGCGCGCCAGATGCTCGCGGAACCGGGGACTGAGGTGCTCGCTCGTCACCTTCCGGTCCTGCCACTGCAAGCGGTGCAGGGCCAGCAGCCGGTGCAGGGCGACGTCCACCTCCATCGGTCCGGCCACCCGCCGCGTCACCCCCAGCGC
Source organism: Streptomyces sp. NBC_00820 (assembly GCF_036347055.1). NCBI lineage: Bacteria > Bacillati > Actinomycetota > Actinomycetes > Kitasatosporales > Streptomycetaceae > Streptomyces > Streptomyces sp. NBC_00820. The sequence goes on along the minus strand of NZ_CP108882.1, from coordinate 3,092,798 downwards.
GGTCAGCTTGCGGAGCTTGGCGCGCACCCGCTGGGCCTTGCCCGACGGCAGCCGGGCGACCAGTTCGGCCATGGGCACCGCGGGCAGCTCCAGGCACAGCGAGTCCGGCACCCCGCGGCGCGGCCCGCGCCAGCGGTCGTGGATCCGCTCGGCCACGGCGCCCGGGCGGACCTCGCGCAGGTCGATCAGGGCCGTGCGCGCCGCCGCCGACAGGGCCTCGGTCAGGGCGCCGAGCGCGCGTCCGTCGTCGGCGTCGTCCAGCAGTACGTCCGCGTAGTCCGAGATCGCCCCGCCGAGCGGCACCAGCGCGGGCAGCGGCCGGCGGACCAGCATCAGCGGGGCCGCCGCGACCAGATCGCGTCCGCGGCGCACCAGTAACAGCCTGAGCCGGCGCGGCCTGCCGTACGACTGCCACCACGAGTGCAGCCACGCGTGGCTCTGGAACGGGGTCGCGGCGGCGCACCGCTTGTACAGCCGTCCCCAGGCCGGGGCCAGCGCGGCGAAGGCCCGTTCGTCGGTGACGAGTTCGGTGACGAGTCCGGCCGCGGCCGTGGGCTGCGCGCGGTGCCTGGTGCGCGCCGGGTACGTGGCCGTCACAGCGGACGGTGCGCGTCGGCGGCGAGAGTCGGACCGGGCAGCGAGGCCGGCCGCGCGGGTTCCTCCTCCGGCCGGCGGCCCGGCCGGACCAGCAGCGCCAGCCCGCCGAGCAGCCCGCCGGCGCTCGCCCCGACCAGCGCGGTCACCCCCGCCGAGGCCGAGGTCGGCGTGCTCGGCGGCACGGCGGGCGCGAACCGCTGGAGCCCGACGTGGGTGTCGGCCTTGGTGGCGTCGGCGTGCTGGGCCAGGGAGACGGCCACCGCGTTGGCCATGGCGGCGGCCTGGGCGGGGCGCGCGGAGGTGGCGGAGACGGCGACCATCGGCGCGTCCGGCGAGGTGGCCGTGCGCACGCTGTCGCGCAGGGTGTCCAGCGGCACGCCCGCGCCCGCCCGCGCCTCGGCCAGTACGACGTCCTGGGTGGCGACCCGGCCGTAGACCTGCGCGAAGCCGAGCGCGGAGGCGGTGTCGGAGTGCTCGGTGGGTACGGCGACGAGGTAGCTGGTGGCCGTGTACACCGGCGGTTTCAGCACGCCGTAGGCGCCGCCGAGCAGGCCGCCCGCGAGCACGCCGGCCGCCACCAGCGACCAGGGCGGGAGGGTACGGCCGCCCGGCGGACGGGAGGCGGTGCGATGGCGCCGGGAGTGGGTCTCGGTCATGACGGGCTGACTTTCTGCGGGGAACGGGACGAGGGGACCGTGCGGGCCAGCGCCGACGCGTAGACGTCCATCAGCAGGGCGGCGCTGCGGGTGATGCGGTAGTGGCGGGCCGCCTCGGGGGCGGTGCGCGGGCCGGGCTCGGCCGCACGGACCTCGGCGAGCGCGCGGGCGTAGGCGTCGGCGCCGCCCCGGACGCGCCGGGCCCCGGGGGCGGCTTCCGGGGACAGGTCCTCGACGGCCGGGCAGGAGGCGTACCGCACCGGCAGCCCGGCGGCCAGCGCCTCGATGACGGCCAGTCCGAACGCCTCCTCCGGGGACGGCGAGGCGAGCACGTCCATCGCCGAGGCCAGCGCGGGCAGGTCCGGGCCGGGTGAGCCGTCGGGGACGCACGGCCGTTCCCCGGTGAACAGCACCCGGTCGGCGACCCCGGCCTCGACGGCGGTGCGGCGCAGGGCGCCCTCCTCGGCGCCGCCGCCGGCCAGCAGCAGCCTGCAGTCGCCGGGGAGCCGGGCGAGCGCGTGCACGAGGACGTCGAAGCGCTTGCCGGGCGCGAGCCTGCCGATGCCGCCGATGACGAACGCGTCGTCGGTCAGGCCGAGTTCGGCGCGGACGCGCAGCCGTCGTACCGGGTCGAAGCGGAACCGGTCCAGGTCGATGCCGTTCGGTACGACCGCGATGCGCGGCCGGGGCACGCCCCAGTGGGTGAGGCGGTCGGCGACCGTGGGCGACACGGCGACCGTGACCCGGCCCAGCCGCTCCCCGGCCAGGTACAGCGCGCGCACCCCCGCCGTGAGCGGCCGGCCCTCCATCTGCGAGTCGCCCAGGGAGTGTTCGGTGGCGACGACCGCGCGCACCCCGGCCAGCCGGGCCGCGATCCGGCCGTACAGGCAGGCCCGGTAGAGATGGGTGTGCACGAGGTCGTAGCCGCCGCGCCGGATCAGCCGGGCCAGGCGGGGCAGCGCGCCCAGGTCACGGTTGCCCGCCATGCCGAGGTGGGACACCCGCACCCCGTCGGCGGCCAGCCCCTCGGCCACCGACCCGGGGTTGGTCAGCGTCACCACGTCGCATGTGAGGGGCAAGTGGCGCAGCAGCAGCCGGAGTTGCTGCTCGGCGCCGCCCACGCCGAGCCCGGTGATGACATGCAGCGCCCTCATCACAGCCCCTCGACCGGTCGGCGCCGCAGCCGGTGCAGCCGGTACTTCAGGAACAGGCGGGCGGCGGTGTCGTCCTGCCCGACGTACACGCGGGGCAGCGCGAACGGGCCGGTCAGCCCGCCGGGGTCGATGGCGCAGGCGTAGTCGTAGCCGGCCCGCCGTACGGCGTCCACGGCGCGCTGGTCGACGGTGCCGTAGGGATAGCAGAAGCCGGCGACCGTCGCGCCCGTCAACTCCTGGAGCGTGGAACGGCTTCCGGCCGTCTCGGCTCCGAGGACGGTGTCGTCGGCGCGGGTCAGGTCGACGTGGGTGAGGCCGTGCGAGCCGATCTCCACGCCGGCCCGGGCCGCGTCCCGGATGCCGTCGGCGGTGAGCAGCGGCTTGCGCGGGCCCAGCGGATCCCAGGCGTTGACGCCGCCGAGCCGGCCGGGCAGCACGAACAGGGTCGCCGTACAGTCCCAGCGGGCCAGCAGCGGAAGGGCGTGGGTGAGGAAGTCGGCGTAGCCGTCGTCGAAGGTGAGGCCCACCAGGCCGCGGCCCTCACCGCGGGCGCGGGCGGCGAGCAGCTCGGCGACGGACACCCCCCGCAGACCGCGCCCGCGCAGCCAGCGCAGCTGCCGCTCCAGCCGGCCGGGCGTGACCGTGACGCGGTACGGGTCGTCGGAGCGGTCGCCGACCGAGTGGTACATGGCGATCCACGGGACCGGGCCGGGTCTGGCCGGGCCCGAGGAGTCGGCGCGGGGGACGGACTCAACGGAAGACGGCATGGGCGAGCCTTCGGGTGTGGGCGGTCATGGAACGGAACGCGGGAGCGAAGCCCTGGGCACCCAGGGCCCAGCAGAGCAGGACGAAGACGACGGTCACGGTGACGCCACCGGCGGCGAACCCCGCGAGGGGAGCGGTGGGCCGGGCCGCCACGAGCGCCCCGGCCGCCGTGGCCGGCACCGCGGCCCCCAGCGGCCGGCCCAGCTCACGCAGCACGGGCCCGGTGCGGACCGGCACCCCACGCGGGCGGCCGTGCCGGGCGGTGCGCATGCCGCACAGCAGCAGGGCGGCGGTCAGCGTGATGCCGGTGGCGTTGGCGGCGGCGATCCCGGTCACGCCGTACGCGCCGACCGTGCCGGCGCCGATCAGGGAGGTCGCGGCGATCCCGGCGGCCATGGCGCCGACCGGGTACCAGGTGGCGCGGCCCGCCGAGAAGTAGGAGCGGACCAGGACACCCGTCAGGGTCTGGCCGAGCAGTCCGAGCGCGTACACCCGCATCACCCCCGCGGTCGCCGCGGTGTCCCGGGCGGTGAACGCGCCCCGCTGGAAAAGCAGATGGACGATCTGCGGTGCGCAGGCCACCACGGCGGCGGTGCCGAGCAGCACCAGGCAGGAGGCCACCGACAGGTCCCGCTCCACCCGGATCCGGGCCCGCTCGGTGTCGCCCTCGGCCAGCGCCCGCGCCACCACCGGGAAGGTGACCGTGCACAGCATCATCGACATGGTCATCGGGATCTGCGCGATCTTCTGGGCGTAGTTCAGGTGCGAGATGGCCCCGGCGGGCAGGCTGGAGGCGAGAAACCGCTCGATGAGCACCTGCGACTGCCGGCACAGCGCGAACAGCAGCACGGTGGCCATCAGCGGAACGTCCAGGGGGCGCGGCGCCCCGCCCGTGTCGGGTCCGCCGCCGCCCGTCACCCGGCGCGCGCGGAACTGGCCCACCAGCGACGGCAGTTGGGTGAGGACCATCAGCACCCCGCCCACCGCGACCCCGAACGCCGCCGAGCGCACCCCCCAGGCGCCGCCGAGCGCGAACATCGCCGTGACGATGCCCGTGTTGTAGGCGACGTAGATCGCGGCCGGTGCCAGGAAGCGGCGGTGCGCCCGCAGGGCCGCGCTGCAGTACCCGGCGAGGCCGAAGCTGACCACGCAGGTCGCGGTGATCCGGGTGCAGTCCACGGCGAGCCCGGGGTCGGGCAGACCGGGCGCCAGGACCTTGACGACCCCCGGGGCCGCCACGGCGACCAGCGCGCCCACGGCGGCGAAGGCCAGCGCCAGCCGGGGGAGCGTACCGGCGATCAGGGACCGTACCGGGTCCCCGGCAGCGCCCCGCGCCCGGCGGGCCAGCGCCACGCTGAACGCCGGGATCAGCGCGAACGCCAGCCCGTCCTCGATGAGCAGCGTGGCCGCGAACTCCGGCACGGTCCACGCCACCAGGAAGGCGTCCGTGTCCCGGCCGGCCCCGAACAGCCGCGCCAGCGACTGGTCCCGCACCAGCCCCAGCAACGCCCCCGCGACCGAGAGGGAGGCGGTGAGGAGGGTGGCCTTGGCGAGCGAACGGCCGGTCAGGGGGGCTTGCCGTTCGGGGGCGGGCGCGGGAACCGGGACCGGAATGGGGGCGGGAACGGGCGTGGGGGCGGCCGCGACGGTGGGGGCGGTCGGGGTGGTGGGCGCCGGGTGGCGAGGGGCGCGGTCGCCGCCGGTCGGCCCGGTCGGACCGGCCGGCGGGGCCATGTCAGGGCCGGGGCCCCGTGAGGGCGTCACCGTCACCGGACGACGGCCTTCCCGGCGCGCCCGCGAGGCCGCGGCGAGGGCGCGGCGGGGCAGGTCGGGGCGGGCTCGTCGCCGCCGACCAGGGCCCACCACGCGACCAGCCCGAAGCACACCGCGGTCAGGACGGTCGACGGGCCGCCGATGTCGGCGTAGGCGAAGTCGACGAGTTGCCAGAACAGCAGGCCGCAGCCGATCAGGGCGCACTCCGGGACCGGTCCCGGGCGGCGCGTCCGCCACAGGCCGCGCAGCCCGCGCACCAGCATGGCCAGCCAGCCGCCCGCGAGGCACAGCAGCCCGGTCAGCCCCTGCTCGCCGAGCACCAGCAGGTACATGTTGTGCGGGGACAGCAGGGGCTGCCTGCGGTAGCCCGCGCCCGCGCCCTCCGTGTCGCTGCCCGAGGACAGCGCGAGCGAGGAGTGCCCGTCCCGGTACTCGGGGAAGCCCTTCAGCCCGACGCCGGTCAGCGGGTGCTGACGCCACATGCCGGTGGCCGCCGCCCACATGGTGTACCGGTCGGTGACGGACTGGTCGGGCGCGTCGGCGACCCGCGTGATGCTGTCGATCCGCTCCTGGAGCATCGCCGTACCGACCCCGAGCCCGCCCACCAGCACCACCCCCGCGGCCACCACGGCCGCGCCCACCCGCAGGGCCCGGCGTGGCCCGGCCAGGGCCAGCTGCACGGTGAGGGTCACGGCGGTGGCGATCCAGGCGCCCCGGCTGAAGGACAGCGCCAGGGGCGGCAGCAGCGCGACCGCGCAGGCGGCGCCGCACAGCCGCTCCCGTACCGCGCGGCGGCCCAGCGCGAGGCCCACCGCGCAGACCAGCCCGAAAGACACCACGGTCGCCATGCCCATCACGTCCTGCGTCCCGAAGGTGCCGACCGCGCGGATGTCCTCGCCCTGGTAGGAGGCGCCGGTCCCGGTGGCGTACTGCCGTACACCGATCGCCCCCTGCCACAGCGCGAGTGCCACGAACGACCAGGCCAGCAGTCGGAAGTCACGCCGGTCGCGGATCAGCAGCAGGACGGCGGCGGGCACCAGGACGAAGATCTGCAGGTAGCGGCCGAGCCCCGCGATCCCGGCGCCGGGCGAGACCGCGCCCATCGCGGCGAGCGCGAGCCCGGCCACCGGCAGGCCGAGCACCACCGCGGCGGTACGGGACAGCGGACGGCTGCGCGCGCGCAGCAGTCGTACGGCGCAGAAGACGACCAGCAGACCGGAGGCCGCGTCGGCCGGACCCGCGCCGCCGTCGCCGCCGGGGGCGACGGGCAGCGCCAGGAGGGCGACCACGGCGACCACGGCGATCACGGCCGGCACCGGCGACAGCGACGGCCACGACCGAGACCATGACTGGGACCACTCCTGAGACCACGACCGAGACCACGACTGGGACCACGACCGAGGCCACGACGACGGCCTGAACGGGGACGGTCGGGAGGGGTGCGCGGGGGGCGGGTCGGGACTCATCGGTCAGCTCCCCGTGGACCGCACGAGCGCGGTCGCGGTGCGCAGCAGGATGCAGACGTCCTGCCACAGCGACCAGTTGTCGATGTAGGCGTTGTCGAAGCGGGCCCGGTCCTCGATCGAGGTGTCACCGCGCAGCCCGTTGATCTGGGCGAGGCCTGTGATGCCGGTCCGCATGCGGTGCCGGGCCGCGTAGCCGGGATGGGCCTGACTGAACAGGCTCACGAAATACGGCCGTTCGGGGCGCGGGCCGACCAGGCTCATGTCGCCCCGGAAGACGTTCCACAGCTGGAGCAGCTCGTCCAGCGACGCCTGCCGCAGGAAGCGGCAGAAGCGGCCCATCTCCCGCTCGCCCGCCACGCTCCACCGGGTCGCCGCCTCGTGCTCGTCGACCGGGCGGTGGGTGCGGAACTTCAGCAGCGTGAAGGGACGTCCGTCCTTGCCGACGCGCTCCTGCCGGAAGACGACGCCGGGCCCGTCGGTCAGCCTGAGCACCGCCGCGCACACCAGCAGCAGCGGGCTGACCATCACCAGCAGGACCCCGGACACCATGACGTCCAGCAGCCGCTTGCCCGCGCTGCCGCGCCGCCGCGTCCCCAGGTCCAGACGGCGGACGGAGAACCCGGCGAGCCGGTCGCGCGTCTCGAACGCCGGGAAGTCCGCGTCGACCTCCCACACCGCGCAGCCCGACTCGGCCAGCGCCCGCAGCAGCGGACCCCTCCCGGTGCGTACGGCGGGATCGACGGTGAACACGGCCCGCACCCCGTTCTGGATGAGCGCCCGTTCCACCTGCTCGCCGGTGATGAGCACGGGCAGCCCGCCGCTGCCGTCCGGGTGGTCCGTGACCACGCCCACTGGCCGCACCCCGCAGCGCGGGTCCCGCAGCAGCGCGGCCGCCACCCGCTGCGCGGTCGCGGCGGGGCCGACGACCAGCGCCGTCCGCGGCCGCCGCAGCCGGGCGGCCCGGCGCCGCCGGCGCACCGCGCCGCGGCCCGCGCAGGCAACCGCCGCGTGCAGCGCCCAGCCGAGCAGCAGGGTCGGGGCGGACAGCGCGCGGGCGGGCTCGTACGCGGCGAGGAGCGCGCCGAGGGCGAGCCAGACGACCGCGATCCGGCCGCAGACGACGGGCAGTTCGTCGAGGACACCGGGCAGTCCGTCGAGGGCACCGGGCACCGCCCGTGCAGAGCGCGGGCGCAGCAGCAGCGCGGCGGACACGAGCACGCCGACCAGGAGCGGGTCGCGCGCGGCCTCGTCCAGGGCCACCGCGCCCGCCAGCGCGGCCACCGCGTCGGCGGCGAGCAGCGGCAGCGGTGAGGCGGGCCGCGCGGGCGGGCGCCGCACCGGGAACCGGAAGCCGCGGGCCGGGCGGGCCGGCGCGAGCGAGACGGGCGGGAACCCGGGGTCCCACGGCTGCGCGCCGGGCGCGCCGGGGGAGGGGGCGGTGCTTTCCGTGGTCACGAGTGGATGGACTCCCTGCACTCGGAGGGCACGGGCGGCCGGGTGCCGAGGAGTTCGCGGTACAGGTCCGCGACCCTTGCGGCGGTGTGCCGTACGTCGTGCGTGGACAGGACGTGCCGGCGTCCCCGGTCGCCGAGCGACGCGCGCAGCGGTGCGTCGGACAGCAGTCCGGCGACGGCCCCGGCCAGCGCCGAGGGGTCCTCCGGCGGGACCAGGCAGCGCGCCGCGAGGGCGGGCGGCAGGCTCTCGCGGGCGCCGTCGACATCGCTGAGGACGACCGGCCGCGCGCAGGCCATCGCCTCCAGCGGGGCGAGGGCCATGCCCTCCCAGCGCGAGGGCAGCACCACCAGGTCGGCGGCGCGGTACCAGGGCAGCGGATCCGGGACGGCACCGGTGAACCGCACGGCGGGACCGGCCTGTCGGCGCAGGGACTCCCGGTCGGGGCCGTCGCCGACCAGCACCAGACGCGCGTCCGGCACCGCCCGCAGGACCTGGTCCCAGGCCCGCAGCAGCACGTCCTGGCCCTTCTGCCGGCACAACCGCCCGACGCAGACGACGAGCGGCCGCGCCGGGTCGGGGTTCTGGACTGGGTCCAGGTCCGGGTTCGGGTCCGGGTTCGCGTTCGGGTCCAAGTCCAGATCCGGGTCCGGCAGGAGGGCGGCGCGGTCGGCCCCGGCGGGCGCGGGTCGGAAGCGGGTGAGGTCGACGCCGTTCGGGATGACGGTGTACGGGGCGTGCACCCCGGCGCGCAGGCCGGTCGCGCGCTCCGCCTCGCTGACGCACACCACCCGGTCCGCCCAGCGCGCCCCCCACCGTTCCCAGCGCAGGGCGAGCGCGGCGGTGGTCCCGCCGACCGCCTCGAACGACCACGCGTGCGGCTGGAACACGGTCGGGACCCGTCCGCGTACGGCGAGCCGGGCGGCAAGTCCGGCCTTGGCGCTGTGCGCGTGCACCAGTTCGGGCCGCACTTCCTCGACCAGACGCGCGAGCCGCCGTACCTCCCCGGGCAGACCGGGACCCGGCGACCGGCCGGCCCGCCAGTGCCGTACGTCCGCGCCCAGCTCCCGCAGCTCCGCGGCGAGTTCGCCGCCGGGGCAGCCGGCCGTGACCCGCAGGCCCGCCGCGATCTGGGCTCGCACGAGGTCCCGTACGACCCGGGCGACACCGCCGTCGACGGGCTGCGCGAGATGCAGGACCCGTGGCCGGGGATCGGGGGCTGGCTGGTGCATTCGCGGGTTACCTCGCTCACGGGGGGCGCTCGGGGCTGCTGTCGGGAACGCGTCTCACTGCCGGGCGTCCACGGCGGCGACGAGCGCTCCGGCCCTCGCCGCGTCCCCCGGAGGAACGAGCAGGAAGCCCGGCTGGTCACCACCGCCTCGCGCGGCGGAGCCGAGATGGGTCACTTCCGGGCCGTGGCCGAGCGGGATGGCGTAGGCGGACATCCGCCGCGCCGGTACGCGTTCCGGTCCGATGGACGTGGAACGCGCTACGTCGTCCGCCGGACAGGCGATGCCGTTCCGTGCTCCCGGCGTGCGACGGCGCTTGAGGGAGAGCGCGCGCGGATCGCGCGCGCCGCCTCTGCCCACCGCCGAACGTGACGGCGGTTCCGAGGAGTTGCGCATGACCGGCGGTGCCTTTCGCGCGAGCGGAAGAGGTCGGCAACATTAGTGACCGAACGGGCTTATGCGAAGAAACAGTGCAAGTGTGTCGGACATGTGAAGGCCCGCTCGGCGCTCATCACCCCATTGGCGGCACAACCGTCTGAAGCATGGCGCGTTGACACAACATCGGGCATCCCGCCCTGATGTTGTGTCGATTCCAAGGAGCATCACTCCATGTCGCGTATCGCGAAGGGTCTGGTCCTGACCTCCGCCGCTGTCGCTGCCGTCGCCGGCGCCGCCGGCGCGGCCTCCGCCGATTCCGGCGCGGGCGCCCTCGCCGCCCACTCCCCGGGCCTGCTGTCGGGCAACGCCATCCAGGTCCCGGTCCACGTCCCGGTCAACGTCTGTGGTGACACCATCGACGTCATCGGTCTGCTGAACCCGGCGTTCGGCAACACCTGCGCCAGCGACTGACGTCGGGTCGCAGTCCTTCGGCCGGCCGTCCACCCGCGCTTCGTCAGCGGGTGGACGGCCGGTTTGTTCCGGTTCCTTTCCGTTCTCCTTTCTGCTTCCTTCCCGCTTCCTTTCCCTCGAACGGTTCACGCCGGGTGTTCGAGCGGTTGCGTGAAGCAATGGCGGGTCCAACGGTGAAGACAGGCACCCCTGCCACTGTGAAAGGAACACCCATGCGTGGTTCATCCGCGCGGCGTCTGGCGTCAACCGCTCTCTCCGCAATCCTCCTGGCCGGTGTCACCGGCCCCGCGGCCTTCGCCACCGAATCGGCCCGGGAGCACGTCCCCGCCTCCCGCCGGCCCGCCCCCGGCGCGGCCTCCCTGCTCGCCCAGGTCAAGTCCCTGGCCGACACCAACTCCGTCCTCACCCCCGTGGTCGACCTGCTCAACGCCTCCCTCCAGAACGGCCGGTTGAGCCCCGACCAGGCCAAGAAGCTCGGTGACGCCGCGAAGGACGCAATCACCCGCATCGCCACCACGGCCCCGGCCCCGGCGGTGACGACCACGCCCACCACCGTGGCACTCCCGCCGAGCCCGGCGACGCCCGTCGCCGCGGCCGAGCCGGACACACAGGCCACGCCGAGCACCGCCGCCATGCCCGCGGTTCCGGACGCCGCCGCGGACGCCCCCACGGACGCGGCCGAGCCGGCGCCGGTGGCCCCCACACCCACGGTGGTCCCCGCGGCGGTCCCCGCGGCGGTTCCCGCGGCGACTCCCACCACCGCGGCCGTGCCGAGCGCCGTGGCCGCGCCTACCGACGTGGCCAAGCCCGCTGCCCCGGCGGTGCCGAGCGCTCCGGCCGTCGGGAGCACCCCGGCCGCGCCGAGCGCTCCCGACGTGCCCAGCGCTCCCGCTCTGCCGAGCGCTCCCGCCGTACCGAGTGCGCCGGTGGTTCCCGCCGCGCCCGCGACGCCCAGCACGGCGGCCGTGCCGAGCGCCCCCGCCGTGCCGAACACCCCGGCGGTCCCTGCGACTCCGGCCGCTGCGGCCACTCCGGCGGTGCTCGCGACTCCGGCGACTCCGAACACTCCGGCGGTCCCTGCGACTCCGGCCACTCCGGCCGCCCCGACCCTCCCCGCAGCGCCGTTCCTGCCCGCAGTGCCTGTGGCCGTGAAGGCCGGTGACGTCGCGATGGCCGGTGACGTTCTGAAGGCGCCCCTGGCGCGGGACCTGACCGATGACGCGCTGGGCAAGCTGACCAGTGCGATCGACGGTCTGATCAAGGCCGTCACCGCCGACCTCGGCAACGTGCTGTCGGCCGCCACCGGCGTGGTCGGCAACCTGGTCGACCTGCTGACCTCGACCCTCCTGGGCAGCGGGCTGCCGGCCCCGACGCTGGCTCTGCCCAGCCTGCCTCCGGCGCCGGCGCTCCAGCCGACGGGCTGACACCGGTACCGCCCCGCCTCAGCCGTCGTGCCGTCGGGCGCGACGGCTGAGGCCTGCCCGTTCCGGGGGATCTCATATGTCTTCTCCGTACGGGGTTTCCGGCCCGGCGGGCACTCGTTGGACACGGCGTCCGGAATTCCCTGGGGTGACGTGAGTTGCCGAAGAGAGGAACATGATGAAGTCCCTGAAGGCCGCCGCTGTCGTTGCCGGTTCCGTGGCCCTCGCCGGCGTCGCCGCGCCCGCGTTCGCAGCGACCCCCAACGCCGCCGACCTGACGCCCACCAGCCTCAACGGCGCCGTCAACCGGCTCGCCTCGGGCCCCCTCACCGTCGGTGACCTGATGCCGCTCCAGCACCAGTCGGACGCGCTCAACACCGAGAACAAGGACTCCGTCCTCAGCACGGTCAAGGGCGCCACCACCGCCCTGAACCAGCACAACCCGCTGCTCGGCGGCCTGCCCCTGCAGAGCTGACACCCTGCCTCCGCGCCGGAGAAGGGGCCGGTACCGCACATCGCGGAACCGGCCTGCGGCGTTTTCGGGACCGCTTCGCTCGATCGTGTGGAGCGCCCCCGGGCACTCGTCCGGAAGGGTGAGAAGCCGCCCGGCCGCGCGGCAGCCCGTCGATAAGGTCGCGCGGTGACCTCAACCTCAAGCGAAGCCCGTCCCGCCGTCCGCGCCGCGGACCTCGGCACCCTCGTCGTCCTGGCCTGGAGCGGCGAGGCCCCCGACGGCACCGACATGCCCTACCTGCTGGCCTACTCCCTCGGGGACGCGGCCGGCGGCCCCGAGGCCACGGCGGCCGCGGTCCGGCAGCTGCTCGCCGTCAACGGCCTGCCGGTCGGCGGGCAACTGGTCGACGGCACCACCAAGCCCAGCCTGCCTGTCACCCTGCTCGTCGAGGCCGGCCAGGCCGTCGTCAACATGCCCCAGCTGGTCGCCCAGGCCACCGCGCCGCCGGAGTGGCTCGCCGCCGTCGCCACCCGCGGCTACGCCTACCTCGTCTTCACCACCCGTGCCTGGCCCGAGGGCGCGCCCGGCCAGGCCGTCGAACCCGCCGCCCTGGCCGCCTTCGCCGGCGCCGAGGAGACCCTGCACGCCGCCGCGCACGTCGTCCTGCCCGCCCGCAGCCTGCGCGGCTGATGCCCCGACCCCCGGGCGGCGGCCGGTGGCCGGCGTGCGCGAGTCGTAAAGGGTTGAATGACGAGCCGACTATTGCTGCCCCCGGGTGAATTGTGCGCTGGTGGCGTTTTCCGGCTCGTTACCCGGTACGGACCCCGAACTCCCGTATTCCGAAAGGGACCGTACTGACATGAAGCCGACCACCCGTCGAACCCTTGCCGCCGTCATCACCGGTGTCGCCGCCGCCGTCGGGGCGGCAGCCACCCCCGCGGCGGCGGCCGGCTCGGTCCCCGTCCCCGTGCCCCTGGACGGCGTCTCCAAGTCCCTCGGCATGGAGGTGCCCAAGCTCGGCCTGGAGGTGCCGCTGCTGACGCCGGGCGCCCCCGACGGCCCGCGCTACGTCACCGGCCGGCTGCTGCCCGACCGGACCCTGCCCCAGATGCCGGTGACCGGTGCACTGCCCGGCGCGCATCTCCAGGCGCCCCTGCCGCACCTGCTCGGCGACGGCTTCGACCACGCCGGCTTCGACGCCCACGCCTCCGACCTGCGCACCCTCGCACCCGGACTGGCCGTGGACGCCCCGCTCACCGCGCCCAACCCGAACAACTTCGGCCTCCCGGACCCCAAGCTCCCCGAACTCGGCGTCCTCGCCCCGGCCCTGCGGACGGTCCCGGTCGCCGACCTGGGCACGGGCCCTGGCCTGTAGCGGACCGCTCCCCGGAGTCGTACGCCCGCGTGCCGCGCCGACGGTGGCCCTTCCCCCCCCGGGGCTCCCGCCCCCGGCGCGGTACGTGGGCAGCTCTACGTCTCGGCCGCGACGCGCGAGCTGCCCTTCCGGACGGGGCGTGCCGCCGGGTGTTCCTCGCCGCGCCGAACCGCTCGAACGGCCGTACCCCACCCTCGTACACGTACCACCGTATGGACCTCCGGTGGTGACCCCGCGTGCCTGCCGTCGGTTACTGGTACGGAGATCGGAATCAGGACGAGGAGTGAGCGATGGCCGTCGGTGCCGGTGGTGTGGTGGTGGGCGCGGAACAAGGGGTCGCAACGGGGACGGGGAGACCATCCCGGAGAGAGGTGGCACGGGGGCTGCTGGCCTCCGCCGCAGCGCTGGCGCTGGCCCCGGTGGTCGCCGCCTCGCGGCCGGTTCCCCCGGCACACGGGCCGGGCGGCAGGTCCTTCGACGAGACCTACCGGGGGCGCCGCATCCAGGGCTTTCTGGTGCCGGTCACGGGACGGAGGGCGACCGGGGACGAGTGGCAGATCACCGTCGACGGCCACCCGCTGCACCTGATGCGCCGGGCGGACGGCACCTGGATGAGCATGGTCGACCACTACACGTCGTACAAGACACCGCTCGAGGCGACCCGGGCGGCCGTCGACGAGCTCGGCCCGACCCAGCAGTTGCGTGAGGTCGCGCCCGGCCCGCTCGACGGGGACCGCATGGGGACCATGGACCACATGGGCGACATGGGGCACTCGGTCCGCATGGACGGCATGGACGGCATGGACCGCATGGCACACACGGGGTACACGGGGCACATCGGGGGTGGCCGTGGCGTACGTGCGTAAGAACGCCAGCACGCTCACCGCGACCGAACGCCGGCGGTTCGTGAACGCGCTGCTGGAACTGAAACGGCGCGGCGAGTACGACGAGTTCGTGCGCATGCACATCGACTACTACACCGCCGACGGCGAGGACGGCCTGCGCACCGCCCACATGACCCCCTCCTTCCTGCCCTGGCACCGCCGGTTCGTGCTGGAGCTGGAGCGGGCGCTGCGGCGCGTGGACTCCTCGGTGACGATGCCGTACTGGGACTGGACCCGGGACCGTACGACGAGTTCGGTGCCCTGGACGAGTGACCTGCTCGGCGGCAACGGACGACGCTCCGACCGGCAGGTGACGACGGGGCCGTTCGCCTACGGGGCCGGGCACTGGACCATCAAGGAGGGGATCACGGACGGCAAGTTCCTCACCCGGGACCTGGGCCGTGCCGCCGCCCCCATCGAACTGCCCACCAGGAGCGAGCTGAAGTTCGCCCTCGACGACCCCGTCTACGACGCCGCGCCCTGGAACTCCACGGTCACCCGGGGCTTCCGCAACAAGCTGGAGGGCTGGGGGACCGGCAGTGGCAGCGTCTCCTGGCGCAATCACAACCGGGTGCACCGCTGGGTCGGCGGCGCGATGCTCGGCGGCGCCTCCGTGAACGACCCGGTGTTCTGGCTGCATCACGCCTTCCTCGACCTGCAGTGGCAGAAGTGGCAGAGCGCGCACCGGGAACACCGCTACCTGCCCGCGAAGCAGCCCGGCCCCGGCGACAAGCAGCATGGGCGCGTCGTCGCCCGCGACGAGAAGCTGCCGCCGTGGAACGTCACCCCGGACTCGCTGGAGGACCTGAGCGGGATCTACCGGTACGCGTGAGCCGCCGAGGTCGCCGAGGTCGCCGAGGTCGCTGAGGTCGCTGAACGCGGACTTCGGAAGGGCCGACGCGGACAAGGGAGACACGGACACGGGCAGAGCCCCGGCGCTCGAGGTGCCGGGGCTCTGGTGCGGTCGTGCGTCGTACGGTCGTTCAGTTGCCGTAACCGGTGTCGCCGTAGCCGGGGGTGACCGGGGTGCCAGGCGTGCCGGGGGTGTCGGTGGTGCCAGGGGTGTCATCCAGGTTGGCGCAGGGGTTGCCGAAGGCCGGGTTCAGCAGGCCGATCACGTCGACGGTGTTCCCGCACGCGTTGACGGGGATGTGCACCGGGACCTCGATGACGTTGCCGGACAGCACGCCGGGCGAGCCGGCGGCCGCGCCCTGGGCGCCCGCGTCGGCCAGGGCCAGGCCGGCGCCGCCGACCATCACGGCGCCGGTGCCGAGGGCGACGACGGCTGCCTTCGCGATGCGAGACATCACGTTCTCCTTTTATTGCTCGGGAAGTGCCGGCAGCAGGACCAGCCGCCGCACTTCCCGTTCAACGGCTCGGTGCGGGGGTGGTCACGGTGATCGCGCGGGGATCACCCTTTCAACGGCACGAGGACCGGCCCCCGAGGGGAAGCCACCGGGCTCCGAGGGAAGCCCCGGCCCCGAAGGAAGCGCAAGGTGAACTTTTTCTTTCCTCCCGGTGTACAACTCTTCACCGCTTTCTTACGTCAAACCGGTGAACAACGGCGACCGCTGAGTCGAGCA
The DNA here is from genome assembly GCF_036347055.1 of Streptomyces sp. NBC_00820. NCBI lineage: Bacteria > Bacillati > Actinomycetota > Actinomycetes > Kitasatosporales > Streptomycetaceae > Streptomyces > Streptomyces sp. NBC_00820. The sequence goes on along the minus strand of NZ_CP108882.1, from coordinate 3,077,140 downwards.
CGCCTTCCCGGAAGAGGACCCTGCCCATGATGATCCAACGGTTGTGTGGTGCCCTGCGCGTGCGCGGTGCCGCCGACCTGCTCCTCGCGCTGCTGCTCGGTGCGGGCTTCACCGCGCTGCCCGTTCTGGCGCTGCTGCCCAACCTGTGGGGCTTCGCCGCGGCCGCCGCGGTGACCTACGCGGCGGACGAGATGCTGCACTCCAGGGCCCCGGGCTTCGTGCGCCGACTCGCCTCGCTCCAGCTCACCCGCACCCTGCGGTTCGCCGCCCGCACCGTGACGCTGCTCGCGCTGGCCGCGCGCCTGAAGGCGCCCGACGCGGTGCTGATCGCCGCGTTCGCCGTCTTCAGCGCCCACTTCGCGCTGATGATGCTGTACACGGCGGTGCACCACGCGATCCGCCGGCGCCGGGTGCTGCCCCTGATCGTGCGCAACCTCGACATGAGCGCCCTTCCCATACCCAAGCAGCCGCCCGCCCTCCTGTACCGGCGGTCGCTGCGCAAGTTCCTCCACCTGGACCTGCCGGCCCAGGCCGGCCTGCTCGTCGCTCTCGCCACCGGGAGCCAGGGAGCGGCGTACGCCGGGTTCGCGGTCACCGCGGGGGTGTCCGCGTCCGCCGTGCTCGCGCTGCTGGGCCAGTACCGCAAGACGCGCCGGATGCCCCAGCGGGACGAGGTGTTCGCCGAGGTCAACCGCCAACTGGCCGCTCACCGGCCCGAGGTGGCGCTCTACTTCAGCTTCGCCGCCGTCTCCCGTGACTTCATGTACCAGGTCAACATGTGGATCGAGACGCTGGAACAGCTCGGCCTGCGCCCGGTGATCATCCTGCGGGAGCGTCCCTCGTTCGGTCACCTCAGCCGCACCTGGATCCCGGTGGTCTGCGTCCCCAAGGCGGACGACCTCGCCGAACTCGAACTGTCCGGCGTCCGCGTCGTGCTGTACCCCGGCAACGCGGGCAAGAACGTGCACATGCTGCGCGTGGCCGAGGCCAAGCACGTCTTCATCGGGCACGGCGACAGCGACAAGCTGGCCAGCAGCAACCGGGTCAGCAAGGTGTACGACGAGATCTGGGTGGCCGGCCGCGCGGGCCGAGACCGGTACCAGCGGGTGCGGCACGCCATCAGCGACAGCGCCATCGTCGAGGTGGGGCGCCCGCAGCTGTCCCCGATCCGCACGCACGCCGAGCACGTCCCCGGCCCGCTCCCGGTCGTCCTGTACGCGCCGACCTGGGAGGGCTGGAGCGACGACGACTGCCACACGTCGCTCATCCCGATGGGCGTCACCCTGATCGAGCGGCTCCTCACGGAGGACGTCCGCGTCATCTACAAGCCCCACCCGCTCACCGGCAAGCGCTCGGCCGAGGCGGCCGCCGCCGACCGGACCATCCGCGAACTGCTGCGTGCCGACAACGAGCGGCGCGGCCTCGCCGACGGGGAGGCCGCACTCACCGCCGTACGGCCCCGGCTCAAGGAGATCCAGGCCCGCCTGGACGAACTGGCCGGCCGCCACGGGGGCGACGACGCCGAGCAGATGCGCGAGTCCCGGCTGCCCGACCGCGCCGGGGCGGCCGAGTGGCAGGAGCTGAGCGCCGAGTGGCACCGGCTCTTCTGGGAGGCCCAGGGCCCGGTCCGCCACAACGTGATCGTCACGCCGCTGCCCACCCTCTACGAGTGCTTCAACCAGGCGGACATGCTCATCAGCGACGTCTCCTCGGTCGTCGCCGACTTCGTGGCGAGCCTCAAGCCGTACGTCCTCACCAACGCCCACGACCTGCCCGACGAGGAGTTCCGAGCCGCCTACACCACCGCCGGCGGCGCCTACCTCCTGGACCGCGAGTGCACCCGTCTCACGGAGATACTCGACTCGGTCCGCGGGACCCGGACCGACCCCATGGCCCTCGACCGCCGCACCCTCAAGGAGTACGTGCTGGGCCCGGACGCCCCGAGCTCCCTGGAGCGCTTCGACACGGCCGCCAACACCCTGGCCGAGAAGGCGATGGCGGAACGCCTGGAGGCGCAGGCCGAGCTGGCCGCCTGAGCGGGGGCGGCGCGGGGCCGCGGGCGTACGACCGTCCGGGCGGGAGCACGACACCGTCCGGACGGGGACCCGCAGGCGAAGTCACCCGGGCCCCGACGGCGGGGCGCCCACGCGCGCTCACGTCCACGCACTCTCGCGCCCACGCGCTCACGTCCGCGCCCTGACTCAGCCGCACGCCCCCACGCACGCTCATGCACCCCTACTCACCTCCACGCACTCTCACGCGCCCTCATGCACCCTCATGCGCCTGACCCGGTGCGCGGTCGTGCTGTCACTCGCGCGGGTGGCCGTCACCTGAGTGCCGCGCGGCGTGGAGACGGCAGGGCCGCCCTTCATGATCATGCCTGCGTGAGCGACTACACCTTCTCTGCGCACCCTCCGCGCCGGCACGTCGTGCTGGCCGCGGGGCTCGGTGCCGCGGCCCTGCTGACGTCGGCCGTCCTGCCCGCGCACGCCGCCACCGGCCGTACGGCCGGCGCGGCGGGCGCGCCCCGCCCGACGACGGCGGCCGAGGCGGCCACGAACGCCTACCTGTCGTCGGTCCGCGGCGACCCGGCCCGGCTACGCGCCTTCTTCACCCGCCTTCCCAAGGGCGGCGACCTGCACAACCACCTCTCCGGCGCGGTCTCCACCGAGTACCTGATCGAGCTGGCCGCCGAGGACGGCCTGTGCGTCGACACCACGACGCTGACCGCCGTGACCCCGCCCTGTGCGGCGGGCACCCGCCCGGCCGCCGACGCCCGTACCGACCGCGCCTTCCACGACGCGATCGTGCGGGCCTGGTCCATGCAGGACTTCCCGCCGGACGAGAACGGCCACGACCACTTCTTCGACAGCTTCAACAAGTTCGGCGAGGTGACCTGGCGGCACCGCGGCAAGCTGCTCACCGACGTCGCCGACGAGGTCGTACGGCAGAACCAGTTCTACCTGGAGACCATGGTCACCCCCGCCTCGGACAGTGCCAAGAAGCTGGCCGCCGACGTCGGCTGGGACCCCGACTTCGCCGCGCTGCACGACAAGCTGGTCGCGGGCGGCAAGCTGGACAAGGTGGTCGCCGAGGCGCGCACGGAGGCGGACGACGCGGACGCCGAGTTCCACAAGGCGGCCGCCTGCGGAACCGGTGCCGCCCACCCAGGCTGCCGTCTGCCGGTGCGCTGGATCTCCCAGGTGTCCCGCGGCAGCGCGCCGGAGCGGGTCTTCACGCAGATGGCCCTCGGCATGCGCCTGGCCGAGCGCGACCCGCGCTTCGTCGCCGTCAACCTCGTCCAGCCCGAGGACTGGGACAGCTCGCTGCGCGACTACAGCCTGCAGATGCGCATGCTGCGCTACCTGCGCGGTGTCTACCCGAAGGCCCATGTCACCCTGCACGCCGGTGAGTTGTGGCCCGGTCTGGTCAAGCCCGAGGACCTGAAGTTCCACGTCAGGGAGGCGGTCGAGGTCGCCGGCACCGAGCGGGTCGGGCACGGTGTCGACCTCGTCCACGAGGACCACTGGCAGCGCACCGCCCGTACGATGGCCGCCCGTCAGGTCGCCGTCGAGGTGCCCTTCACCAGCAACGCCCAGATCCTCGGCGTGCGAGGCGCCGAACACCCGTTCAACACCTACCGCGCGTACGGCGTCCCCGTCGTCCTGGCCACCGACGACCCGGGCGTCTCCCGGATCGACATCAGCCACGAGTACCAGTACGCCTCCGTGACCTACGGCCTGTCGTACCCGGTCCTGAAGGACCTCGCCCGCGCCTCCCTCCAGTACGCCTTCCTCCCCGGCCGGAGCCTGTGGCAGGGCAACCCCACGCGCGACGGCTACCGCCCGGCGGGCGTCTGCCGCGGCGCCCACCCCGGCCTCACCAACCCGCCCCCGGCCTGCCGCCTCCTGTTGGCCACCAGCCCCAAGGCGGCGGCGGAATGGCGCCAGGAGATCGCCTTCCGGCAATTCGAGAACACCTACGGCCCCGGCAAATGACCGCCGCCTGACCCTGGGGCGCGCTCGCTGAGCCGACGGGCTGAGTTCCGGTCCGGAAAGCAGAACGGCCGGCGGAAGCCGCCGGCCGTTCGGCACACCATCCCGGAGAAGACCGACAGCCAAGCCGCCCGCCGGAGCAAAGGCTCACACGGCGGACGGCCCCCCGGCTTCAACGAGGAGCGGTACAAGAAACGCAACACCGTCGAACGCGCAATCAACCGACCCGAGGAGCACCGGCCGGGCCGTAGCCACCAGGTATGACAAGCGCGGCTACGTCTACCTCGGCACAGCCATCGCAGCAGTCCTCGTCATCTGGTTGCGGTCATGAATCGACGCCCTGATTCTCAGTCTCAGACGTAGGCAACGCGGCGCCGAGCGGCCAGCGATGGCCGGCGTCATGCAGCTTGCTCAAAGCCGCGTGATCGTTGGACACCAGCACCTGGGCCAACCGAGCTGCCGCGGTGACTACGGCCGCCCAGCCTGGCGAGTCCAGGCAGGCCTCGTTACGAGCGTCGGCACCGGCCGAGTCCTGTACCGCGTTGATAGCGGTACCAAGACGTGCCATCAGCTCGACTTCCTCCTCGGTGCGAAGGCATTGCCCCAGCCAGGGCAACGGATTGTCCGCATCGCAGAAGTCGTCGAAGAGCACGTTCACGGTGTAATCGAGATCCTCGAATTGATCCGGATCGAGCCACACCTCTCGCTGCCATGTCGGGCTGGCCAGCGCCACGACCGCAGGAACGACATGGAGTCGGTAGTAGGGCAGAGCGATACCGCGATCAATCACGAGCCGAGAGTACTCATCTCATGATCGGCCGAACAGTTCCCAGCCGCTCTGTCCGGTGTCGGTGGTCTCGCCTAGCCTCCGGCCATGAGCATGATCGGTGAGTATCTGCGTGTCACGGCTGCTGAGCTTGACCGAGCGATCCAAGACCCCGACTGGGCATTGGACTTCGTCGAAGAGGTCCAGGACGCCGAGGAGGAGACGGAACCCGCGCCGGCCGAAGCGCGCCACTTCAGCACGTACAAGACCTGGGACATGCTCCGCTTCCTGCTGGCGCGCGCAGAGTTCCCCGTAAATGTGATCCACGGTGAGGAGCCGTTCGCCGAGGATGAGGACTGGGGGTACGGGCCTCCGAAGTACCTGCGGCCCGAGCGGGTCCGGCTCGCGGCGAAAGCTCTGCGGGCTGTCAGCTATGCCCAGCTCATCAGCAGCGTGGACCCAGCTGAACTGACCAGCGCCGGGGTGTATCCCCTCAGATGGAGTGAGCCCGGCGCGCTGGAGTGGGGGCGCCCCTGGTACGGCGACCTCACCCAGTTCTTCGAGGGTGCTGCCAGGGTGGACGACGGGATGCTCGTCTGGCTGGACTGATGGGCCACGACACTGGTGAGACCCCAGCTTGGGAAGCTCGGGTCGTCTACGGGTGGCCGCTGAGCTGACCTGTGGTGAAGCGGCAATTGGGCCGGTCTGGCCGGCGACGTTGTCCCCGCCGCTCCCCGTGCTTCCCCGCACGATCTGGCCTGGGTGTGGCACGGGAGCATCTGATCTGTAGCTCAAAGCGGATCGGGCAGAGACGGTCCTTGTGGTTGCTGTACTTCCATGCGGTACAGGGCGCAGAAGCTACCCCGCTCGTTCAAGGGTCAAGTGGCTGCGAGTCGGCTCGGCTCGCCACATGGCTGCCAGCTGGGGGTAGGACTCGATGAACTGGCGCATCTCTCCCAGCGCGGCGATCCTGGGCGCGCCGGTCTCCTCGTAACCGAACCCGGTGTCCTGATGCCCGAGGCTGTCAAGATCTACCCAGGCCGGCTCCTCGCCGAAGATGAGCTGCAGTTCCACTTTCCAGTACTCCGGTTGCCGGTCGGGGTCGTCACCGTCGTCGGTTTCGTTCACCGCAAGCAGTCGCCCGAAGCACAGCGCAGGCTGGTCGTCGTTCCAGGCCCACCTGCCCCATTCCACGATGAAGCCGTCACCGTCGTTCTCAGGTCGCTCGATCCCTTCGACCTCGATCTGGAGGAACTCACCGAAGGCGTCCCAGGCGGCCTCGACGTCGCGTACGGAATCGGGCTCGACCGCACGCTGTCTCAAGACGCGCGCGAATACGTCCAGGCTGGATCTCCATGGAATGGGCATGCGGGATGCTAGCGCGCCGCTCCAGGTGGATCAGGGCTCGCCCCAGGAGCACTGGCGCTGGAAGCAGAGTTTGAGATCTGGCCTCATCCTTTTCGGGGCGATCGCAGGTAGCTGACGGATCTAGCAACTCGCTTGCGCGCTCGAATGATCGACCGCTTGGAGCCGGGATCGACCGCTGCTGTCCGCGCTTGTTGGTGTCAGTCGTTGGTGTCAGGGCACCTCCTGACAGATCGAGTCAGCCTTCGCCGTGGCCGGGTGCCGTGAGATCCACCCATATCCAAGGCTTGCGGTGCCACGTACGCACCTTGTCAATGACGAGGTCGATGGTCGCCCCCACGGGCGGCAGCCCCTGCGCGAGTCGCTTCACTCCCGGCTCGCTGCTGCGGCGAATCATGTCCAGCGAGGCGCCCACGGACTCGTATCCGTTGAGCTTCGCCATGAGGCCCCACGGCTCGTGACTAGTGATCGTTGCTTGGACGATATCGCCCTGACGAAGCTCACTGAGGGGACGCCTCAACTCATCTGCCATGACGGCATCATCCCTCCTCAACCCACCGCCTTCCCCAGCTCCCATCCCGTCCACCGTCGACCCAGGCGAAGCCGAGCCGGTACTGGCTCCGCATGTCTTCGACTCGCCGTCCGGCAAGCGTGTGTACGACCTCCGGCACGCCCGTATGGCCAAGTGGCTCAACGACGGGATCCCGCCCGCGCAGGTGGCCGAGTGGGCCGGGAACAGCGCGCCAGCCGCCTCCGGGGACGGCAGCCACTATCTGATCAGCTCGCTCTAGGTGCGAGAAGTCCGGGTAGTCCGTCACCAGCCGGCGGGTACCGCGCTTGGGATCGACAACGAGGGCAACGCCCGTCACCTCGTCCCAGGCGTCCGCGTCCACCGTCCGACCGATCATCGTTTCCGTGCCGGTGAAGATCGCGCGCCAACCTGTCCCGTTGAAGTAATGCATGCGGTCATCGTCCATGACAGCAGTTGTTCTTGCATGACCAACTTCGGTGTCCTGCTGGGGACTCAGCCGCTGACCGGGGCCAACAGTCGCGGTGCGGCCGCAGGCGTCGCTGGCCTTCCGCTACGACTCCGCACCGTTGGCCGCCCTAGTTGGTGCGCTTGTGGCGCGGTCGTGGTCGGTGTGCGACGTCAGCCAGCGACCTGTAGGCGACTCACAGGTGTTGCTTGGCCGAGCCGACGAGTCGGCTGATGTTGTCACGGGTCCGCACTCTCAGCTCGTCCAACTCGGCCTGACTGTCCGTCTTGGGCAGCTTCGTGATGTCCGTAAGCACGTCTTCCGCAGCCTGGCTCAGCCGCCCGTCATCCGTCAGCATCTGTACGCGGAAGAGGGCGTCTTGCGCATGGGAGCGCAAGTCGTAGGCACGGATGCGCACCGTGTCGGGATCCTCCGGTGAGGGCTGTTCGTGCTCACAGAACCAGAGGTGAACCAGGCAGCGGCGGTAGTTGACCAACGCGCCGGCATAGGCGGAGTAGGCATCGAGTCGCTCCTGGCGTAGCTTCTCGCGGCGGGTGAACTGATGGCTCCTGTCGGTGGTGCGCTGCTGAAACGCCAGAGTGATTCCAGACCCGAGCAGGGTTCCGAGGACGGCTATGGCGCTGGCGATGATGGACTCCACGCCTCAAGACGATCACGATCGGCGCCCGGGTGGGGTGCGTACGAAATTTCTCCGCCAAGACGGTGACCGGTCCTATCCACATGCGGGCGCGCGTCGGCGCAGCGGAGCCGGGGCTGGATGAAGCAGGGAAAGCTCTGCCGCATCCCCGGCGATCACACGGTGTCCGGTCTCAGTTGATACTGCGCCGTGGCTTCACCTGATGCTTGTCACCGCTTGCCTTGGTTTGGCTGTGCCCGTCTGATCGGAGTGTGTGGGAAGGCGGGGGCAGTGCCGGTGGGGTTTGGCGTGGTCGAGTAGCGGCCTCACGGCGGAGGCTGCCGCGGGCTCCTGGTGCCGTCGGCGCGAAACTCGTCCAGCATGTCGAAGAACATCTCCATTGCGGGTCTGTCGGCTACCTCAGCCGCTCGCTCGATCTCAACCGCCCAGCCCAGCGCGCTGGGATACGACATGCCCAGCTGCTTCCACAGCAAGCCGCCCAGGCGGCACGAGATCGTCCAGGGCAGACGGTCAAGCGTCACCCGAGGCCAACGGGTGGCGTTCTCGGGTTTCGGTCATCCGTCGGGCTCGGCGCGGCGCGCGAGGCGGTGCTGCCTCCTCGCGTCTTCGAGTCGCCCACGGGGAGGCGTGTGTACGACCATCCGGCCCACGTACCTGACGAAGTGACTCAACGACGGGATCCCGCCCGCGCAGGTGGCGGACTGGGCCGGGAACGGCGTGCTGGTGCTGCCGGCCACCTACGCCCGGTGCGCCGAGGGGCTGCTGTCTGACCTGAAACGGCTCCTGGAAGTCGCGGGGATCTTCCCGAGCCGCCCGATCCGGGCTGAGGTTTCTTGACCGGGAAACTTCGGCACGTACTCGACAAGGCGGCCCGCGGAGACCCGGTGGCAGCCGGGCGGCCCTGGGGCCTTTCCTTGATCGCCAGGGGAGCCCCCGGGGCTTCGTCGCGTCTGCCGTACCTACTCTGACCAGCAAAAAGCCCTCCCGGAGGGAGGGCGAGGGGTGGCGCCCCCGGCAGGACTCGAACCTGCGGCCAAGCGCTTAGAAGGCGCCTGCTCTATCCACTGAGCTACGGGGGCTTGGTGCGGGACAAGGATAAAGCTCCTCGTTCCCCGACCCTGTCGCTTCGCCTCCGCGGCTCGGTGTGGAGGTTCGGTGAAGCGGTCCTGATAATCGCAGGCAGGTACGAATCATGCATCGCTTTTGACGCCCGGCGCGCCGGGTGTTGTGCACTCGTTATGCCTGGACTATGCCGATGTCTCGGTCGCCCCTTCCGCCCCGTTGTGTCCCGTCGGCGCGCAGACATGTCCATATGCTTCAGAATTCCCCTAAAATTGGGCATTCTTCGCATGTGGTGACCTTGGACGTACGGCCTCAGCTGCTCGACACACTCTCCGCGCTGCGCGACCGTGTCGCCGCCGCACGCTTTCCGCTGCCCCTGCAGGGAGCCCCACGCGCGCGTGCCAACCGCGACGAACTCCTCGCGCAGCTCGACGACTACCTGGTACCCAGACTCCGGTCCCCCGAGGCCCCGCTGCTGGCCGTCATCGGCGGCTCCACCGGCGCCGGGAAGTCGACCTTGGTCAACTCCCTCGTGGGGCGGCGCGTCAGCGAGGCGGGCGTGCTCCGGCCGACGACCCGGACCCCGGTGCTCGTATGCCATCCGGAGGATCATCACTGGTTCAGCGGAATGCGGGTGCTCCCCGACCTCACCCGGGTCTGGGTGCCCCACCGGGACCCGGCCGACGACCTTCTCCTCCCCGGCGAGAACCCCGCGCGCGTGCTGCGTGTCGAGACCGCCGAGACCCTCCCTCGCGGGCTCGCCCTGCTCGACGCCCCCGACATCGACTCCCTGATCGCCGACAACCGCGTCCTCGCCGCCGAGCTGCTCTGCGCCGCCGACATCTGGGTCATGGTCACCACCGCCTCCCGCTACGCCGACGCCGTCCCCTGGCACCTGCTGCGCACCGCCAAGGAGTACCGCGCCACCCTGGTGACCGTCCTCGACCGCGTCCCCCACCAGGTCGTCTCGGAGGTCTCCCGCCAGTACGGCGCCCTGCTCACCAAGGCCGGCCTCGGCGACCTACCCCGGTTCACCGTGCCCGAGCTGCCCGAGTCCGCCTGGGGTGGCGGGCTGCTGCCCGCCTCCGCCGTGGCGCCCCTGCGGACCTGGCTCGTGGACCACGCCCAGGACCCCGCGGCCCGGCAGGACATCATGGCCCGTACGGCCTACGGCCTCCTGGACTCGCTGAAGTCCCGTATGCCCGAGCTGGCCGGTGCCGCCGCCGCCCAGTACGCGGCCGCCCTACGGCTCACCTCCGCCGTCGACGGCGCCTACGACAGCGAGCTCGCGCGCGTACGCCGCCGGCTCCAGTCAGGGGCCGTACTCGCCGGGGACGCCCTCAAGCGATGGCGCGCCTTCCCCCTGGACTGCACGGCGGGCGAGCTCCTCGACGCCCTCGTGGAGAGCCTGGCCGCACTGCTGCTGTGCGTCGTCACCGCCGCCGACGAGCGGATCGACGAGGCCTGGCGGCGCGAGCCCGCCGCCCGCGCGCCGGGGCTCACCGACCGCGATCCGGCTCTGGAGGGCGCCGAGCACCGCATCGGGCTCGCCGTACGACGCTGGCGGCGCGAGCTGGAGGAGTACGCCGAGGAGGAGGCGCGGCAACTCGAGCGCGGCAGCGCCCCCGACCCCGAGGCCGTCGCCGCCCTCGTCGCCACCGCGCTGCTGGGCGGACGCCGGGCGCGCGCCTCGGGCGAGAGGCTCGCCGAACGGATCGGCGCCCACGGCGCGCTGCGGCTGCGCGACCGCGCCGGACGCCTGCTGACCGAGCACGTCGACCGCGTCATGCACACCGAGCGCGAGCGCCGCCTCGCCCCGCTCGACGCCCTGGACGTCCACGCCGAGCCCCAGGCCGAACTCATCGCCGCGCTGTCCGTACTGCAGAAGGAGAGGTGACCGGTGACCGCCGTCACTGACCACGACCACAGGGACCACACGGATCGCGCGGACCACATGGATTACACAGATCACACAGATCACGCGGACCACGTAGATCGCACGGATCACATGGATCACGCAGGTCGCGCAGATCACGCAGATCACATGGACACGGATCGCATGGATCACGCCGGGCACGGCGGCTATTCGGGGCACGCAGACCGCACCGGTCATCCGGATTCAGCGGACCGCCACACGGGTGACTTCAGGCAGGCGGCGGCGGACGAGCGGGTCACCGAGCGGGCCGACGGACCCCGGGGAGCGGGCTCCGGTCCGGGGAGCGTCGTGAGCGGTCGTCCCGCCGGTGAGGGTGACGCGGAGGCTCGTACGGAGGCCGGTTCGGTGCGCGAGTCCGGGATCGAGGCCGAGGTCGACGGTGACGGGGAGGGCGAGGGCGGCGGCGACGTGGAGGCCGCGGCGGGCGAGAGCGACGGCGGCGAGGACGTCCGTGGGGCTCGCGCGCGCGTGGGCGACGGCGGTGACCCGGGTGCGGACCCCGATCCCGCCGAGGTCTGGGACGACGGCCTCATCGCCCGCCGCGTGACCGAGAGGGAGGCCGCCACCCTCGCCGCCGAGCACACCGGTGCCCTCGACGCCACCGCGCGCGGCGGCAACAGCGGCGGCAACGGCCCGGAGCCGCTGGCCTACGACGGCCCGCTGCGCTCCCGCCTGGACGCGCTGCGCGAGCTGGTCGGACTGTCCCGCGCCCGCCTGGACAGCGACACCCTCGCCGAAGCGGGCCGGGTGCTCGACGAGGCGGCCGCCCGGCGCAGGCTCTCCGGGCAGCACACCGTCGTCGCCATCGCGGGCGCCACCGGCAGCGGCAAGTCGCAGCTGTTCAACACCATGGCCGGCGTGGCGATCTCGGAGACCGGGGTACGGCGCCCGACCACCGCGTCCCCCATCGCGTGCAGCTGGAGCGACGGCGCCGCGACCCTCATCGACCGGCTCGGCATCCCCGGCCGGCTGCGCCGCCGCCCCTTGCAGAGCGCGGAGGCCGAGGCACAGTTGCGCGGACTGGTCCTGATCGACCTGCCCGACCACGACTCCGCCGCCGTACAGCACCGCGAACAGGTCGACCGGATCCTGAAGCTCGTGGACGCGGTCATCTGGGTGGTCGACCCCGAGAAGTACGCCGACGCCGTCCTGCACGAGCGCTATCTGCGGCCCATGGCCGGTCACGCCGAAGTCATGTTCGTCGTCCTCAACCAGGTCGACCGGCTGCCCGGGGAGGCCGCCGACCAGGTCCTGGACGACCTGCGCCGGCTCCTCGACGAGGACGGCATCGCGCTCGGTGAGCACGGAGAGCCGGGCGCCACCGTGCTCGCCCTGTCCGCGCTCACCGGCAAGGGCGTGGGTGAACTGCGGGAGTCCCTGGGCCAGTTCGTGACGGCGCGCGGCGCGGCCGCCCGCCGGGTGTCCGCCGACGTGGACGCCGCCGCTTCGGGACTGCGGCCCGTGTACGCCACGGGACGGCACAACGGCCTCAGCGAGGAGGCGCGGGAGGACTTCTCCGCCCGGCTCGCCGACGCGGTCGGCGCCACGGCGGCCGGCGAGGCTGCCGAACGCGCCTGGCTGCGCAACGCCAACCGCGCCTGCGGCACCCCCTGGCTGCGGCTGTGGCGCTGGCACCAGAACCGAAGCCGGGGTCCCGTCACGGGCAGTCTGCCGCTGCGCACCCAGGCCGACGAGGAGGCCACGGCGCGCCAGCGCGTGGAGCAGGCGGTCCGTTCGGTGTCCGACCGCGCTTCCTCGGGGCTGCCCGCGCCTTGGTCGCAGGCGGTGCGCGAGGCGGCCGCACGGGGCTCCCAGGGGTTGCCCGAGGCGCTGGACGAGCTGGCGGCCCGTGCCGGAATGCCGGCGGGCCGGCCGCCCCGGCCCGGGTGGTGGCCGGTGGCCGTCCTGGTCCAGGCGGCGATGACGCTCCTCCAGGTCGTGGGCGGGTTGTGGCTGGTGGGCCAGATCGCCGGAGTCATGGCCCCCAACCTCGGGGTGCCGGTGCTGTTGATGCTGTGCGGGATCGTCGGCGGCCCGCTGGTGGAGTGGAGCTGCCGGATGGCGGCACGGGGGCCGGCGCGGCGGTACGGCACGGATGCGGAGAGGCGGCTGCGTGAGGCCGCCGCGAGCTGCGGCCGGGCCCGCGTGCTCGACCCGCTGGCCGCGGAGCTGCTGCGATACCGGGAGGTGCGGGAGCAGTACGGGCGGGTTGTGCAGGCGGGGGTGGGGTGACGGGCTGAGCGGGTGGCCAGGGTGGCCGGGGTGGCCTGGCCAGAGTGGCCAGAGTGGCGGAGGTGGCGAGAGTTATGGGGGTGGCGTGAGGCGGGCGTGAGCGTGGGCGCGGGCGCGTAGGTGTGCGGGCGCGTGGGGCGCCCGGGGCGGGCCGGCCGGTGGGGTTCGGCGGTCGACCTGGTGAGGGCCGGCGGGGACCGGCGGGGTCGGCCGATGGGCGGCTGACCGGCGGCTGGGCCGCATGGATCACCCGTGCGGGTGGCGGGGTTGTCCACAGGCGCGCGGTCGTCCACAGCGTTCAGCGGACTCGGTCCGACGGGGGCAGTCTGGTCCCACGGCGATCGCGTCGCAGGGCCGGCAGGGATGGCGGCACGGGGCAGGTGCGCGCACGGGTACGTGAGTACGCGGTGTGCGGTCTGCCGCGGACGCGGTCGCGGGCCGTACGGGAGGGGCTCGTACGGGGGTCCGCCCGGCCGGAACGGGCCGGGCGAGTGAGGGGTGCGCGATGAACGAGACCTTGGTCTGCGTGGTGGGCAACGTGGCGACGACGCCGGTGTACCGGGAACTGCAGGCCGGGCCGTCGGTCAGGTTCCGGCTGGCGGTGACCTCGCGGTACTGGGACCGGGAGAAGAGCGTCTGGACGGACGGCCACACCAACTTCTTCACGGTGTGGGCCAATCGCCAGCTGGCGGGCAATGTGATGGCGTCGGTGGAGGTGGGGCAGCCCGTTGTCGTGCAGGGCCGGCTGAAGGTGCGCACGGAGGTGCGGGCGGGGCAGCAGAGCTGGGCGTCGGCCGACATCGACGCGGTGACGATCGGCCACGATCTGGCGCGCGGCACCGCGGCCTTCCGCCGCTCGCCCAGGCCCGAGTCGCCACCACCGGCGGCACGTCCGGAGCCGGCGTGGGAGACACCGCCACCCGAGACGCTCAGGGAGGGTGAGGCGGCCCAACCCCACCCGGAGGCAGTGATGGTGACGTGACGTCACGGACGGGTCCGCGCCTGACCTGATCGGGCTCTGTTCCGCCGGGCCCCGCCGCATCACCTCGCGTCCCGCCCTGAGGGAACTGCGGCTTATCGGTGAATGCGCTCCGAACGCCCCTATGAACCAGGGGATTTGTCGATAAGCGCCCAGCTCACAGGCGGTGTCCGCGATAACGATTACGGATCGGATCGGTCGTCCGGCCTTCTGACCGGCCAGCGGGGTTCAGGTTGATTCATAGGATGCCGGACGTGCCCCATGGGGCTGCCGATTCTGCTGGTGGGACCTCCCCCCACGTCCAATGGGTCCTGCTCGAAGGGGAATTCTGTGCTTGCTGCGTTCTCTGGGTTCGCCCGGTCCACCGGTGCCGTCCGGGCCGGTGCCGTGACCCTGGTCTCCGGTCTGGCGCTGACAGGTGTGCTGTCCGGCGCCGGTGCCGCCCTGGCCGCCGACGACGGCACTCCGCGAAGTCAGGGCGGGGCGACGGCCACGATCAACGGCCTCAAGATCTACGGCGAGGCCGTGGTCCACGAGGACGGCACCGACCAGCCGGTGGCCGCGGGTCTGTTCGAGATGTCCGTGAACGACGGCGGCACCCTGCAGACGTACGGCGTCGACCTCCACAACCCCGTCCAGGGCGACGCGCAGTACCAGGAGACGCCCTGGAGCGGCACCTCGCTGGGCGCCAACAAGAACGCCGGCCGGATCCGCTGGATCCTGCAGAACTCCTACCCCCAGGTCAACGACCTCGCCGCGCTCGCCCGGGAGGCGGGCGCGAGCGGTCTGACCGAGCAGGACGCGGCGGCCGGGACGCAGGTGGCCATCTGGCGCTACTCGGACGGTGCGAAGGTCGACGCCGTCGACCCGCGGGCCGAGAAGCTCGCCGCCTATCTGTACAAGAGCGCCCGGGACATCGCCGAGCCGCAGGCCTCGCTGACCCTGGACCCGCCCGCGGTCTCCGGCCACCCCGGTGACCTGCTGGGACCGGTGACCGTGCACACCAACGCGCGCAGCGTGACGGTGACGGCGCCGGCGGACGCCGCGTACAGCGGAGTGCGGATCATCGACAAGACCGGCAACGTGATCACCTCGGCGACGGACGGCAGCCGGCTGTACTTCGACATTCCCGAGGACGCGGCGGACGGCTCGGCCGAGCTGGCCGTGCTGGCCTCCACCACCGTGCCGGTGGGCCGCGCCTTCGCCTCCGAGTCCCGCAGCCCCACCCAGATCCTGGCCGGGTCCAGCGAGTCCACCGTGTCCGCCGCCGCGGACGTCACCTGGGCGGCCAAGGGCGCGATACCGGCGGTGTCGGAGCGGAAGAACTGCGCCAAGGGCGGCGTGGACGTCACCGCGGCCGACAAGGGGGACCTCCCCTTCACCTTCGAGCTGATGGGTGCCGAGCACACGGTCGCCCCCGGAGCCGCCGGCACGGTCACGGTCCCGCTCCAGGAGGACCAGCCGTACGACTTCACGCTCACCGGTTCCAACGGCTTCAGCCAGCGCTTCACCGGCGTCCTCGACTGCAAGACGCAGGGCGTGATCACCACGCAGACCACCCAGACCCTCAGCCGGCCCGGCCCCGCGGTCTCCGACCCCGCCACGGTCGACACCGACCTCGCCGCCACCGGTGCCTCCGCGGTCACCCCGATGATCGCCGGCGTGGCCATCGGCCTCGTGGTCATCGGCGGCGCGGTCCTGGTCTACCTGCGCAAGCGGGAGATGCAGCCGGGCGAGTGATTCCGCCTCGTCGGCCGGGACCCGATCCGACCGGCCGCGGGAACGCTCCCCGGTCCCACTCCGGCGCACGGCATGTCCGGCGCCGTGCCCGCCGCGGGTCCGGGGTGCGCGCGGCGGCGGCCTGTTCTAGCGTCGGATGAAGGGGCTGCTCCGCCGAGGCGACGGGTGCGGGTCTCGGGCCTCGCGCCTCGGGCCCACGGTCGGACACCGGTCGCGTCCGCGGCTCGGGGTGTCGAATCCGCGATTCCCCGACCCCGGCCCCGACCGACGGAGAGCGGGTGTCTGCTATGCGTGCGTCGGCCCGTATCGCTTGTGTCCTCACCGGTCCGATCCTCCTGTTCGGCGGCGTGGCCTTCGTCGCCCCCGCCGCCCAGGCGGACATCCCGGCCTGCGCGAACATGGTCCGGCAGACGGGTGTCGAAGTCTCGGACGCCGTCACCGGGGCGTGTACCCAAGGTGTCCACCGCGACCTGCAGGGCTGCGTGCACGGTCTGACCCAGGCCGGCGTGCCGGGTGGTGCCGCGAACGGCGCCTGCCGCATGGCGGCCAACCCGCCCTGAAGCCCGGCCGGCCCCCGATGAGGGCGCTGGACGCCGACCGGCAGTGCCAGGCGAGCCGCCACCGCCATCGGCGGAACCCCAGCTCACAGCCCCCCGGCCGGACGGGTTAACACCCAGGGCTGGACCTCAGGCAAGATGGGGTGTATCTGCCCACTGCCGATTTCAAGCGTCCGGACGGTTTCTCTTGGCTGAGTACATTTACACCATGCGCAAGGCGCGCAAGGCGCACGGCGACAAGGTGATCCTCGATGACGTCACCCTGAGCTTCCTGCCTGGCGCGAAGATCGGCGTCGTCGGCCCGAACGGTGCCGGTAAGTCGACCGTCCTGCAGATCATGGCGGGCCTCCAGCAGCCGTCGAACGGTGACGCGTTCCTCTCCCCGGGCTACAGCGTGGGCATCCTGATGCAGGAGCCCAAGCTGAACGAGGAGAAGACTGTCCTGGAGAACGTCCAGGACGGTGTCGCTGAGATCAAGGGCAAGCTCGACCGGTTCAACGAGATCGCCGAGCTGATGGCGACCGACTACTCCGACGCGCTGCTCGACGAGATGGGCAAGCTCCAGGAGGAGCTGGACCACGCCAACGCCTGGGACCTCGACGCGCAGCTGGAGCAGGCCATGGACGCCCTGGGCTGCCCGCCCGGCGACTGGCAGGTCACCAACCTCTCCGGTGGCGAGAAGCGCCGCGTCGCGCTCTGCAAGCTGCTGCTGGAGCAGCCCGACCTGCTGCTCCTCGACGAGCCCACCAACCACCTCGACGCCGAGTCGGTGAACTGGCTGGAGCAGCACCTGGCCAAGTACCCGGGCACCGTCGTGGCCATCACCCACGACCGGTACTTCCTGGACAACGTCGCCGAGTGGATCCTCGAGCTGGACCGCGGCCGCGCCTACCCCTACGAGGGCAACTACTCCACCTACCTGGAGACCAAGCAGACCCGTCTGAAGGTCGAGGGCCAGAAGGACGCCAAGCGCGCCAAGCGGCTCAAGGAAGAGCTGGAGTGGGTGCGGTCGAACGCCAAGGGGCGTCAGGCCAAGTCCAAGGCCCGCCTCGCCCGCTACGAGGAGATGGCCGCCGAGGCCGACAAGATGCGGAAGCTGGACTTCGAGGAGATCCAGATCCCGCCGGGCCCGCGTCTGGGCAGCATCGTCGTCGAGGTCGACAAGCTCAACAAGGCCTTCGGCGAGAAGGTCCTCGTCGACGGTCTGAGCTTCACCCTGCCGCGCAACGGCATCGTCGGCGTCATCGGCCCGAACGGCGCCGGCAAGACCACGCTGTTCAAGATGATCCAGGGTCTGGAGACCCCGGACTCCGGCGACATCAAGGTCGGCGAGACCGTCAAGATCTCGTACGTCGACCAGACGCGCGCCAACCTCGACCCGAAGAAGACGCTGTGGGAGGTCGTGTCCGACGGCCTCGACTACATCAACGTCGGCCAGGTCGAGATGCCGAGCCGGGCGTACGTGTCCGCCTTCGGCTTCAAGGGCCCGGACCAGCAGAAGCCGACCGGCGTCCTGTCCGGTGGTGAGCGCAACCGCCTCAACCTGGCGCTGACCCTCAAGCAGGGCGGCAACCTGCTGCTCCTCGACGAGCCCACCAACGACCTCGACGTCGAGACCCTCTCCAGCCTGGAGAACGCGCTGCTGGACTTCCCCGGCTGCGCCGTCGTGGTCTCCCACGACCGCTGGTTCCTGGACCGGGTCGCCACGCACATCCTCGCCTACGAGGGTGAGTCGAAGTGGTTCTGGTTCGAGGGCAACTTCGAGTCGTACGAGAAGAACAAGATCGAGCGGCTCGGTGCGGACGCCGCCCGCCCGCACCGTGCCACCTACAAGAAGCTGACTCGGGGCTGATCGCGTCTTGCGCCACATCTACCGCTGCCCGTTGCGCTGGTCGGACATGGACGCGTACGGACATGTCAACAACGCGGTCTTCGTCCGTTACCTGGAGGAAGCCCGTATCGATTTCCTGTTCCGCCCGGACAAGGACTTCCAGCAGGGGTCCGTGGTGGCGCGCCACGAGATCGACTACAAGCGGCAGCTCGTGCACCGGCACCACCCGGTGGACATAGAGCTGTGGATCTCCGAGATCCGGGCCGCGTCCTTCACCATCACCTGTGAGGTGAAGGACGACGACCTCGTGTACGTGCGGGCCTCCACCGTCGTCGTGCCGTTCGACTTCGAGGCCCAGCGGCCGCGCCGGATCACCCCTGAGGAGCGGGAGTTCCTCCAGGAGTACCGGGACGACGCCGACGAGGAGGAGGCCGTCGCCGCATGACGGTGCTCCACCTTGCCGACGAGACGGAGGCGGCGGACCTCGCCGCCTTCCTCTCCCGGCTGCTCCGCTACGACCGTGGAGCGGCGGTGCGGCTCCAGGCGGCCGGGACCGCGCTCGCCGTGTTCGGGCGGCCGCCGTCCTTCGAGGTGCTGGCGGTCCGCGCGGTACGGCTGGCCAAGCCGTACGAGAACGGGCTCGACGTCACTCTCGACATGACCGTCTCCGCGGGGGAGTTCCTGGAGTCCGTGGACGAGCGGGCGGTGACCGCCGCCGTCCCGGCCGCGGTCACCGGACCTCCGTGGGCCGGCGTGCTGCCGCCGCGCGGCGACTGGCGGCCCGAGCCGGGACTGCCGGCGCCCGAGGCGCTGCGCACGACCGTCGCCCGGTCCGTCGCCGAATTCCGGTCGCGCACGGAGGAGTTGACGCCCGAGCGGCGTACGCGCTCCGAGCTGGACCGGATAGGGCGGGAGATCTGGTCCCGCGGGATCGGGGAGACCTGGCTTCCGGTACGGGCCGTGCACGCGGCACAGTCCCTCGGCTTCCTGCGGCCGGGTACCTCCGCCGAGGACACCGCGCTGCTCTCCTCGGGCGCGTGGCTCAGGCTGCGTACCCCCTACGGCTCCGTCGCCGTCCGGCGCGCGGGCCTCGGGTCCCTCGGTGCCCTCGGCGTCAGCGTGCGCTGAGCCCCGGCCGGCCGGGCGTCAGCGTGTGCTGAGCCCCGGCCGGGGGTATCTTCCCCTTCCCGCCCCAGCCCCGGCCCGCTGGTCCCGCTCGCGCCCTGAGGGGCCCGCCCCCGGTCCCGTTCGCGCCCCGCTGGGCCCGCCTCCGGTCCCGTTCGCGTCCCGCTAGTCCTGCTCGCTGTCGTCCGGCCACACGCCGATGTGGTCCGGCTCCAGTTCCAGGGCCACGCGGTCGCGCATGTTCAGGGCCCGGGTGTACTCGGCGGGCAGCTGGAGGCGGCCGGCGCGGTCGAGCATGGCGTACTCGCGGGCGACCACCGTCTCGTGTCCCGTCGTGACGTCCACCTCGCTGCGGCGCAGCACCTCGGTCGAGGTGCGGCCGTCGCGGATGGCGACCGTGCGGCGGACCTCGCCCGCCACCGTCTGGTCGTGGGTGACGATGACGATCGTGGTGCCGAGGGTCTCGTTCGCCGTACGGAACGCCTCGAAGATCTGCGCGGCCGTGCTCGAGTCGAGTTCGCCGGTGGGTTCGTCGGCGAGCAGGACCGCCGGGGCGTTGGTGAGGGCCACCGCGATCGCGACGCGTTGCTGCTGGCCGCCGGACATCTCGTGCGGGCGGCGGTCCCGGCAGTCGGCCACCTGGAGCAGCTCCAGGAGCTCCAGGGCGCGGGCGGTGCGGGCTGCGCGGGAGCGGCGGCCCCGGGTGCCGGCGAGCTGGAGGGGGAGAGCCACGTTCTGGGCCGCGGTGAGGTAGGGGAGCAGGTTGCGGGAGGTCTGCTGCCAGACGAAGCCGACGGCCTCGCGGCGATAGGCCAGGCGGTCCCTCGCGGTCATGGTGAGCAGGTCCCGGCCGGCGACCTTGGCCGCGCCCGCGGTGGGGGTGTCCAGGCCGGCGAGGATGTTCATCAGGGTGGACTTCCCGCTGCCCGACGCCCCGACCAGGGCCATCAACTCGCCCTCTCTCACAAGGAGGTCGAGGCCCTGCAGCGCCTGTACCTCGATGCCGTCCGCGGAGAAGACGCGGACCAGACGGTCGCAGGTGATGAGGGCGTCGTGGCCGTAGGCGGGGCGGTCGCGGGTCTGAGCGACCCGGTCGGCCAGCTCGGTGAGGGTGGGGAGGGCGGGGTCTGGCGTCATGAGGTCTCCTGACAGGGAGCCTGTGCCTGCGGCGTCTGCCGAGCCGTCGTTGTCGGTGTGGTGACTGCTGTCGTGGCCGGCCGGGGGCGGGGTCGCCCGCCCGCGGTCAAGTCGTCGGTTCATCGCGCGTCCCCCGCCCTCAGTTCCTCCACCGACCCCCGTCTGCCCGTCCACCACGCCTGGAGTCCCGCCACTGCCACCGCCGCCGTCAGGACCGCGAGGGCCGGGACCGTCAGGGACCAGGGGTCGGGGTGGAGGACCGCCTGGCCCGCCGGGGTTTCGGCGGAGGGGAGGGCGATGGTGGTGAGGTCGACCCCGGGGGACAGGAGGCGGATGGCCGTCCAGCCGGTGAGGGCACCGCCGGTCGCGGCGAGGAGGGCCTCGGGGAGGGATTCGAGGATCAGCAGGCGGCGGCCCTGGGCGCGGGTGAGGCCCATGGTGCGCAGGCGGGCGAGGAGGGCGGTGCGTTCGGGGGCCGCGCGCAGCAGCGCGAGCAGCAGGGCGACGACGGCGAGCCCGGAGCCCGCGGCCACGGCCGCCGCGTAGACGTGCTCGGCGCCGGTCTGGAGGGGCGAGTCGGCGTACAGGGCCCGTTCCCCGGCCAGGGTGTGGACGCCGGCCGAGCGGCCGGCCGCACGGCGCAGCGCGCCCGTGTCCAGGTGGCCCCCGGTCAGCAGGAGTGATGTCGGCCGGGCGTTCAGGCCGGGCAGCCCGGCGCGGTCCACGACCAGGAAGTCGGTGCCGGGGACGGCCGGCGTACGGCCTCGTACGGCGGTGATCCGGACGGTGACGCTGCTGCCGTCCGCCAGCCGCAGCGGGAGGGGACGGCCGGTGCCGTACACCGCGGCGACGGAGGGGGAGGCCACGGCGGGGAGTGGGTGTGTGCCCGCCGGTTTCCGGGTGCCCGGTCCGCCCAACTCCGCCTCGGGGAACGATCCCAGGCCCGTACGGGCCGCCAGCTCGCTGTAGGTGCGCGGGTCCACGCCCACCAGCGGAATCTTGTCCACTCTCTGCAGCGGTGCCGCGTCGTAGTCGACGCTCACCGCGGCGACCCCGCGCACCCCGGGCAGGGCTCGCACCCGCCCGGCCAGGTCCGCCGGCAGGGGGTCGGTGGAATCCACGCGGGCGTCGGCGCCGATGGTGAGCAGTGCCGCGCGGTCGCGGGCCTCGGCCACGCCGGTGAGGACCGAGCCGCCGAACGCCGCCGTGGTCAGCGCGATCAGCAGGGCCAGCAGCGGCAGGACCCCGGAGGCGGAGGTGCGTCCCGCGCGGGCCAGGGACAGCTGGGCCACGGCGCCGCGCAGCCAGCCGGCCGGGCGGGCCGCCAGCCGCAGCAGTGGCGGGTGGAGGCGGAGCAGCAGCAGGGCCGCGATGACGCCGATCAGCACCGGTGCCAGGGAGATGAGCTGGTCGCCGGTCGTGCCGCGCCGGCGCAGCGCCTCCACCGCTCCGGCGGCCGGCACCAGCAGGGTCAGCTCCACGACCAGCCGCCGCCGGGAGGGCCGTACGGCCGCCACGTCCTCGCGTGGCGCGTTCGCCCGTACCGGGCGGTGGGTGAGGACGGCGCGCACCGGGAGCGCGGCGCAGGTGGTCAGCGTGACGGCGGCCGCGGCGGCGACGGCGTAGCGGGTACGGGCGCCGGGGAGCAGCAGGACGGCGGCGGCCAGGCCGATCGCCCCCGCCGGTACGGCGGCCACGGCGGTCTCGGCCAGCAGCCGGCCGGCGAGACCGGTCAGGGACGCGCCGCGGGCCCGCAGCAGGGCGAGTTCGGTGCGGCGCCGGTCGGCGCCCAGGCCGGCGGCCATGAGCAGGACGGCGGCGGCGACGGTGGCGGTGCCGGCGGTGGCCACCGCGACCAGCGGGGAGATGCCGGAGCGCAGCCCGGCGAAGGAGGCGAGGACGGTGTCCAGGTCGGTGGAGACGTCGGTGTCCATCGCGGTGACGGACCGCGTGCTCGCAAGGCCTGGGCCGCTCTCCAGCGAGGCGACGGCGGAGCGCAGGCCGTCCAGGTCGTAGGGGCGCAGGTCGCCGAGGTCGGGGGCGAGGTACCAGTAACGGGTCGGTGCCCCGCCGGTGTACATCAGGGCGGGCGCGGCCTTCGGCGGGATCAGGAGGGTGCCCTCCCAGTAGTGCTGCACCGGGACGGTGTTGGGCACCGGGACGAGGGAAGGGGTGCGCTGCAGCGGGTCGGTCGACCAGTAGGCGCCCCCGGGGTCGTGCGGGGCGAGGATGCCGGTGATCCGGACCGCGAGCGGGCGTCGGCCGATGCCGGGTACGTGGATGACCGAACCGGCCTTGATGTGCAGGCTCTTGGCGGTGGCGGCGGTGACGGCGCCCTCGATGCCGGCGGCGTCGGCCTTCACCGGGCCGGAGGTGCGCGGCAGCCGGCCCGCGCGGACGCTCGCGTGCTCGGCCAGGCCGGTCGGCGCCGCCAGGTAGACGCGGGCGGGTGCCCCGTCCGGGTGCGGGATCCAGGGGTCGAACACCTTCTGGCCGGCGGTGGTGGCGAAGCCGTACGACGACTGGGCCCGGTCCACGGAGAGCAGTTCGCCGGCCGTGCTCAGCACCTGGTCGTACTGGAGTTTCAGCACGTCGGTGTTGAGCATCGCGACGGGGTCGCCGGAGTAGCTGCCGGGGACGGGCAGCGGGGTGGTCACCCGCAGCGTGGTGCGGTCGGGGCGGGCCGCGCGCAGGGCGTGCGCGAGCCCCGCGTTCTCGTAGCGGTCGACCGCGCGCGGCAGCGCGGCCGTCAGGCAGGCGGTCAGCGCGACCAGCAGCGCGAGTGCCAGTGCGGCACCGGGCGCGACCCGCAGCCGGGTGCGCACCCAGGGCGCGACCGCGCGGGGTGTCGAACTCACCTCACTCACCTCCCTGTTCACGCAGTGACCGGGCCGGATCGGCCCGCCGCCTCGCCAGCAGTCCCGTGACGACCAGTGGTGGCACGGCCACCGCGGCGAGCAGCAACACCACATGTACCGCAGGGAGTTGGACGACCAGGTCCGGGGCGGGCCGGGTGGCCTCGCCGGTCAGCACGATCAACGGCAGTACGCCCCGGGCCAGTACGGTGCCCAGGCCGAACCCCACCGCCAGCGCCAGACCCACCAGAACGGCCTGCTCGGCGGCGATCGCCCGGGCCAGCCGGCGGTGCGGCGCCCCCAGCGTGCGCAGCACCGCGAACTCCGCCTCCCGCGCCCGCAGCGAACCGGCGGCGCCCACGGCGAAGCCGACCGCGGCGAGCGCCGCCGCCACCACGGCCGCCGCCGCGAACGCGGCCGTGGGACCGGCGCCGAAGGGGTCGTCGCGCAGCTCGGCCGCGATCTCGTCGCGCACCACGACCTCCTCCGGGTCCACATCGGGCAGTGCCCGCACGGCCGCGGCGACCTGGGCCGCGTGGCCCGGCGCGGTGCCCAGCCACCACGCGGTGGGCGTGACCCCCTGCCCGTAGCGCGCCTGCAGCACCCGGTTCACGGCGCGCAGGTCGAGCAGTACGGCGCCGCCGTCGCGGTCGCCGGAGTACGTCGGGTCGGCGGTGGCGGGCAGCGCCCGGGCCGACCGGACGATCCGCACCGGCAGGTTCTGTCCGTCGATCACCAGGTCCACGCGCTGTCCGGTGCGGGCCCCCGTGGAGGCGAGATAGCGATCGGTCACGACGGCGGCCACCTCGGCCGGCGCGGGCTGCGTCACCCGGAACCGCACCGTCAGACTGGCGGTGGTCCAGATGTCGGCGCCCGCGACGTACCCGGTGCGGTAGGTGAAGGCCAGTGGCCGGGTGGCGGTGGGCCGGGGCCGGGTGGGGGAGGAGTACCGGTCCGGGACGGCCGAGCCGGCGGTGCGCGCGCTCGTGGTCCAGGCGGTCGGCAGCGTCACCGGGTGCGACTCTCCGTCGGCGCCGACGGCTGTCAACTCCCGGAACGTGATGCTGTGCCGCTCGCCGTGGTTCGGTGGCTGAGGCATGTCCAGCTGGAGTGCGGTGAGGGTGGCGCGGGCCAGGGAGGGGGCGAGGGAGACGGTCAGGGTGTGCGGGCGGCCGTCGGCGGGGAGCCGCCCGAACGGCATCTGGTACGGCACCCCGTACCGGTCCTCCAGCGTGACCGTGACGTCGGGGTCCGTCCCCGGTCCGGCGGAGCTGCCCAGGCTCGCCGACAACCGCAGCCCGGTGGTGCCCGCCGGTATCCGCGCCCCGGCCGTCGAGCCCTTCGGCGGGAGCCCGGCGAGCAGCGGCCGCACCGGCTCGGACGCCAGGTCGGGGCGCATCAGCAGCGTGTCCGCCACGCGCGCGGTGTCCAGTGCCAGCACGGTCGCCGTACGGTCGCCGGACAGCGGCTGCTGGGTGCGGAAGGCGGGGGCGGCCTGCCGGACACCGGGGAGGGCCGCGTACAGGTCGCTGCGGCCGAGACCGCTGTCTCCCGCGGCCGACACGCGCACCGGCGCTCCGGCCCGGAAGTCCGCCTGGTCGTCCTGCGAGCGGTTCCAGGAGGCGGACTGCCCGATGGCCAGCATGCCGAGCGCCACGGCGAGCACCAGCAGCAGCACCGGGCCCGCGCCCCGTGCGGTACGGCGGCTGAACTGCCAGCCGGCCAGCGCCGCGGGCAGGCCCCGCCCGGCTGCCGCTCCGCGCTCCGCGAGCCGCGCCACAGGGGGCAGCAGCCGCAGCGTCAGCACGGTCCCGGCGAGCAGGGCCAGCGCGGGCGCGGCGACCAGCAGCGGATCGACCCCGAGCGCCCCCGACCGTCCGGCGGCCACGGCGCCGGTGGTCTGCTGCCCCAACTGCCAGTAGGCCACGCCGGCCACGACGAGCAGCCCCAGGTCACCGCCCGCGCGTACGGGGGTGGGGAACAGATCACGGCGGGGGCGGGCGGCGGGCGAGCCGGGGGTACGCGCGGACTTCGCCGAACGGCCCGGCCCGGAACGGAGGCTGACGCGCAGCCCGAGGCCCGGCCGGCCCCGCCCCGCCTTGCGGCCCCGCGCCCGGCCGCCCTGCCGTTCGGTGTCGGCCTCCGTCAGCGCCGGCAGCGTCACCGCCAGCGCGCAGCCCAGGGCCACCCCGCCCGCCGCCAGCCACACCGGCAGGCCGCCCGCCGCCGGCACGTCCAGACGCAGGCCGAGCCGGGCCAGCGGGCCGTGCCGGGCCAGCAGCGCGGTGAGCGGGCCGGCCAGCAGGGGCGCGCAGAGGGCCGCGGGAACGGCGAGCAGCAGCGCCTCGGCCGCGGCGAGGGCCGCGATCCGCCCCCGGGAGGCGCCGCGCGCCCGCAACAGCCGGGTCTCGCCCGCTCGTGCGGTACCGAGCAGCCTGGCCACCAGCAGCAACGCGTACCCGGCGAGCAGGACCAGTTGCAGCCCGATGATCAGCAGGGTGGAGCGGGCGACGAGCAGCGAGCGCTGGACACGGTCCAGGACGTCCGGCAGCGAGGTCACCGACATCGTCGCACCGTGCGGGCCGGCGGAGGTGAGCAGCGACTTGCTGCCCGTCCGCGCCGCTCGACGCAGCGCGTCGATCCGCCCGGTGGTCGCCGTCCCGAAGTCCGCCGACGCGAGCCAGGCCGGCGGGCCGGCGCTCACCCGCCCGCCGGTGAGGAGCGCGGGGTCGGCGAGCAGCGGCCCGTACGTCGTGAAGCCGGCCTTCCTCACCCCGCGCCCGAGCAGGTCGTCCAGCCGCCAGTACGGCGCGGTCACGCTGACCGGGCGGTACAGGCCGGTGATCCGCGCGCGGACCGGCTTGCCGCGCAGCCGGTCGGTCAGGGTGAGGCGGTCGCCGGGCTTCAGGCCGAGCGGCCGCGCGGCGGTCTGCGGCAGCGCCACCTCGGCGTCGCCCGCCGCCGGATGCGGGAACCGGCCGGTGGTCAGCCGCACCTGGGTGCGGTCCAGCACCGCGAAGTACGTCAGATCCGGGTCCTCCGACCGGTCCGCGGCCGGCCGGAGAGCGCCGGGCAGCGCGTACGCGCCCGAGCGGCGCAGCGTCCGCACGGTCACCGGCAGCCCGTCGAAGGTCCTGCGGGCACCCGCGCGTACGACCGAGTCGGCGGCCGCCTCACCGCCCGCCGGGACGTCGGCCTTGACGATCAGCGAGGTGTCGGCCGCGTTGCGCGGGTCGTTCAGTACATGCCGCAGCGCCGCGTTCCCGAGCGCACCCGAGTACGCCGTGAGCGTCGCCAGGACGACGGTGGTCAGCACCACCGTGAGCAGCGCGGCGCTGAGCAGCAGGCGGTGCGCCCGCGCGCGTGAGACGACGTACCCCGTCACCCGGCCCCCGTGTGCTTCGGAACTCCCCCGTGTCCTGCCTGTCGCTCAGATCTTCGGGCGATGCTGGCAGAGGGGACCCCGAACGGGTAAGCGGTCGGACACCGGTCTATACCGGATCGTGACCGGATTGCGGCGCCGGACGACCGGAATCCGGGGTTCAGCCGGGCCGCGTCACTCCGCGGTGTTCACCATCGACCGGGCCGCGTACGTCAGGTAGTTCCACAGCGTCCGCTCGTGCTCCTCGGACAGCGCCAGCTCGTCGACGGCCACCCGCATGTGCCGCAGCCAGGCGTCGTGCGCGGCCTGGTCCACGGTGAAGGGGGCGTGCCGCATGCGCAGACGGGGGTGGCCGCGGTTCTCGCTGTAGGTGGTGGGGCCGCCCCAGTACTGCATGAGGAACAGCGCCAGCCGCTCCTCCGCCGGGCCCAGGTCCTCCTCCGGGTACATCGGCTTGAGGATCGGATCCTCGGCGACCCCCTCGTAGAAACGGTGGACGAGCCGGCGGAAGGTGTCCTCCCCGCCGACCTGCTCGTAGAAGGTCTGCTCCTGAAGCGTGCCGCGCCGAATCTCATTCACCCGTCCATCGTCTCAGACCGCGTGGCCTAGGACTCCGGGCTCAGGACCCCGACCCCGTGGCCCCGGTTCGCGCCTACTGTGGGTACATGGGCGCCTACGACACGCGGATCGCCGGGCTCGCCGCCGCGGCGCGGGCCGCGCTGGTGCGGCGGATCGACGCCGACGGGGCCTGGCGGGCGGACCCGGTGTGGCGGGAGGCGTTCGCCGAGGTGCCCCGGCACCTGTTCGTGCCGTACTACTACGCCACCGGCGGGGACGGCTACGAGCGGCTGTGGGGCGAGAGCCCGGACCCTGCGGTCCGCGAGCGCTGGGTGCGCGGCGCCTACGACGACGCCCCGCTGGCCACCCGGCTGCGCGACGGCGAACTGGTCTCCTCCAGCAGCCAGCCCTCGCTCATGGCGCGGATGCTGGTCGCGCTGGAGGTGGGCGCCGGCGACCGGGTGCTGGAGGTCGGCGCCGGCACCGGCTACAACGCGGCCCTGCTCGCCCACCGCCTCGGCGACGACGACCTGGTCACCACGGTCGACCTGGAGCCGGAGATCACCGAGTCGGCCCGGCAGCACCTGGCCGTGGCCGGGTACCACCCGGCGGTCGTCACCGGTGACGGCGCGCGCGGAGTGCCCGAACGCGCGCCCTACGACCGGATCATCGCCACCTGCTCGCTGCCCACGGTGCCGCGCGCCTGGCTCGCCCAGTGCCGTCCCGGTGCCCGCGTGCTGACCCCGCTGGCCACCGGACTGCTCTCGCTCACCGTCCGGGACGCCGGGCACGCCGACGGCCGCTTCCTGCCCACGGCCGTCTACTTCGTCCCGCTGCGCGGGGAGATCCGCTCACGGCCCGGGCCGGTGTCCCCGGACGGGCTGCCGGCCCACGCCCTCGACCGGGAGCCGTTCCGTTTCCTGCTGGGCCTGACCCAGGGCGCCCTCGACCCGCGCGAGGCGTACGCGCTGTGGGAGCGCGCGGGCATGCCCGACCGGGAACGGTACGGCGTCACGGTCAGCGGCGGGCACGCCCGGGCGTGGCTGGACGATCCGCGGGGGCCGTTCGTGTGGCCCCTGCCGTGACCGCCCGGCACCGGTGAACTCCGGGGCTCAGCCCCGGCGGACGGTGATGGTCGTCCAGGCGCCGACGTGCACCCGGTCGCCGTCCTGGAGCGGCACCGGCACGAACGGCTGGATCGGCTCGTCCGAACCGTTGACCGTGGTGCCGTTCGTCGAGTTCTGGTCGACGACCGCCCAGCTGCCGTCCGGCTGCTGGACCAGGACCGCGTGCTGGTGCGAGACGCCCGGGTCCTCCGGCGGCACCGCCAGGTCGATGTCGGGGGTGTCGCCGGTGGAGTGCCGACGGCGGCCGATGGTGACCTGGTTGCCGGCCAGCGTGCGCTGCTGCTCGGGCGAGTAGGCCGGCAGGTTCAGGCCCGCGGCCTCCGGGCCGGAGCGCTGCATCATCGCCATGAAGTAGTCGCGGTCTGGACCGATGGTCGCGATCCAGGTGGCAGGACCCTGCGGCGCCTGCGGGAAACCGGGGCCGGACGGAGCCCGCGTGGCACCCGGGGCACCGGGCTGCGGGAAGCCGTAACCGCCGGGCGCGCCACCGGGACCACCGGACGGGCCGGTGGAGGACGGCGGGGAGAGCACCCAGTCGTCCTCGGCGACACCGGAGGACGGACCCCCGGCCGGCGGGCGGCCGGTCTCGCGCGGGAACGCGGGCTGCGCGGGCGGACCGGGCTGGAACGCCTGCGGAGCGCCCCCGGGACCACCGGGACCCCCGTGGCCGACATGCGGCGTCGGGCCGGGCGGCGGCGGGACGGGACGGGACGGTGCGCCACCGAAGCCCGAGGGACCGGGCGCGCCGGGGCCGCCGGGACCTCCGGGCCCACCCGGACCCTGCCCAGGCGCACCACCGAAACCGGACGGACCGCCAGGGCCCCCAGGCCCACCGGGCCCACCGGGACCCTGCCCAGGCATGCCGGGGAAGCCCGAAGGCGGACCGGACTGACGCTGACCGCCACCGAAACCGGACGGCCCACCAGGCCCACCAGGCCCACCAGGACCGCCAGGCCCACCCGGGCCGGGCTGCGTCCCCGCCGGCCCGCGTTCACCGGCGAACGGCGTCGGGCCCGACGGCTCGCTGCCGAAGGACGGGATCGGCTCGGCCGGCCGGTTCACCTGCGAGGGCCGCGAGCCCTGGTACTCGTACCCGTCACCGCCGCCGTACGTCGCGCTCGGCGGCTGGAAGAGGGGCTGGGAGGAGCGCGGGGCGGCCGGGGAGGCCGGGGACGCCGGGGTGTACGAGGTGGCGGTGTTGGTCAGGAAGTTCCACCGGCACTCCTCGCAGAAGGGCGCGCCGCCCTCACGGGGCGTACGGCACTGCGGGCACAGCTCCGGCTCGGGTGCGGACCCGTGCGGGGGCCCGCCGGGCCGGCCGCCCTGCGGGAAGCCGTAGCCTCCGCCCGGCGGGGGCGGGGGCGGCGGGGGTACGGCACCGGCCATGCGGTGACCGCAGACCTCGCACCAGTCGTCGGAACCCGACTGGTGTCCGTTCGGGCAGGTCGGCATGTCGGCGCTTCCCCTTCTCATCAGGGCCCTGGCAAGTCCTGCTACGTCATTACTTCTTCACGCGAACGGTCTTCGTGGACCGGGTCTCGAGAGTCATCTCGTCGGCCTCGGCGACCTTCGCCTTCAACCGCACAGTACCTGTCGCGGCGTCGACCACGTCCACCACCTTCGCAAGCAGTTTCGCAGTATCCGCGTTCCCCGATTCACCCGCGAGCTGAACAGCGCGCCCCAGTTTGGCCGTTGCTCCGTCGAAATCGCCCGCTTTGCGAAGGTCGAGTCCCTGCTGGATGGCCTGGGCCAGTTCGGCCTGCCCGGTGTAGTGGGCGACTTGGGGGTTGATCGAGGTCGAGGCCGACATGTCGTCGGTCCACACGGCCCGTACGAGCCCCTGCGCGCCGAGGTTCAGCGCCGGCCCCTCGGCCTGCGGGACGACCAGCGACACCCGCGCGGCCAGCATCTCCTGGCCCAGTCCGGCCACCGGGACCTCCACGCACAGGTGGTAGTCGCGGGACTCGTCGCCCCAGGAACCGG